>JABMOK010000191.1 GCA_013204155.1 Pseudohongiella sp. | reverse complement strand
TCTTCCATGGTGTTGTCCCAGTTCGATTTTGAGCCCTATGGCTATTTTACCAACATGCTGATTGAGCGCTTCGGCTCTGATGAAGTAAGGCGGCATGAATCGAAGTTGACTCCCTTGCTCGAAATGTTGAGAGACAAACTTTTTCTTGCCCAGGTGGAATCCCATATTAAGGAGATGTACCGAATCATCAAGAAAGACCTCAAGCCTAGAATTTATCTGTCCGCAGAATTGTTCCATTCATATCCGGGAACAGATCGATATTTTCTCGTACAACACATGCCTAAGGCCTTGGAGATTATTAGCAAATATTTCTATTTCGATTTTAATCAATCGTTTCCCGACAATGCTTTGAAAAAGTCTCGGGTGGGTGAAGGCGATTCGGTCACGCAGTGTTATCTATTAGTCCCCAAGGAAAGCGTTTAAATAGAGTGCCTGCCGTTGATCGCCCTGACCGAAGGTGGTCGAATGTGGAAGGCGGACAGTCTCAGGAGGCGGTAATGACTGAATTCAATGGGTGTAAGCTCACAAAGGTAGTTGCATTGGCACTTATGCTCGCGTTATCCGGGTCTGGGTCTATGTCTATGTCGGCTGAAGAGGATTCATCTCTCACCGCGCTCACCGGCCAGGACTACGAAGAGATCAAGGCGCTTTACGCGCGATACAATCAGGGCAGTGATTTTCGAGATACAGAGTTGTTCCTGTCTGCCTTTGCCGACGATGCGACAATGACACGCGGCGGACGGGACATTGTGGGTATGGATGCGCTGCGGGCCGATCGGGCCGAGCGCTATCAGGGGAAAACCGGTGATGTCGGCAGACGGCACATGAATGGGAGTTACCTCATTACGCCGACCCAGGACGGTGCGACGGGGCGGGCATACTACCTGCTGCTCGATGTCACCAGCAGCCCGCCGACGATGATAGCGTCTGGTTATTATCAAGATGTATTCGCGCGCACCGCGAGCGGCTGGCGTATTCAGCACCGCCGCCTGTACAGTTACGAGGCCGGCCAGTAGTTTCTGGGCTCGGTGTTTATTATTGCAGTTAAGGTCGGGGCGGCGGGAGTCAGGCAGGCTGAAAGCGAGAGGTTTCGAAATCAAAAGCGCAATTACTCCGTGAGCTGAATTCGTTCCATATCTTCCATCTGGCTGTAGCTGGAAGTAATAACGCGATCGCCTTGTTCCAGGCCTTCGTGTACTTCCACATAACGATTATTGCGACGGCCAACACGAATGTCGCGGCGAGTTGCATATTCTCCGGCCGCATCGACAACGAAAACCCAGTTTCCGCCGGTGTCCTGAATAAATCCACCCAGTGGCAACAGCAGAGTCTCCACGGCATTGCCGAGAGTCAATTCCATCTGTAGCGTCTGTCCTCGACGAATGTCGGCTGGCGCCGGGTCTTCGAATACCAGGTCCACCTCGAAAGTGCCTTCGGTGATTTCCGGATAAACCTTATCCACTCGCGCCGTAAATTCCCGGCCTGACAGGGTAAAGTTTGCGCTTTGCTGGGCAGCAACTCGGGACACATAATACTCATCTATCTGAGCCACCACCTTGAATTGGTCGATAACATCAATCTGACCGAGGCGCTGACCCCCCTGCTTGCTTTCACCAATATCAACCGGAAAGGAAGTTAGCTGGCCCGATATAGGTGCGCGCACAAGCAGACTCTCAAAGCTACTTTGAGAAACTTCAAGATTTTCGAGAAGTTTGTCATTCTGGGTTGTAATCTGAATCAGCCTTTCCTTTCGAATTCGATCTTCCAGGACTTGTCGAGCCAGAAGATTGGCAAGCACGGCCCTTTGGTACTCGAGATCATCAACGATAGCTTCGTATTCTTCTTCTGATACCAGCTTATCTGAAACCAGTTTCTCAGCTCGACCCATCTGCCGCTCCAAGGTCGTAATGCGGTATTTGGTATCGATCAAATTGCGTTCGGTGTTTAGTTTGGTTGTCTCAAAGCCATCGGTGATATTACTCAGGTTGTTTAATTGCTCAGTTATTCGCGTATCATTCTGTGCCGCACTCAAGCGCAAGGTCGTGTTACTCAGCTGCAACAAGGGCTGTCCGGCTTCGACGAAGCTGCCTTCCTCGACAAACACTTCCTCTACGGCTCCACCATTTACCGCATCGAGAAATACGCTGTTAAAGGGTTGAATTGTTCCGCGAATCGGGATCAGGTCTTCGAAGGCGCCATATTGAACCGAAGAGACAATAATTTGCTCGGCAGGGACGCGATAGGTGCGTATGGAGGCGTCGGCCAATAATCCGTAGGCAAACCAACCGCCAACGCCCGCAACGACGGCGATTAGCCCCCACTGCCAGAAGGCCATTTTTTTCTTTTCAATTACTCTATCCATTGCCATAGGGAAAAATTATAACTCCAATGTTGGTCCCAGATACAGGGATTACTTGTGCCTCAACGATAAAGCGTAGTTACTATTCGCATGAAGCACTACTGCTAAAAGGATATTGGGTGCCTACTCGTATCTAAGCACCATAGCTGGCCTGACATGGGCGCTCTTCCAGGACTGTGAAATAACCGCGACCACGGCGATTAGTACCGACAAGAGAAGGCTTAGCAGAAAGGGGAAAATCGTCAATTGAGCCTGAGTAGCAAACAGGCTGGTGTAAGCGTTGCCAATTACATATCCCAAGGGCCAAACAAAGAGGTTGGCGATAATGATTGGCTTGGCGAAATCCAATAACAGCATGCGCAATAATCGGCTGCTACTGGCACCCATCACCTTGCGAATACCCACTTCTTTCTGCCGGATATTGGTAATGAAGGTAGCATTGCCTAACAAACCTATGCTGGCAATAAGGAATCCGAATACTGACAAGGCAGCTATAGAGGCGCTAATGGCAAGAAACAGATTATAGGCCTCATAGAACAGATCGTCGGCGAAAGTTCGCTTCAAGGCAATGCCAGGCATTAGCCGCTTCCAGGTTTCGTCTATATGTATCAATGCGTCATTGATATTATTTTTAGCGACCTTAATCACCAGGTAGTTGGAGGTTTTGGGGCGCAGGGTATACATGCTGCCACTGACGCCGAAGCTTTTAAAGTTGATAAATTTGTATTTTTGATCGCCGACACTGCCAATGATGAGCTGTTCCACGACAATTTCATTCTCGATCGATGGCAGGCCGATATGGCGATAAACACTTTCGCCGATAGCTTCTTCCGCATTTTCCCAACCCAACTCCTGTGCAGTTAAATCATTAATAAGTATCGAGTAAGGTCCGCTGTTGGAATTGAGTTGGTTGAGCGAAGGAAATTCATCATTGCTGCGCTGTCTTGAAAAATCTCTGCCAGCAAGCAGAGGCACGTCCATTGTTTGGGTGAATTCATAGCCCACGTTCAGATTACTAATATTGGTTGGTGTGGCATTGATGTCCGGAGAACGCGACAGATCGACAGTAGACATACTGATTTCCCAGGGTTGAATATCTACCTGAGTCACCGAGAGCACGCCGGGATGTTGCTTTAATTCAGTGATGAGCAATTCTGGATCTACGCTATAAGTGTCAACCGGTGTGGTGATAACAATTTTTGGATCTGCTACTTCACCATCCAGTTGCTGTGTCATGGCGGCATTTTGGGTGAACATGACTATTGCGAGAATCATCAGGGTGCCGGAGATAAAAAATTGCACGCCGACCATCAGCGAACGCAGTTTTCCTGAATATCCGCTTGAACCTTTTGGTCGCATCAGTGAGACAAGGCTTACGCTGGTGGTTCGCAGAGCCGGATAGGCACCGGCGATCACAATAATGACCAGCATGACGCTCGATAAGTTCAGCCATAACCTTGCATCAAATAAGCTGCTCAGACCAACGCCAACGATTCCTGCAGACTGAAATTGAAGCAATACACCGGAAAATAGCAGTAGCGTTAACAATAATGCAGAGGTAACGAACAGAAAACTTTCGAAGCAATACTGCGCGACTAATAGACTTCGTTTGGCCCCCAGAATTTTTTGTACGCCAATTTCCTGGCTGCGCAGCGAGAGTTGTGCGATTACCAGATTGGAATAATTCAGGCAGCCAATTAACAGCACCAGAGCGCCAGCCACAATGAGTACTTTAATGATGTCGAAGCCACCGGTAATTACGGCGGTCAGGGAAGTGACCAATTTGTTGATTGGCTGCAGTTGATAGGTCATGACTTCGGCGCGATCTTCGGGCAGGGTAGTCTTCACAAATTGATCAAGCCGTTGATTGAACGCATCGACATCGAGATCCATGTCCTCAGGGAATTCGATATAGACAAAATCTGACTGATTGCCCCACTGATCCGCATCGGGGTCTGAACCTGCAGCTATTCGTCTTTCCCGGATTTCGTTCTCTCTTACTTCCATAGGGATAAATAAATCGCTAGTGAAGAAAGTCACAGAAGACTCAAGATGGGAAGGGAATTCAGGCTTCGCGGCGACCGCTACAATCGAAACGTCCGAGCGGTTGTTTATCAATAGTCTTTCACCGACGACATCGGCACGGCCAAATATCTTAATGGCTGCTGCTTCGGTAATCATCACGGAGTTGGGAGGGAGCGCTTCTCCCGGGGCCAGCCCGTGTAATGTTTGCAGCGGGAAAATATCGAAGAATCGGGATTCAACATAACGGGTAGCAAGAGTAAGGGCTTGACCGTCGACGGTGACATCGCCCTGCGCGCCGCTGCTTGCTCTGACGATATTAGGAATTTCTGGAAACGCCGCACGCAGATAGCGAGCCGCCGGTTCATTAATTATCGGAAAATTATCGGGCCCGCCAGCGGGTCCGGTATTGCGCATGACGACATTGTAAATTTTATCAGCATTGGGGTAGTGCTGATCGAAGCTTTGCGTGTAGTTAGAAAGTAACACGGCCGAGATAAAGCACAGAAAGCCAAACACCAGACTAAGCAGGCTGATGACCGAATGCAGTTTGAACTTAAGCCAGGCCTTTAATGCCATCTTGATAAAATGAGAAATCATAGTAAGCTCCTGAAATTCCTTGTTCTAACTCTGTCGAAGCGCGGTGACATTGGATGCCATCTCAATTTCGCTCTCACTTTGACCGCCGCTGACTTTTCCGTCCAACATGGTGATAATCCGATCGGCCTTGGCGCCATGTTCGGGAGAGTGGGTCACCATCAAAATTGTTGCACCTTTGTCTTTCAGTAGTGCCAGCATATTCATTACATCATCGCCGTTCTTGGTATCGAGATTACCGGTTGGCTCATCTGCCAGAATTAGTTTTGGATCACTGACAATAGAGCGGGCAACGGCCACGCGCTGTTGCTGTCCGCCGGAGAGTTCCTGCGGTTTATGTTTGGCTCGGCTTTCCAGGCCAACCAGTTCCAAGGCCTCAGCCACTTTTCTACGTCGTTCGCTTTTCGAAATACCAAGATACAGCAGGGGCAGGTCGACGTTCTCCTGCACGCTGAGATCATCAATCAGATTAAAATTTTGGAAGATGAAGCCAATGTTTTGCTTACGCAGATCTACCAGATCATTTTCCGAGCGACTGGCGATCTCTTCACCATCGAAGTAGTATTCGCCGCTGTCAGGGGAATCGATCATGCCGACGATATTCAGCAGCGTGGATTTACCGCAACCGGAAGGACCCATAACCGCTACAAACTCACCCTTGGTGATGTGAATATTGATATTGTCCAGCGCGACAGTCTCCATGTAGGCCGTGCGGTAAACTTTGCTCAAATCCTTCAGTCGTATCATCAATCTGTCCTCTAATTCGGAATTACCCAGTCATTTGGCTAATAAGACTCATCCTGGCCAAAATTGTTACAGCTATATGATGACTGGGCGAAAGGAATTGGATGCATCACTTTGCTGAAATACTTCAATTCTTACCTTAAGATACCGGTCGGTGTAGCAATTAAATTCTTGTGGTAGAGTGCTGGTCCAGATAAAGAAGAAAAATTATTCAAAAACAGACGTCACTATAATAAAAATAATGAAGTTGGTGGGAAGGCACGAATGAATAGGGAAAGTTTGGATAAGCTTAATTTGAGAGATTTAGACTTTGGAGTGTTTTTAGAAGCCGCATCAGATGCTCTGATCATTGTTAATGAGGAAGGAAGTATTGAATTAGTCAATCAAAAACTAGAGGCATTGAGTGGCTATAGCAAAGAAGAACTACAAGGCCGTCCGGTGGAAATTCTTGTTCCATCCAAATCCAGGAAAAAACATCAACTAAACCTTAAGCAATATGTAAAAGACCCTACAACTAGATATATGGGAGATATAGAAAATATTTTCCTGCGTACAATTGAAGAAACTGAAATTCCCGTAGCCGTCAGCTTGAGCCCTATAAAAGCTGGAGAAGAGCTGTTTATTCTCGCGACAATACGAGATATGACTAAATGGAAGCAAGCAGAGCAGGACTTGAGAGCAAGCAAATCTGGACTTGACGAGGCGCAACGTCTAGCTCATATAGGTAGCTGGGAACTAGATTTGGTTTTAAATAAGTTGCTCTGGTCGGATGAAATTTACAGATTATTTGGTTTAGAGCCTCAGCAATTTTCTGTTACTTATGAAACATTCCTGGAGTATGTTCATCCAGATGACCGGGCCTTGGTAGATGCTGCTTATTTGAAGTCGGTAGAAACCCGCGAGCCTTATGACATCGAGCATCGCCTCCTGCTAAAAGATGGATCGATAAAAACGGTAAGAGAGCGGTGTAAATCATTTTATGATGACAACGGAAAGGCAATTCGTTCTATCGGTACAGTTCAGGACATCACCAGCGGAAAAGAACAACAAAGAGAATTGCGGCGTTTCCGCGCGGCAATAGATGCCTCGCCCGATTCTATCTATTTTACTGATCCTGATTCGATGCGCTTCCTCTATGTTAATCGTACTGCCGCGAAGCGCACGGGCTATAGCCAGACTCAATTATTGGAGATGGGGCCAGAAGATATATTGAATTATAATCGTAATGAAATCGAGCGTGACTACGCGGAAGCTATCGCCTCGGGTGAAAAAGGTGTCATAAGGGAAGTTGAACGAAAGGCGAAAAATAATGCGCACTCTTGGTCCGAGGTGCGGCGGCATGCGCTACAACTGGATGATCATTGGACCATCATAACAATTTCCCGGGATATCACTGAACGCAAGAATCGTGATAATGAAATGTTGCAATTTCGTGCGGCAATGGATGTCTCTCCCGATATGGTTTTCGTCACGGATTACGAGTCGATGCGTTTTATTTACGCAAATAAAATGGCTGCACAGCAGACTGGATTTAGCCAGGAAGAGTTGTTGCAGAAGGGGCCACAGGATGTATTGCTTTATGACCGACATGAACTTGATAGTATGTACAATGAAGTTATCGCAGCCGGGGAGCAAGGCACGGTAACCGAGGTTAAAACTCAAGGCGCGGACAATGTCCGCTCTTTAGCCGAGGTGCATCGGCGTGCATTGTATCTGGATGATCGCTGGATCATCGTAACAATTTCACAAGATATCAGCTTGCGGAAGCGAGCCGAACGGGAACTACAAAGCGTATATGAGGAATTGGAACATCGCGTTGAAGAACGCACACTTCAGCTTCAGCTTGAAATTGAACAGCGCAAAAAAGCCAGTCAGGTTAAGAACCTTTTCCTCTCTTCTATGAGCCATGAACTGCGCACACCATTGAATTCCATTCTTGGTTATGCGCAATTAATTGAGCTAGGTGAAGCGGAATCAAACCTTGACGACGAACAGAGAGAATATTTACTCAATATACTCTCAAGCGGAGAGCATTTACTAAAGCTGATCACTGACGTGCTTGAATTAAATACAGTTGAAGAGGGTCAAATGTCCCTACTGTTCGATCATGTACCGACAGTTGAGATAATTGAAGATTGTTTGAACCAAATCCAGTTTCGGGCTAGAGAAAAAAATATTCAGATTATCGACCAATGCTGTAATCAGAGAGCCATGCCCCGGCTTTGGACCGACGCCGCGCGGCTAAAACAGGTGCTACTTAATCTGCTGAGCAATGCCATAAATTACAGTGAAGAAGGTGACTCTGTCACAATTTCCTGCAAAGAGCTGCCGGGTAATATGTTGCGTATTAGTGTGGCAGATATCGGAGCGGGAATCCCTCATGATCGTCGCGACGACTTGTTTGCACCGTTTGAACGGCTGGGACGTGAGACTGGACCGATAGCAGGGACTGGCATTGGACTCTATATAGCCAAACGCATGATTAAGTTGCTGAAAGGAAATATTGGATACGAAAGTGAAGAGGGTCAAGGCAGTACTTTTTGGATTGAAATGCCGTTGAGTCAGGAACAGGGTGTGACTTACGCCGGCATCGAACCGGCAGCGAAATTAGCGGCAAAAAGATCCACGTCCTCAAATGAAGACAGCACTTCCCGGGTAATACTCTACATTGAAGACGACCCTGACAATATGCGCTTGATGGAGAATATTTTAACCAGATTCCCTGCGCTTCAGATCGAGATGCTCAAGGCCAATAATGCTGAATTGGGCATTGAACTGGCCAAAAAAAACCGGCCCGATGTCATTCTTATGGATATTAACCTTCCTGGAATGAGTGGAATCGAGGCAGCCCGAAAACTGAAGAACATGGAGGAGACGAAGGCTATTCCGCTTATCGCTGTTTCTGCTGATGCCACGCCGCTTACGATTGAAACAGCATTAGCAGGTGGGATTGAGGCCTATATCACCAAACCTATTGGCGTGAGGCAGATCCATCAGATTATTAACAAGATTCTGCGTGTTTGAATGTAAATTTAATTTATCCAGGTTTTCACCTTCTCCTGGAATTCGCGAATTTCATGACACTGGGTATTAGGGATTATTTTCTGGGCGAAGGGCCTCTGAAATTAGTTCTGGCCCTAGGAATGCCAGTATTCGCTTTTCTGCCGGTGTATCAACCGAAGTTAGCGGGATGATTGATCCAGTTATCGCTGCAGGTAAATATCAACTGCCAATCGTGGTTTCACAGCCAAAATGGTGTCTGCAAGCAAATAATTCTCTCACACTTCCCATCTCGTGCTATCTTTCACCCAAAAGCTATCGTAGATTCTGGGCCGTTTATAGAGGGCACGCAGTACTACATCAATCTGCCGCGAGGAGAATAAAATGAAACGCACACAAATCATTACATGGGCCAGCTGCATTCTTGGGATGCTGTTGTTTGGTATGCAGTCAGTATCTGCACAGGTTGTGGAGCCGGATGAACACGGTTTTATGATCGCTACGCCAGCGGATCTAATGCCTCCGGAGGGAAGCATAACTTCTGTCCTGTATGGTGATCCCAGCAAGTCTGGAATCTATGTTATTCAAATCACTTTCGCGGCCGGTCGCGGAAGCCGTCCGCATTATCATAATCAGGCGCGCTATATTACCGTGCTCAAAGGCACCTGGTGGGTGTCTACCGGGCCCGAGTCAGAGGTTTACAACCCGGACAATATGAAGCGAGTAGAGCAGGGTACCTTCATCTATGAGCCGCCTAATGGTCACCATTACGACATGGCCAAAGATGAAGCCGTAACAGTTCAAATTATGGGTATGGGACCGGTAGTTACTACTTCGATTCCGCAACCATAGATTCCCCACATACTCTCAGTGCCTGCTCGCGGTTAACGGCAGGCATTGAGGCCTGAGTTTGCGGGAATTCGGCCACATGACTCTTGTGTGGCCAGGCAGTTTTCCGTGACGCGGGCCTAGCCCTGCTATCCCGATCAGAACGAGCAGTATCGCGCTTGTGTTCACTATACCCCTGTCATCGCTTATCGGGTTCTTCTTACGCCGCCAGCTGTGCGGTGATCATTCGAGCAACTATCTAGTGGTAGTGGTTATTTCTCCAGCGTAGCGCCAGCCAGTTTGGCTATAGCCGACAGCGTGGTTTGCGCCGCATTCAGGCCCAGGCGGAAATCCTTGTCGGAAAATGTTGTCCATACATCCAATGGTGTGTGCCAGCTTGGGTTCCAGCCACCACCGGTGTGGGCGCCGCGCTCGTTTTCGCGCAGGCTAATCGAAGGCACGATATTCATGAAAGGGGTGGAATCGGTGTTGGTCATATGCGGACCAACGGTGGCCGGATAATCGGTGTTATAGTCATCGGCGGCGGCCTTAAAAACGAAGGCCAGTCGCATAGAATCTTCGGCCAATTCAGAGGCCGATTGAAATTCGATATTGATGTCGGCTTCCGGCCGCTGGTCGCGACTGACCGTTCCATCTGCTCTCGGCGCGCCGTGATCCCATAACATCATGTCATGCTGAATCATGCCCAGCCAACGAGGCTCAGGATACAAACCTGAGCCGGGGGGGCTTTCGATTCCCTGCAACGGCTGTCGCTGTTCAACATAGGCGCTAGAGCCATTAAGTCCGGTTTCTTCATTATTCCAAAGCGCGAAGCGTATGGAACGATCAGTCTGCACGTCGGCGGCATTGAGGATGCGCGCCAGCTCAATCACCAGTGCCGTTCCGGAAGCATCGTCATTGACCGCTTCATTGACGCCATGGCCATCCATATGAGCACCGATAATGTACATTTCATCTGGATGCGTTGTGCCGACCTTGGTGCAATACACTTCCTGCCTCGGGCCGTTAACCGGTTCCTCTGTATTAAGCGCACGAATGCGTTCATCGGCTTGCGCCTCCAGGTCACGGTTTACCCCGGTGCCGACCCGGTAACCGAATATGGAAGAACCGCCAGGCCCGCTGCCATTGCGGCCGACTGCGCCGCCAGTGGCTGTGGGTAAATTCGGTGATTCGGTAGTGCGAGGACTGGATACTCTTGCTGGTCGCGGTTCAGGGTCGTAGGTATAGCTTATGCGTTCGATGTTTTCGCAACCAACTGCACGTAATTGTTGCTCTATCCAATCCACAGCGTTTCGATTGCGCGCGGTGCCTTGCCGGCGATCACCAAATTGGCTGAGGCCTTTTATGCTGCCTTTGTAGCTTTCCAGTTGCAGCCGGTTGACCAGTGCCCTGACAGGATCATCATCTACTGCCTGAGCAGATGAAATTCTTCCGGCGGCAACGGATGTTGAGAGTAGAGCCGAGAGCATTACGATTCGAGATGTGGAAAACATGTGGACTCCGACTTGAGGCTATATTTTGAGGTAAACAGCATAAGTAAGCCGGGCATTTTAGTCCAGTTGCGAAACCGGGTCTCGAACAGAAGGGAGTGACGATGAATTAATCCTGCGTCAGTTTTAACACCGTATCAGCTTTGAGGCGGGTGAGGCTGGATTTTTTCATGAGGGGCAATTTGACGCTGACCGACTGTATTACCATGACTCCCTGATGTATAAAGAAGACACTTTGCAAAGTTAAATAGAAATCCTGCCAAGGAGGTATCCAATGAGATTATTACTAGTTGCGGTATTCGCTGTATCACTGATCGGTTCTACGATCGTAGCCCAGGAATCGGGAGCGCCCCCGGGGATCTATAAACCCGGCAGCGAAATCATGGAGGAACTGGACAGGGCCGCGGCGTCATCAGCTTCTGCCGGTGGCTGGTCGGTCGCAATCTCCCCGGGAGTCTCGGTGCGTCGTCGCAGCAGCTCGGTCGCTCAATATGCCATCATTCATCCCTGGAGCGTTGAGATCTACCGAATCCTGGAGGGCAGTGGAACCTTTGTAACCGGGGGTTTGCTCGAGCTACCCCTGGCCGCATCCACTGACCCTAATATCGTCAGGACCGAACATGGCATCAAGGGCGGATTGGCGAGACAGGTGAGTGCCGGTGACATATTGGTATTGCAGCCTGGCACACCCCACTGGTTTAGCACTATTAATGGAGAAACGATTACCTACATGGAATCGCGAATCCAGATAACCACCCACCCGGTGCAATATCAATAGGCCAGCAGAGTCAGAGTAGCCGGCACTAGGGGACACTAATAAGATAATAACTTAAGACACAGGGGACACTTTAAGACACAGGGGACACTAATAAGATAATAACTTAAGAATGTTCGCTGGAAATA
>JABMOK010000190.1 GCA_013204155.1 Pseudohongiella sp. | reverse complement strand
GGACTGGGTGGCGTCGAAGGTGTACCAGCGGCCACCGACGAAGGCCTCAAACCAGGCATGCATATCCATCGGTACCAATCCGTAGTGATAGCCAACCACCATCCGCGCAGGAATACTGAGGCTGCGACACAGCGCTATGCCGAGATGGGAAAGATCGCGACAAACGCCGGAGCCTCTGCTGTTTACTTCGATGGCGGAAATTGGATTGTCGCTGGTGCCAGGCTGGTAACTAATCGTGCGCCGTAACCAGTCCTGAATAGCCGCGACCTGATCGTAACCCAGTAGCTGGCCGGAGGTAATCTCTGTCGCCATTTGATTGAAGCTTTCTGATTCACAGTAGCGACTGGGAAGTAGATAGCTGAGCACGGCGTCAGGCAAACACTGTACGTCGATATAGGATGCGCCGGGTGCCTGATCGACGAATTCTGTGGTCATTACTTCGGCAGAAGTATGCACGGTAAAATGACCCGGCGGGGCAACCAGTCGCTGACAGAGATTACCGTAACTATCGGTGAACTCAAACACGGGAACGCTTGGTCTGATCTTGTATTCTTCACGTGTTATCCATTGCTGCGCGCCACTACGCGGCCTAAGCATTAGTACAAAGGGCGTCGGTACAATAATTTCAAACGCCAGATCACAGCTAGTGGATAACAACATAGGAAAAGCCTTTTCTATGAATCAACTCTATGGAAAAACTCTATTGAAAAATGCCAGCAAGTAAAAATATTTTACTCGCACGATAATTCCCTAATTAGTCGAAATGGAGTTTCGAACGATTTAATTGTTTTACATTCGAACAACCCATCAAGATCATATCTCGTTCTACCTCCGCGCGCAGCAGAGTTAAGGCCCGTTCTACACCAGGTTGCCCGCCCGCCGCCAGCGCATACAGATAACCGCGACCCACCATGCAGGCCTTTGCTCCCATTGCCAGGGCCTTTAGCACATGTGTACCCCGGCGCACGCCACCGTCCAGGATCACTTCAATCTTGTCGCCTACGGCATCGACGATGGCCGGCAATTGATCGAACGGTGCCGTTGCGCCGTCCAGTTGACGACCGCCGTGATTGGAAATCATCACCGCGCTGGCACCGATGTCTATCGCACGACGCGCATCCTCAACCGACATAATACCCTTAATAGCAAACGGTCCGCCCCAGGCCTGAACGGCTTGCTCCGCATCTTTCCAGGTAATAGAGCGATCGAACTGCTTATTAATATAATCAATCACCGAGGTGAGTTTTTTGCTGCCCTCTTCCACATGTCCGCTAACATTCGCCATATCGAATTTTTCCGAGGTGAGAAAGTTCAAGCCCCAAAGAGGATGTGTCATGAAACTCAACAGGCTATTGAGGGTGAGCTTAGGCGGTATCACCATTCCGCTGACTAAGTCACGCTCACGATTACCGGCAACCAGAGTGTCTACTGTCAGGCACAATGAGGAGAAATTTGCCTGCTTGCAACGCTCAATAAAAGCGTAACTAAGCCCCCTGTCCTTGTGTATGTAAAGTTGGAAACATTTTGCTCCCGCGGTTAAGGCACCAATTTCCTCGATACTCACGTTCGAGAGGGTGGACAGGCTGTACAGGGTTTTGCTTTTCTCGGCCGCTTTGCAAACAGCGCGTTCACCATCGTGATGGAACAGACGATTCATGCCCGTTGGCGAGCAGAATACTGGCCAATCGATGTCCTGACCCAGAACATTCACGCTCAAATCCATCGAGGATAAATCCGCCAGGGCGTCAGGAATCAAGCGCACATTGTTAAACGCCTCGGTATTCCGTTTCAGACTCATCTCATCGTCGGATCCACCATCAATATAATGAAACAATGGGGCCGGGAGTCTTTTCCTGGCCAGCTTTCTGAAATCCGCTGTATTATTACAATCCTTGACGCGCAAAAAGCCTTACCTCTGTATCAATACAAGAGCCGACGTGGTTTATTGTAGGCCGCTCTATTGCAAGCGAAATCCAGCCCAATGTCAAAGACTTAGTGGCACGGCTAACATCTACAGCCCACGCTAGAGACAGCCCTTTCCAATTGGCGCTAGAATGTTGGGCTTTAAGCTAATCGCCAATCGAGGACGCCGCAACGTGAAGAAAAAATTCGATAGTATTCTCGGCACTATCGGCAATACGCCAGTGGTACGTATCTCCAAACTGGCCCCGGCGCATGTAAATCTGTATGTAAAACTGGAAGCCTTCAATCCTGGAGGCTCGGTTAAGGATCGGCTGGCGCTTGGGGTAATAGAAGATGCCGAGGCCAGCGGCGCTCTCAAGCCAGGTCAAACCATCGTGGAAGCCACCAGCGGAAATACCGGCATCGGACTGGCGATGGTCTGTGCCCAGAAAGGCTATCCGCTGGTGATTGTGATGGCGGAAAGCTTCAGTGTGGAACGGCGCAGGTTGATGCGCTTTCTTGGCGCGAAGGTGATACTTACCCCAGCTTATTTGAAAGGTAGCGGCATGTTGGCGAAGGCAGAAGAATTGGCCAAAGCCCACGGCTGGTTTCTTACCCGTCAATTCGAAAATGAAGCCAATGCGAGAGTGCATGAACGCACCACGGCCGTCGAAATTCTGCGGGATTTTGCGGGTGAGCGACTGGACTACTGGGTTACTGGATTTGGTACTGGCGGCACCCTGAATGGGGTAGCCAATGTGTTAAAAGAAAAGCGACCTGAAACCAAAATCGTCTGTTGTGAGCCGGACAATTCACAACTGCTAGGCAGCCAGACACCGCAGCCAATAGCACCAGCGGCCGGATTACCACCCAGCCACCCTGCTTTCCGTCCTCACGCCATGCAAGGCTGGACTCCCGACTTTATTTCCCATCTGGTTAACGAGGCGGTGGAAAGGGGACATATCGATCTGCTAATGCCGGTCGGCGGCGAGGATGCTATTCGCTGTGCCAGACAACTGGCCCTGCAGGAAGGCATTTTTACCGGCATAACGGCTGGCGCTACCTTTGCCGGGGCACTGAAGATAGCCGAGCAGGCCGAGCCTGGCAGCACAATTCTATGCATGCTGCCCGATACCGGCGAACGCTATCTTTCGACGCCGCTGTTTGAGCACATCGACAGCGAAATGAACCGGGATGAATTGGATATCGCAGAGTCTACGCCAAACTACCGCTTCGATACCCCGGCTCCAGCTCAGCCAGAGAGCAAAGCGGGTAGCCAGCGACACCCTGGCATAGAAGATCTGTCAACAGAAGGCTCTGTAGTGCTGGAAAAATTCCTCGGCGACGGTAAAAATCCGGTTGTCCTGTTTGCACTTGAATGGTGTGAATTTTGTTGGGCAATTAAAAAAATGTTTACCGCCCTGGATATTGCCTATGTATCCGTAGACCTGGATTCGGTTAAGTATCAACAAGATGATTTTGGCGCGAAGATTAGAAAAGCACTATTGGACAAAATTGGCTCTGGAAATATCCCCCAGTTATTTATCGCTGGTGAATTGCTTGGCGGGGCTACGGAAGTGTTACAGGCGAATGACAGCGGTAAGTTACAAAGCCTGTTAGATCAACTGAAAGTCAATTATAACCGCGACAAAAAAGTGAAGGGCGAGGAGTTTCTTCCCAATTGGGTACAGAAGTAATTCAGTTGAAGAAATAACAGGGGGAGAGATAGGGGACACTCCCAGGTTAAGTTATTATCTTATTAGTGTCCCCACTCCCTTAGTGTCCCCACTCCCACTCCCGTTTTCCTTACTCAACACTCTATGGACAATACTTAGCCCATATCGTGCAAATTGGTTTTGTAGGTTTCGGTCAGCATCATAACCGAAATCAGCGACAGTACAGAGGCAATCGCGATATACACAGACACCCAGACAATATCGTATTGAACCCATAGTATCGTTGCTATGGTCGGGGCGAAGGCTCCGCCCAGAATAGCACCTACCTGATAGCCCAGAGACGCACCGGAATAGCGCACATCGGTACTAAACAGTTCGGTAAAAAATGCAGCCTGCGGGCCATACATCATACCAAGGAACACTAAACCACCACTGATGCCGAGTACTATCAACCAGAAACTGCCGGTGTCAATCAGTGGAAATAAGGCGAAAGCCCAGACGCCGGTAAGAATCGCGCCGAGCATAAACACGCCGCGCCGGCCACGTCGATCGGAATAGGCAGAGGCCAGGAATTGGCTCGGTATCTGCAGGGCAGACGCCACTAACACGGCGAGCAACAAATTATCGCGTGACATTGCCGCGCCGTTCGGATCGCTGCCATAGGCCAAGACAAAACCTATCAAGATATAAAAGGTAACCTGAATAGAGAGAAAGGCCCCGGCGGCAAGCGCGATGCGTTTGGGATACTTGGCAATCGCCTCCAGCACAGGAGAACGTCGAACTTCTTTAACCTCCGGCGAGGCTGCCTGCTTCTGCGCTTGCAGTGCCTGTAGTTCTTTAAAGGCATCGGTATCTTCCATGTGCAATTGCACATACATGCTGATGCCAATCAATAACACGCTTGAGATAAACGGAATCCGCCAGCCCCACTGCATGAAAGCATCTTCTGACACCATCGCACTGATTATGATGAACGCGACATTGGCCAGAATAACCCCGACTGGCGCACCCGCCTGAGCATAGGCTCCGTAGTAACCACGTTTGTCCGCAGGAGCACTTTCCGTTACCAGTAACATTGCCCCACCCCACTGGCCACCGATAGCGAGTCCCTGAGTGAAGCGCAATACACTGAGCAAGATCGGCGCGGCAATTCCAATGGTGGCGAAGGTTGGCAGCAGACCAATCAATGTGGAGGCGATGCCCATCATCATCAGGGCAATAACCAGTGTACGTTTGCGTCCTACCCGGTCACCAAAGTGCCCGAACAAAATACCACCCAGAGGACGGGCTATAAATCCAAAGGCAAAGGTTGCAAAGGAAAGAATCAAACCCATTGTTGGCGTACTGTCAGGAAAGAAAGCGGAGGGGAAAACCAGAGCCGCGGCCGTTGCATAAAGAAAGAAGTCATACCATTCAATACTGGTACCGGCCAATGCCGTTAACGCAACCTTACGCATGCTGGATTTGAGATGGGCCTCATCGGCAATGCCGGCTTGAGACGGAGAATTTATTTCCGTGGTCATATTCCCTCCAATTTCGTGCTTATTATTATTAGTTACACCCTGCCTCTCTCTAACTGGTTGAGGCAGCCTCTGGCAGCATAACAGGAAATTCTGCGAGGCCGCATTAAAATACGCTTAGAGCCGCCCGCAGGACTCTGAATAATTATTCGGAGCTAGCCAAAATCCAGTATGATTGGGCACATGTACTACGAACTCGTCAGACTTTTGCACTTTGCCGCGATATTCGCGCTCGCTGGCGCCTTGATTATCGAGAATATGGCGCTCAAACCAACGATTAACGCGGAGGATGCGCGCAATCTTGCCAAAGTTGATGCTGTCTATGGCGCCAGTGCAGTTTTGGTTTTTCTGTTCGGACTGACACTGTGGCTGTGGGTAGGAAAGCCCAGCGCGTTCTATTCTGCTAATCCACTGTTCCAAATCAAACTGGGGCTGTTCATTCTGCTGGCTATACTCTCAATTTATCCGACGCTTTTTTTTATCCGACACCGACGCGCCGAGACGGATGCGATCAGGGTGCCCAATGCAGTGGCTGTATTAATTAAAATTGAATTATTGCTGTTGTTGTTCATTCCAGTGCTTGCCTTCTTAATGGCGCGGGGCATTGGCTTGAGCGCTTGATTTTGGATTTTGGATTTTGATTACTAATTGATTGTTAATTGATTGTTAATTGATTGTTAATTGATTGCTAATTGATTGCTAATTGACTATTAGCAACAACAGCATCGAGTTTGTCTTAACAGAGAGTCTTGGCTTGTCAGCCGCCTATCAGTAAATTATGAGAACCGTATTTTGAAATTCTTGCTAAAAGCACACAGCCTATTGCTTGTCTCATTGTTATTTTTCCCCGCTGCCAGTGCACTGGATAAAGCCGCCTTGCGCCGCGCCATAGCCGGCCCCGATAGAGAGGTCACAGATTTCGCCAGGGATGAAGCCAGAAAGCCAGTTGAAGTATTGGATTATCTCGGGCTGGAAGCGGGCATGACGGTGCTCGATCTTTACGCCGCCGGGGGCTACTACACGTTCATTCTTTCCAAGGCCGTTGGCAACGATGGAGTAGTGTATGCGCAAAATACACCAAGAGGACTGCGCTTCGAGGAAGACCGACAAAACATAAGTCAGGGCGAGGCACTGAATGCCAAGATTGAGCAAGGCAAGCTGAGTAATGTGACACAAATTGTGCGTCCGCTACGGGAAATAGCTTTGCCGGAAAACTCACTGGATATGGTGTTGCTCGCACAAACACTGCACGACTATTACAACCCAAACCCGCAACGAGCGCTGGAGATGTTGCTACAGATCAAGGCCTTGGTAAAACCCGGGGGAATTGTTGGTATTACCGATCATATCGGTGTCCCAGACCGCGATAATCGCGCGCTGCATAGAATGCAGACGCAGCAGGCTGTTGAGCTTGCCGAGCAGGCTGGCTTCATTGTTGAGTACAGCGAGCTATTGCGTGTCCCGAGCGATGATCACAGCCGTGCCATCTTCGATCCCCGGCTCAATCGGAATACCGACCGTTTTCTGCTGAAGCTGCAGAAGCCTCGGTAGGCGCTGCCACAAATCCTTACAAGATAGCGCTTGGAAGTACCTGTGACTATTTGATAACCTCAGTCAGTCGACAAGCCACTCAATGAACGAACAAGAAATTACTCGACAGGCTCGGATTAGCCAGTCCGTTTAAAGGAAAGCAATAATGAAAGTAACCAGACAATGGGCAATATTAAGGGATCGCAGAGTCCTGACCCAACTCCCTCTGTTGTGTACGCTGCTTATGCTGCCTTTTACTGCGCTTATGGCACAGAATGCGGGCTATACAGCTCCCCGAACCGCAGACGGCGTGCCAGACCTGCAGGGTATGTGGACCAGTAACACCATAACTCCCCTGTCTCGCCCCGCAGAATTTGGCAACAAGCTGGCGCTTAGTCGCGAAGAAGCGATGCAGTTGGAGCAGAGCGTCGCCGATTATGCGGAGCAACAAGACCAGCCTAGCGACCCGGACCGCGAAGCGCCTGTTAAGGGCCGTATCGAATTAGCGGATAGCTACAATAATTTCTGGTTCGATGATGGTACACGAGTCGCCATGTACAACGGGGAGTTTCGCAGCTCATTAATAGTAGATCCTGGCAATGGCCAAATCCCCGACTACACTCCGGCAGCAGAACAGCGCATCGCTGCGGCACGTGCAGAAAGAGCAAGCCATGGCGCCTTCGATGGACCGGAAGCAAGACCCTTGGCGGAACGCTGCCTGTTGTCCTTCAGTTCCAGTAGCGGCCCACCGATGTTGCCCATTCTTTACAATAACCACTATCAGATCGTTCAATCACCCGGTTATGTCATGATATTGGTGGAAATGGTGCATGACGCCCGCATCATTCGCATCGATGACGGCCAGCTACCCGACAGCTTTCGACCCTGGATGGGAGATTCTGTTGCTCATTGGGAGGGAGATACCCTGGTGGTTGAAACCAGTAAATTTAATCCCAGCCAACGCTTTAGAAATTCATCGGAGCAGTTTAAGGTTGTCGAAAGATTTACCCGCGCATCCGATAGCAAACTAAATTACAAGTTCACCATCGATGACCCAGACACATTTACCCAAACCTGGTCGGCAGAAATTCCCATGAATCTTACCGATGATCGACTGTATGAATATGCCTGTCACGAAGGCAATTATTCTTTACCCGGCGTTCTCGCCGGAGCAAGACTCGATGAAAACCAATAACCGTCAGGTATGAAAATGGATAAAAGCGATAAGACAGGAATACGCCAACTGTACCGCAAGAACCCGGTGGCAGCCGATCAATTACTCTGGGGACGAAAAAGCAATACCGTCAATCGTCGCGGCTTCCTGAAAAACAGCGGACTCATGGCCATGAGCACCGCCCTGGGCATGAGCATACCGTTTGCACGTTTCATGCCGGCTGGTTTGATTCCCGTCGCGTTTGCTGCGGAGAATGCAGCAAACGTAATCGAAGGCAAAGAAGGTTTAATCGTGCTAAACGACAGGCCCGTTAACGCCGAAACTCCTGCACATTTATTAGACGATAATATTACCCCTAATCGCTATATGTTTATTCGCAACAATGGCGTGCCCCCGGAAAACGTGAATCCAGAGACCTGGCAATTGGAAATAGGCGGTGAATCTGTCGAGAGACCCGCCAGCTTTTCAATTGCCGATCTCAAGCAGCGCTTCGAAGAAGTGACACTACAGCTGCAATTGGAATGTGGCGGTAATGGCCGCAGCGAATTTGTGCCTGCGGCAAGCGGCAATCAATGGACCGTTGGTGCCGTTGGCTGCCCGACTTTTACCGGCGTCCGCTTACGCGATGTATTGAACTACTGCGGCGTACTGGGAGACGCTGTGTATGTGGGCTATTACGGCGCCGATACCCATGTCAGCGGCGATGCCTCCCGGGATCCTATTTCTCGCGGCGTACCGATCGGCAAGGCCCTAGAGAGGGAATCACTCATCGCCTGGCAAATGAATGGCGAAGACATTCCGCTACAAAACGGCTACCCCTTGCGCCTGGTATGTGCGGGTTGGCCGGGCTCCGTTTCCGGCAAATGGTTGAATCGACTGGTCGTGAGAAATCAGCTTCACGATGGCGAGAAGATGGCCGCACCCTCTTATACCGTGCCGATTAATTCGGTGGCACCAGGCAGTCGGGTTCCTGATGAAGAGATGCGCATCATCGAATCCATGCCAGTCAAATCACTAATAACATTTCCACAATCAGGTATAACTCACGACATCCGGGAACGATTGATCGTGCGCGGTCATGCCTGGGCAGGCGACGATCAGGTGAGTGCGGTGTTTATCTCTATCGATTTTGGCGCTACCTGGCTGCCTTCGGGAATGCAGGGAGCGGCCAATAGACTGGCCTGGCAAAACTGGGAGACCTGGGCCCAATTCCCCAAGCCGGGTTACTATGAGGTCTGGGCCAGGGCGATGGATGGCCAGGGACGCTCACAACCGATGATAGTGCCAGGCTGGAATCCCAGAGGCTATCTGAACAATGCCTGTCATCGGGTTGCCGTGCAGGTGGTTTAGTTTAAACTCGCCAGGGCAAAATCAGGAGCAGAACAGATGGGAATATCGGGTTTAAAAATGGCCGCAAACTTGCTTAAAGGCCCCTTCGCACTTGGCACAATTGCGCTATTACACTTGTCTGCATCCTATGCTCAGGAAGCCACAGGCCTGATTCGGGAGGATGGCTGGCAGTCAGTGCAAGAAAATTGCACCCGATGCCATACCACACAAATGATTACGCAAAATTCCGGTAGCCGCGAAGTCTGGAAGAGTCGCATCGTATGGATGCAAGCTACTCAGGGTCTGGAGCAACTGAATGCCAATGTCGAAGCTTCAATATTGGACTATTTGGCGACTAATTACGGGCCAAGGGCCGTGTCGCGGCGAGCCGGATTAGGTGAACATTTACTGCCTGACATACCCTCTTCATCCGCGAAATAGAATGAGCAACGATCAGCTATCCATGTTTGAAGGCGAGGCTGAGCTTCCACCCAAATCAGCTAAGGCCAAACCCTTAAACCTCTCCATAAGCAGAACCATTGTGGCGCCAGCGGAAAAAATATTTGATCGATGGCTAATTCCCGTTTTCGTCGGCAACTGGATGTTTGGCCCAAATGTTGGCAATGAAAAAGTACTCGATCTGCAAAATGAAGTACGACCCGGAGGGACATTCCGCTACAAGATTCAACGTGGCGGTAAAGAGTTCATTTACAGTGGAGAATATCAGTTAATCGATCGACCGAAACGACTTAAGTTTAGCTGGCAGGAAAATAATACCCCTGCCGGAAATGTCAGTGTTAGCCTCGAGCAGATCGAGGATAAAACAAAACTAAAAGTATCGCTGCAAGTTGACCGATCCCTGGCGGAGCATGTCGAGCTAATCAAACGGCAATGGACCGACCGCTGCAAAGCCCTGTCCTGTGAGTTGTCGAAATAACGGCAACACGGCAAGCCCCTGTACAGCCTTAGTTTCACCGCCAGGCATTCGCCAATCTTAAATCGCGGTTCTGAGCTATCGGTCCTGAACTACCGATCCTGAACTATCGATCCCGAACTATCGATCCTGAGCTATCGGTCCTGAACTATCGGTCCTGAACTATCGATCCAGAACTATCGGTTTTAAACAACAACCAGCAACTAGCGCCCAATAGCAGAGGCCTGAGCCTCGCGAATGGTAAGCGCCGCCGCATAAGGCAGAATATAACCATCGGCCAGGTTCTGCTCTACCGCTTCTCTGACGGCATTTACATAGCCTTCATGGGTGGGGTAAAGAAGAGTCAATGTCTCCTGATCGAACGGCTCGTGCGAACCATACAAAAAGCAGAAGCGATTGCTGCCATTATTCATCCCGGTGTTCCTGGCTGTGGCGACAACATGTTCTGCCAGGCGAATTCCGCCCAGTATATTGCCGTGTTCGTCTCGCGCAAACTCAACAACAGGCATCATCTGCGCCACCTGCAAGGGATCGGACGTTGGCGGCGCTATGTTATCTCGAATCCAGCTAACCAGGTGTTCAAACGCGGCGTTCTGCACGTCTCTGAAAGGTACATGACTGTAAGATGGCAAGGCACAGCCCTGGTCCCGCGGCTGCGCATCTTCCACCGGCAAGCCTTCACGTAAATTTCTGACCTTTGCATATTCCATTTCGAAGGGAACATCTACGTGGGAAGTGCCGGCCACTTCCCACTGCCGAAAGGTATTACTGTTTGGTTGCGGGGTTGCTGCCCGGCGTGGCATATCGGTCTCCGACATGATCTTGAATATCTTGGTTTCCTGATCGTCTCGTATGCGGCCACCTCCGCCGTGTACCATGATGCCATCGTATACCGGCTCTAATGGATGAATATTGTTTAAGTAGGTGGCTAATCGGCTTGCGGACTGTGAATGTCCGGTCGCGATAATTTGCTCTGCCTTAAGGCCCGCCAAAATATCGACTTCGCCCCTTGGCGTAGTCTCACCAATTCTGTTTATGGCCTTACCCACGGCGGAAAAAATATCGTAAGAAAGTGCATCATTTTCGACCATGCCGTCATGTGTTATATCCAAACTACCATAGCGCCCTGAACTCCACTCCTGCATAGTATCGATTCCCATCTGCTGCGCCGAAACAACCACGAAGGCATAACCGTTACGAATAAAATGAGTACCGGACTGCCACCAGTCGATGTCCTTGTCGGGGCCACCCGTAACATTAATCCACTCCACAACGACGATGCCATTAAAGTCAGCTGCAGACTCTGGACGTCTGACGATAAGACGCGTCTTATAGCGATGTCCGCCGTCAAGAATCGACCCATTCTCCATTTCCGGATTGCTGTATCGATTCGCCCTGCCTTCGATGAAATACTCTTCTTCGATGTAACCATTGGCTGTCAACTCGATAGCCGATGCACTATAGATGGTGTTTAAAGTTCCGCTTCCAGCTACGTCCGCAGCAATGGGACCCGTTATAGTTGCATCTGGCACAGCTGCCTGAGAAAACCCGCTAATCAGGAAGACCAAAAAAAACAGCAGTCCTGATCCGCCCAGTAATTTGTCTGGCAAGTTGTAGTAGTTCTTCATGTTAAGCTCCAATGAGTATCTTGATTCTTGAATTAGTTGCGTACTATTTGCCTGAACCTCTTCCCTCTGAGCAGCCTGTGACGAATCTCCATTCTGACTCCGCGCTGCCGGCCATCTCCGCTAAAGTGGAGTCTACCCTGGCGGCAGTGAAGCCGCGCAGCAAAAAGTCAGCTGCCCTGTGCGACACAATAGAATGTTTAAAACCCCTATTTTGAGGCCCTGGACTTCTGCATGCATTTCGAGAGCTTAGCAAAATTTTACTCTGACCCCAATTGTTTATATGCTGGTGGTCCATGACTTCTAATCAATCCATACCGCCGAGCCCCGCCAGCTTCTTCCAGGCCCTGCTATGCTTTAGCGGCGTCATTCTACTCATCGCCGTAGGTTTGTTTAAGCTCGCTATCGACCTGCATAGCCTGATGTTTCTGTGCCTGCTGTGGGCAGGTCTAAACGCACGCTATCTGGGATATCAGTATAAAGAGTTACGCCACTTAATGAGTGAGGCCATAGCCAGAGCACTGCCAGCAATTTACATCTTTCTATTGATAGGCATGGTAATCGCCAGCTTCATGCACAGCGGCACTATTGCGACCTTAATGTATTTTGGCCTGGACTGGTTATCTCCCTCGCTGTTTTTGCCGGTAGGTATGCTGTTATGCGCAGTAATGTCCCTAGCCACCGGCACCTCCTGGGGAACAGTGGGGACCTTGGGTGTGGTCTTCATCGGTATCGGTGGCACCATGGGTATTCCTCTGCCAATCGTTGCCGGCA
Source organism: Pseudohongiella sp. (assembly GCA_013204155.1). Classification (GTDB taxonomy): domain Bacteria; phylum Pseudomonadota; class Gammaproteobacteria; order Pseudomonadales; family Pseudohongiellaceae; genus UBA9145. The sequence goes on along the minus strand of JABMOK010000190.1, from coordinate 11,315 downwards.
TGATTGTCTGCGGCGCAAGCTTTGGCGACAAAATGTCGCCGATCTCTGACACCACAAATCTTGCTGCCATGAGCGCGCATACAAATCTGTATCGACATATTTACGCCATGCTGTTTACCACCGTGCCTTCATTCCTGTTGGCATTGCTTATCTTTATTTTTATTGGCAGCGGATATTCAGAAAGCGCGTTTGCCAGCAATGAAATCGAAGGCATTCAGACGGCCTTGGCACAGACATACCGCTTGTCCCCTTTTATTACGCTTATTCCAATTATTGTGCTGGCAACGCTCAGCATTAGAAGAGTTCCCGCAGAAATTACCATGTCGATCAGTGTGCTGGTTGCCGTATTGATAGCCGTTATTTATCAGGATCAGGGTATTGTGCCAGTACTCAACGCTCTGTGGATAAATACACCAGGCAATACTGGCCTGGAAAATCTGGACGACTTATTAGGCCGCGGCGGAATTTCCAGCATGAGCTGGACTCTTTTGCTGGCTTTGATGGCCCTGGCCTTAGGTGGGATTTTGCATGGCGCAGGCTTTCTTGCCATCTTGCTGGCGGGGATAATCAGCCGCATCAAACATGTTGCTGCATTGATCGCCACTACCATCTGTTCAGGCCTGATAGGCAATATGGCAATGGGTGAAGCCTATATTTCAATTATTCTAAACTGCCAATTGTTTCGGGAAAAATATGAACAACAGGGACTGGATAAATCTATCCTTTCTCGATCGGTGGAAGAAGGCGCTACCCTGACTACCGGATTGATTCCCTGGACCACGGCGGGGGCATTCTATACCGCGACCCTGGGAGTGCCAGTCCTAGACTATGTCCCCTATGCTTTCTTTAACTACCTGAACGGCTTCATCTCAGTCGCCATGGCGGCGCTAGGCATAGGCCTGCTGAAAAAAATTAGCAGCGAAAAAAACGTCGCTAATTAAGTTTGCTTCGATAGACCTGCCGCGCGGCTTCAAACTGTCCAAACACATGCTCTTTTTCTGTTTCGGAACGCCATCCAGGCCATGCATCTGCTAATTCCTCCAGCTTATCGATCCACCGAATGGCGTAGTCGACCGATTGTGGATTACGAATTGGCGCATCACCTACCTGAAACCAAACCGGATTAGTAAAAGCCTGTACATAGCCTACATCCATAGGAAAGCGCTGCTCTGCTGTCCCTTCGGTGCGCAGATGACACCAGCCGCTGCGCTCAACACTCAATTCATAAGACAGATCGAGGCTATTGGGATTTCTGCGCAGTGGAAAAGACTGAACCAGTTCGCCATTGCAGACCAATGCCACCTCTTCCAGTTCGGTCACCGAGCGTAAGCGGCCGGTTAGCGTAACTTTGCCACCCCCCGGGGCTAACTGCACCGTATCGCCAGGCATCGCCGAGCCAACCTGCATCTCCAGCAAAGGACCCGAGCTGACAAAGGCACGACCGCGCTTCAATCCATCAAACCAGGCCTGCATGCTCAGACCCGCGTTAGCCGTGTAGACATAGGTTCTGAACGAACCGACCAGTTTGCTGCGGTGTAGCGAAGATATTGAATCTTCACCCCCTGTGGCAGTTATGTGCAGGCCGTTATTCCAAACCGCATACAAGGGGTAAAAAAAGCCGGTGGAGGAATCAGACAACTCCAGAGCATCTGTGGTGCCAAGCGCCGCATCTACCATAAAGCCCTTGCCTCCACCCAGATCGCCCTCTAGAGGATCGCTCTCGCCCAAATACGGATGCACATAGCCGGTATACGCTCCCTGGGCTTTCGCCTTCAGGAACATATCGGTATTACTCGGATACAGACTCTCAATAGCCGTGCCTTCATAACCGGTAACAAATGGTGAGATCAAATGCTCCTGTAAACCAAACATGAACACATGACCATAGAATGGTGGCCGGAATTCTTGACCCACTACTACAATCTGATCTTCGGCAGAAATAGGATGCGGACCACCACCGGGAACAAAATATTGATAATCGAGAATACGGTTGTCCTTGTTAGCCACTTGTTCCAGTACAAGGTCCTGGTCCTCGGCTCGCGACATCATCATCAGGTTTTCCAAGGTATTGTGTAAATTACCCCCGTAATTTGAATGCACGTGGGTAGATGCGCTATACCAACCCTTGGCACCCATGTCGGTCATACGCTCCATCACAACAGCAAGCTGAGTGACTTCACCTTCTTCAATATCTACGCGGAGATTTTGCGGGAAAAATTCGAAGCCTTTCACAAAATCCAATGACACCTCTCCTACGGGCAGGGTGACTTCGAATTCGCCTGCATTATGAAAGATCAGATCGCCGCGCGTCCCCGCGCGAGCGTAGGCATTATTCGGTGTATAAAATTTTCCATCGGCTGCCCGTAGATGAACTCTGTTGTGGATAGGCACAGAACCATCGGTTTCGGTAACGCGTACCTTTAATATCCCCCTCGGTCGTTTGAAATGTTGTTCGCTGATTGCAAGGGGTAACAGTTTCCCCCCGTAGGTTTCTAGCAGCATTAATTGGGAGAGTCCTGGCGCATTGGAGATGAAGGCGATCCATTCTCCATCGGGCGACCAACGAGGATGAAAGGCATCGTGCTCAAAGAATGTCATCTTATAGGGCTCGCCGCCAGCCGTCGGCTGCACATAAAGATTATTATACTGATCGGCGGAACCGCTGGTGGAGGTGTAAACGAAGCGCTTCCCATCGATAGAAACATCCGGGCGAGTGCGATACAAAGTTTGTTCAGCTAACACAGTCTTCGCCTGCAAAATACCATCTTTCACCGCAGGTACGCGCAATACATTGCCTGAACCCAGCGGCACATTGCGATTGGATACCAATAACAGCTCTGTACCATCCGGCAACCAAGTCGGCGTAATGTGCATATCGCCGCTGCCGAAGTAGAGTCGATTACTGCCGTATTCATTGTCCCGACTTATGGCAATGGGGTCGCCGCTGAACTCACCATTCTCGATCGATCTCACGTAGACATTGAAGTAGCCGCTGGGATTAGTGGATACATAGGCTATCTTACTTCCATCAGGAGAAAATACCGGGTCGGTATAGATCGCCTGATCATCCGTGAGCTTTCGTGTGACTCCAGTTTCGGTGTCGAGAATTTCCAACTGAATGCGCTGATGATCATAGTCTGCCGTATAAATTATCCAGCGTCCGTCTGGCGACCAATCCGGTGAAGAATGATAGGTCTCGCTATATGTCAGCTCATAAGCGACACCGTTTGATGGATCCACCTTCCAGATACTGCCCTGCATGGCTACAGCTATCCACTCGCCATCCGGTGACCAGTCCGGTGCCCAGGGCGTTGCGCTCGGTGACGGAGGAAAGTAGTAATTGTGCATATAATTGCCGCCGCTGCGAGCGGCAGGGTAAAACCGTGCCTGCGCCAAAAGCTCACTACTTAACAAAAAAGCGGTAAAAAAACCCACCAAAACACTTAGCCCAATCGGCTTACGCTGGAAAATATTTATAGACATGCAAGCTCCCGGCTAGAGATAAAAAATTAGAGATAAAGGTTAGAGATATGATTTAGATCATCGACTATCTAATTTGAGAGCGTCAACCCAAGACTATAACAAACAACAGGCTTTCACATTAGGCTGCTCACGCAGTTAGGGACCCTATCGTTCAGCTGGACGGGTAAGACTGCTGTATATAATTCGCCAGAGCATCACGTTCGCTACTACTAAAATCCATTCCCAGCTTGGAGCGACGCCATAGAATGTCATCCGCTGTGTTTGCCCATTCATTGTTACAAAGGTAATCAACTTCCTTCTGGTACAGGTTTTGCCCGAATTTAATTCCAAGGTCTTCGACCCCGGCTGCATCGCCTAATATCTCAAAGCTGATAGTGCCATAGCTATTTTGCCAGCGGCTAATGATGTCAGGCGCCAACCAGGCATAACGTGCTTGCAATTGATGGTACAAATTTTCCTGACTGTCAAAGTCACCGCCAGGAAGTTTGGCACCACTAGTCCAGGCTGACCCCATCTCTGGAAAAATGGGCTGCAGTCGATTCATTGCCTGTTCGGCAAGTTTTCGGTAAGTCGTAAGCTTTCCACCATAGACCGATAGCATTGGCTGCGACGTTGCTTCCATCTCAAGCCCGTAGTCTCTTGATACCTTGCTTGCATCTTTTCCCGCTTCCTCGATAAGAGGCCGCACACCGGAAAGACTGTGAACAATATCTGAGCGCACTATTGGCTTTTTAAAATACAGGTTCACGATTTCGATCAGGTAGTCTATTTCTTGCTCAGAAATTTCGACTTGATCGAGATCGCCGTTGAATTCCTGATCCGTGGTGCCGATTAAGGAGAATTTCTGCAGATAAGGCATCACGAATACTATTCGACCGTCATGATGCTGCAACAGAATAGCCTGCTCGCCCGAGTGGATTCGTGGCACTACAATATGACTGCCTTTCACCATACGAATTTCATGAGCGGGAGCCTGTTTAGAGAGTCTTTTCGCAACGGAGGCTACCCAGGGTCCGGTTGCATTGACTATCGCCGTACAATTCAACTCAATATCCTTATTACGCCGCTTGTCGTGCAGAGTGACATGCCAACCCTGTTCGGTAGGCTCAACTGCCGTACATTCGGTTCGAGTCAAAACCCTCGCCCCATGCTGCCTGGCTTGCACCGCATTTAGCACCACCAGTCGTGCATCGTCGACCTGGGCATCCCAATACTCGAAGGCATGTTGAATCGCCGGATTCAGAGGGCCATCCTTATCAATGTTGATCCCACGGGAGCCGCCGAAACGTTTGCGCCTCGCCAGATTGTCATACAGAAAAAGACCCGCTCTTAGCATCAGGGAATTGCGGGAATGGGGTAACTGGGGAATATGAAAGGCCATCGGCCTGATGATGTGTGGTGCCGCCTGTATGAGTAACTCTCGCTCTACTAGCGACTTTCTCACCATGGCAAATTCATAGTTTTCGAGGTAGCGCAATCCACCATGAATGAGTTTGCTGCTGTTGGAAGATGTAGCGGAGCCTAAATCAGATTTTTCACAGAGGACGACATCAAGACCACGCCCGGCGGCATCCGCAGCGATACCGACCCCATTGATCCCACCGCCTATAACAAGCAGGTCATGCCTGGACTGTGATTGATTCACTTAAGAGCCTCCACACTTTGAAATGCATCGAAAAAGAGGTTTCGCGCGCCCAACATTCAGGCGCTTAGTGTACCATGGCTGTTAGCGGCTTATTAGCTTAATCAGGCGCCTGTGCAGGCCCTAAAAATCCTGCCAACCAGCTGGTTTTTGACACTTGTTTTACCCTTTATTTTAACCACAGAAAATAGAGATTCCCGCTTATGAGCAAATCCATTCTCTCTATAGACCAGGGCACTACCAGTAGCCGGGCAATCGTCTTCGATGAAGATGGAAATCAACTCGGTGTGGGTCAACAGGAATTCAGCCAATATTTTCCCGCTAACGGCTGGGTTGAACACGATGCCACTGAGATCTGGGACAGCACACTGCAAAGTTGCCGGGAGGCAATAGCCGCAGCGGGAATTCCAGCTGAATCGATAAGCTGCATCGGCATTACTAATCAACGAGAAACCACCATTGTCTGGGACAAAAAAACTGGCGAGCCGGTCTACAAGGCGATCGTGTGGCAAGATCGGCGCACCAGCGATTACTGTGAAGAACTAAAAAACATTAAGCACAAACAGGGAAGAGCACTGGAACAAAGCATTCAGGAAAAAACGGGCCTGTTAATCGATCCCTACTTCTCCGCGACCAAAATTCGCTGGATTCTTCAGCATGTGCCGGGCGCACGACAGAAGGCCGAAAATGGTGAGCTGGCTTTTGGAACAGTTGATTGTTTTCTGCTTTGGCAGCTGACCAAGGGCAAGCGGCATTGCACCGATGCAACTAATGCGTCTCGCACCCTGTTATTCAATATCCATCAGCAGCAATGGGACGAGGAGTTACTCGAACTATTTGGCATCCCTGCCTCTATGCTGCCCGAAGTGAAAGACTGTGCCGCTGATTTCGGCCATTGCGAGTTCGACTTGCTGGGCGCTGAAATTCCGATAACCGGCATGATTGGCGATCAGCAGGCCGCTGCCTTTGGGCAGTGTTGCTTCAATCCAGGAATGGCCAAGAGTACCTATGGCACTGGCTGTTTCCTGTTATTGAACACGGGAAAGAAAGTGCTGAAATCCGAGCATCGCTTATTAAGCACCGTAGCCTACCGGCTCAAGGGTGAAACCACCTATGCCGTCGAAGGAAGTATCTTCATGGCCGGCGCCACCCTGCAGTGGCTACGGGATGGCCTGAAGTTGATAGACAGCGCCAGCGAATCAGAAGCGCTGGCAAGACAAACGACTGACGATCTCAGCGTCTATCTCGTACCTGCCTTCACCGGACTCGGAGCGCCCTATTGGGACCCCCATGCGCGTGGTGCACTGTATGGCCTGACCCGAGATACCGGTATCAAAGAAATCGTTACCGCCGCACTACTCTCGGTGTGTTATCAAACCAAGGATTTGCTTGCCGCAATTGAAGCAGATGGCGCTTCACTGGAGAGTCTTCGCGTCGATGGTGGCATGGCGAATAACGACTATGTCATGCAAAAACTGGCCGACATTCTCAATTGCCAGACCCATAGACCAAGGGTTACGGAGACAACAGCATTAGGGGCGGCCTATGTAGCGGGTTTACAGGCGGGCGTGTTCGATTCACTGCAATCGATCAGCCAGAAATGGAAACTGGATCAATCCTTCAAACCGGAAAAGGATGCAAGCTGGCGTGATCGACAATATCGAGGTTGGCTGGATGCTATCGAACGCACCAGAGTAAAATAAGCAGATTCTTTTTGCATTTTCGTAAAGACTATTACAATGCTGGCACCATGAAGATAATTGCATGGAACTAATAATATGGAACTAACGATATGGAACTAACGATATGGAACTACACTTTATCCGTCACGGACAGACCAATTGGAATGAAGAGCATCGAGTACAGGGTCAAAGCGAATCGGAATTAACTGAATTGGGTATTCAACAGGCCAGGGATCTTGGCGAGCGCATTGCTCATCTGGAATTCGATCAGGTTTTTTGCAGTAGTAGCCTGCGCACCCGACAAACTGCCGAACATGTATTCAGAGCCCGAGATATCCAAATAGAATACCTTGACGCATTACGGGAAATCTATCTGGGTCCATGGGAAGGGCATTTGTATGATGATATTGCCATTCGAGAGCCAGATTCCCATCGACATTTCTGGCAGCAACCCCATCTATTCAACCTCGCGGGGGCTGAAAGCTTTTTTGATTTGCAGGATCGAGCGGTAACTACGGTTGCCAGCATCAGTAAAGATTTCAAGCAGAAGAAAATTGCAGTTGTCAGCCACGGGGCACTGATAAAGTCCTATTTATGCTATGTGCAGGAACGACCGATACAAGAACTTTGGGCTCCACCGCTTATGCACAATTGCTCCCACAGTATTGTTGACATAAGTTATGCCCCAGCCGATGGAGGGAGTGCTGGAGAGAGTGCTGGAGAGAGTGACACGCAAAACAATAGCGATCGAACAGTCAAAGCCAGGATAGTACAGTATGCTGATCAGATCATAGGCGAGGAAAAAATATGAATATTAAAATTGAAGATCGTAGAAAATCGAAAATTACATTTTCTTTAAAGCTTGCCAGCGGCCTGATATTTATTGCTGGCTTGGGTCTGGGATTGCTGACCCTGGCCTCGGCCGCAGGAATCTGGCTGGGCCTGTGGGACTTCAGGCGCGGCTTTACCCTTCTCGGCACGGCTAATGATTACGGCGACTTAATTGCCTTAGCCTGCCTGGGATTAACGCTTTGCGTATCGCTGGCGAGTCAGCTGTTTAAAATTGACCATGCTGGCAAGTTGGTCGGCATGGCCGCTGCAGGTACGCTTATTGCGGCAGTCGCCTATTACATTCCAGAAAGCTTCCGCCCGCCTGAAGGCGTCAATTACCCTCCTATCCATGATATTTCAACCGACACCCTTTCCCCGCCAAAATTTATCGCCATTCTGCCACTACGTGCAGACGCGGCAAATACCGTGGTTTACGGCGGCTCCACCAATATGACAGCAGAAAAATTGGCACAGGCTACGCGTGAGGCCTACCCCGACCTTGTCACCCAACGTTATAACGCAACACGGGCCGAGACTTTCGCCAAAGCGCTTGCGGCGGTTCAGCAGCTTGGCTGGGAATTAGTAGCGGCGGTGCCGGAAGAAGGGAGAATCGAGGCGACTGACACTACACTCTGGTTTCGATTCAAAGACGATATCGTAATCAAGATAGAACAGCAGGGTAATCAAAGCATCGTCAATGCCCGCTCTGTTTCCAGAGTCGGTACCGGCGATGTTGGGGCAAATGCAATCCGGCTCAGGGCGTTCTTTGCTTTGCTGTAGATCGGCAGAATGTTATTTAACTCATTGTCTTCTTTGACTGCTCTCCGTCCCGGTTTCGCCAACGAGCGAGGGCAAGAGGATGATTCGATTAGGCTATGCTCCTACACCGAGCTCCCGTTCCGAGCTTCTATGCTATGCTTCGAATTAACGCAGCATGATCAATACAGGAAATAGAATTGAAGGCTGGCACTAAAAATATGGCACTGTTTGGCGGAGTCGCGATCAGTGTATTGGCAATATCACAACTTATAGGTTATTGGGTGAATAGTAATATTCCCCTCAACACCACTGTTGAATTAAATACCCTGATTCATCTTACTCACATCCGTAACTACGGCGGTGTATTTGGTATGCTGCAAGGCATGGGTGGGTTATTTGCCGTCGTCAGCGTTGCTTTGCTGACCACGGTTGTGGCTTATCTCTGGCTGGGAAAATCAATTCGAAGAATCGAGTATCTGTGTTTTGGTTTTATCGTCGGTGGCGGCGCCAGTAATATACTCGACCGTTTCATCTATGGCAGTGTTATCGACTTTATCGATATACAGCATATTCCCTACTGGAATTATGTCTTCAACACAGCCGATGTCATGGTACATGTGGGCATCTGGCCGCTACTGTTTTTCAGTTTTTTCCTGGACTCGAAACCATCCGCGTAAAGCAGCAGGTGAGTATTTTTAGAGGATCAACTCCTCACCTACCTCATAAGCCGCCGATAGCACTTCCAGCTCTTGTTCGGCTTCGGCTTGCCACTGGGCGACGGCTGGGTTTTTAAGCAAGAATTGCAGATACGCCTGACTGGCATCCGAAAGTTTGACGCCATAGGTCTGGAAGCGCATCGCCATGGGTGCATACATACAATCGGCGAGGGAAAATTCGCCAAACAGATAATCACCTGCTGAGCGATATTGTTTTCTTGCTTCAGCCCACAATTGATCCACTCTCTGGCATTCCATCAGCACCTCGGGAGTGAACGCGAGCTTTCGCCTGGCCCTGCAGTTCATGGGTAATTGCGAGCGAATAGCCATAAATCCGGCATGCATTTCACAGCAGTAACTGCGGCATTCAGCCCGGGCTCGCAAATCCTCCGGCAACGCTATGCCAGCAAGGTATTTTTCTGACACTGTTTCGCCGATCGCCAGGGAATCCCAAATTCTACTGTCGCCATCGAGCAGAACCGGAACTTTCAGTGTAGGAGAATACTTCGCCAGCTCTTTCTCATAACCCTCGACAAACAAGGGCACCCTGATTTCATCGAATGCTATGGCAAAATGTCGGAGTAACACCCAGGGTCGCATGGACCAGGATGAATAATTTTTGTTGCCTATAACCAGTTGCACAGAAATTCTTCCTGGCGGTCATCCGCTGAACTATCTTTCGCTGAACTATCTTCCGCTGAACTATCTTCCGCTAAACTATCTTCCGCTAAATCCGGGAGGCACCCAATGTTGTGCCAACATTGCCTCCGCTGACGGGATTGTGGGACTATAACCGATTTCATTTACGGCTAACAAATCGCTGTTAGCCATATTTAGAATTATCAATGAGGATCTATTGTGAGCAGTAAACGATTTAGCGGAGTTCTGGCTCCGGTGATAACACCCTTCAAGGAAGACTTGAGTCCCGATGCCCAAAGGCTTGCTGCTCATTGCCAATGGCTTGTGAACCAGGGTGTCGGCCTCGCCGTCTTTGGCACCAACAGTGAAGCTAATTCCCTCTCTACCGATGAAAAAATTGATCTACTGGATCAACTGATAGCCAGCGGCGTCGACCCGGCGCTGATGATGCCTGGGACTGGAAGTTGCTCACTCACTGATTGTGTCAGATTAACCGCCCATGCGGTAAAGCGGGGCTGTGCCGGCTCACTCATGCTGCCGCCTTTCTATTTTAAACCGGTATCAGAAGACGGCCTATTTGCCTTCTATGCAGAAGTTATCGAGCGCGTAGCGAGCCCGGATTTAAAAATTTATCTGTATCACATCCCTGCTTTCACCGGGGTTCCTATTGTTGTTCCGCTAATTGACCGCTTGGTGAAATCCTATCCAGAAAATATTGTCGGCATAAAAGACAGCTCCGGTGATTGGGGAAATACCAAGGCCTATAATGCCGGGGGCTGGCCAGACTTCAGAGTGTTTTGCGGCTCCGAAAGCCTGCTCTTGCAGAACCTGCAACACGGCGGTGCGGGATGTATTTCTGCTACAGCAAATGTAAACCCCGCGGCAATTAAAGCCCTGTATAACAATTGGCAAACTGCCGAGGCAGAGAAAATGCAGCAACAGCTGAATCCGGTGAGGAACATCTTTCAGAGCTTCCCGATGATACCCGCGCTGAAGGCGGCCACATCGCTCTATAGTGATGATCCCAATTGGCGGCGGGTGCGGCCTCCGATTATGACGATGAGTGACGATCAGGTAAGTGAAATGCAGTCTCAACTCGAAGCCTTGGGATTTGATATGCCAGAACTCTCTGGCTGAAGCAGAACCCTTTGGAAATTACCACTGAGCCAGTTGAAGTTTGAAAACGAGCGCGGCAAATCTAAAGCTGTTCGATAGAATTCCTGTTGGCTTCTTACCCGAGCCCGGAACATGCGCTCTTTGGTTACACTTTCTCGGCGCTTATCCTCTGGTCTGCTTTACTGGCGACCATTCGCGCTTCCATTTTTTCAGCGCTGCGGAACTCGCTTCGCTCGGACAGTCCTCGCTTGACCTGAAAAAATGGAAGCGCGAAAACATGGTCTGATTGCCAGTAAAGCAGACCAGAGGATAAGCGCCTAACATCAGTGTCAACTTACAGTTTGTGATTCTAAACTCTATTGAAATACAAGAATTACCGGTCTTCGCTGAATTAAGCGTAGCTGAGTGGTCTGGTTCCTTTGCGCACAATCAGGCCATGTTTCTATC
>JABMOK010000189.1 GCA_013204155.1 Pseudohongiella sp. | reverse complement strand
CACACCGCCACTGAGCCTGGACCAGATCAGCACCGTCGATGCGCCCGTCAACATCCCCACCATGGCAGATAACGCGGTCATCTTGCGCCAGAAAAGTGAAAATACGATGACTGGCCCGAAAGCCGCGCCAAAGCCTGCCCAGGCATAACTCACCAGATCCAGCACCCTGCTCTCTCTGTCGCTGGCGATTAACAAGGCCAGTAACGCGATCGCGATAACGGCCGCTCGGCTCACCCGCAATAATTCTTTTTCTGTCGCCTCGGGCCGCACGAATACACGGTAGAAGTCTTCGCTGATTACCGAAGACGAAACCAGCAATTGCGAATCGATAGTCGACATAATGGCCGAGAGAATAGCCGCCGTAATTATTCCCGCCACCCAGGGATTGAATAATTGCTGACTTAAAGCGATAAACACGGTCTCCGGATTTTGCAGCGGTTGGCCCGAAAAATAAGCGATGCCTGCCAATCCAGTGGTTACCGAACCGATCAGTACAATAAGCATCCAGGCCATGGCGATGCGCCGCGCTGGAATCAGCTTGCTGGTGCTCTCAATGGCCATAAAGCGAGCCAATATATGCGGCTGACCCACATAGCCAAGACCCCAGGCCAGCAATGAGACAAAACCCAGCAGCGTCATATTGCTGAATAACTCTATGCTGTCGGGGTTCACTATTTGCATTTCCTGCCAAACCACTTCAGCCCCGCCCACGCTATTGATCACAGCCAGGGGGGCAATTAACAGGGCCAGCAACATCAGTAAAGCCTGAATGGCATCGGTCCACACCACAGCAAGAAAACCACCAATAAAAGTATAGGCAACAATGATCAATGCCCCTGCCAGCAAAGCCACCGAGTAATCCAGTCCAAAGCTGTTTTCAAATAGAATCGCGCCACCCACCAAACCCGAGGCGGTATAGAAGGTGAAGAACAGCAGGATCACCAGCGCCGACAACAGGCGCAATATCCTGCTGTCATCATTAAAGCGATTCTCGAAATAGTCCGGCAAGGTCAGGCAGTTATTCGCCTGTTCGCTATACACCCGCAGCGGCCTGGAAACAAACAGCCAGTTACAGTAAGCGCCGATGATAAGCCCTACGCCGATCCAGACCTCGCTTATGCCCGACAGATAAATAGCGCCCGGCAGGCCTAATAGCAGCCAGCCACTCATATCCGATGCGCCGACGCTGAGAGCAGTAACGGCGGGCCCTAACGTCCTTCCGCCCAAGATGTAATCGCCCAGATTATGTGTGCGACGATAGGCTTTAATACCGAGGAAAAGAATTAGCAGCAAGTAGGCAACAAACGTCACCATGAGAGGAGTATCAAACGTCATTCAGCTATCGCCTGCTTACAATTATCGCTATCGAGATTTTGCCTGCAAACCGGTTTTCGCTGACAGGCGCGGCTCTTGGGGACAGCGCCTCATGCTACCCAAAGGGCGAATCAATGTGAATAGTCGTTTCGCTGCGTGGGATCCTCAGACAGATATTCGATAAACTCCCAGTCCAGTCCGTTGCCATCCACATAATAGACTCTTCGACGAAACGGATGAGTATCCAGCGAGCTGATATCCGCCGCCTCGAAGCCGGCGGCGGCCAATCTCCCCATCACGCTTTCAATATCGTCAACCTGCATGCCAATATGCCGCAGTTCCGGCATCGCGTTCGCCCCCGCTACCTCTGTCAGCGCGATGTAGCTGGATTCGCTGCCGATATGCACCCAATTGCCGTAGCCGTCGGCGTGTCCCCCGCCTCTTCGCGCCAGATCCGGCAGCGCAATTTGCAAAAAGTGCTCGGTCTTGGCGATTGAATCGACATCTACATGAATATGTTCAAGTAATTGCATTACTAATCTCCTTATGGGAAAGTTTGTTCTATTAGTAAAGCTATTACTTTACTATTTTGTATGCTACTTAATCTTTTAAATAAAGTAAATACTTTGTTTAAATGGCCGATCACAGTAATATCCCTACAGGAGCGTCCATGGAATTGTCAAAAAGCCAGCAACGAATCATGCACCGCCTCAAGACCCGAGGACCACAGTCAGTAAAAATTCTGTCGAGTCAATTGGCTATGACCACAATGGGCGTGCGACAACATCTGACTGATCTCGAGCAAAAGGGCTATGTAGCGCAAACACGGGAAGAAAAGCAGACCCGGGGTCGTCCGGTTCACCTGTGGAAGTTAAGTGCCGAGGGTCATGGATATTTCCCGGACGCTCATTCTCAAGTCACCCTGGAACTAATCAGCGTAATTCGCTCCAGCCTGGGCGAGGAGAGCTTAAACCTGCTTATCGAGCAACGCAGCAAGCAAATCCAGACTCACTATCGAACCGCTCTCGAGCAAGCTGAAAGTAGCCTGCAAAGCAAAATCGAGCGCCTTGCACAACTCAGGAGTGACGAGGGATATATGGCAGAAGTCCGCCTGTTACCAGAAGGCTGGTTGCTAATAGAGAATCACTGCCCGATCTGTTCGGCCGCCGCGCAGTGTCAGCAATTTTGTAAATCGGAACTCACCATGTTCCAACAGCTGTTGCAGGGAATAGCCTCGATTTCACGCACCGACTATTTGCTCGCCGGTGCGCGCCGTTGCGCCTACAAAATCACCAGCGCAGACCCCGCTGTTATTTCGCCACTGTAATTTGGATATCTGCTATACTGCGCCGCTCAGTGCAATCCCGCGAACTACAGTCCCGCGAACTACAATCCTGCAACTGGCTAAAGCCTAGAGAACCTGCCTAGACTAAACGCTTCGATCGTTAGCCCAGGGAACACCCAAGCGAAAAATGAAAGGCTCTACCCAAAAAATCATTATTGCTGTTAGCTTGCTGACGCTTCTAATATTAGGCATAAGCCCAAAAATAATCGGCGCAGGCATTCAGGACGCTACCCTGCGGAGCCTTCTGGATCTTATTCCTGCGGAAACGGAAACCCAGTTTGAGATTCACCAGCTTGAAGTTAACAATGGCTGGTTTTCGAGCAATGCCGAGATAGAAATTCTCTATACACCGCTCGGCACCAACAGCATAGCGCTGCAACTGAAATTCGAGATTTCTCACGGCCCCTTGCTATTAACACCTGACGGTCCAAAACTGGGCCTGGCGTATGCCAGCATCACCCCTGACATTCGCAATGACGCCTTTGAACTGGCCATTGCCGATTTCCCTTTTGCGCTTCCTGATGTGACTCTGGGCCTGCTGACTGGATTTGATCGATCTGTGTTAATCGGCTTAAGCATAGCCCCGTTGAATTATAATGACGTCGACGGTGACGTAAATTTTTCCGGGCTTAACGCCAATTTTAACGCGCGGCCTGATCAATCAGCTGAATTTGGCTTGCACATGGTCGAGCTAACTGCCAGCGAAAATAGTACCAATACAAATCTCACTATTACGGGCATGGAAATGCTGGGCACTACGACAAAGCTAACTGACATTCTTGCTCAAAGCGAAGCACAGCTAACAATACGCGCTATAAGCAGCGATGCGCCTACAGCCTTTTCAGTAACAGAACTATCAAGCGCTTACGGCTTATTGGAATCCGGCCTTGATTCTGCTCAGCGGGATATTTTTCTAAATCTGGAAATCGCCGAAATAGCCAGTGATCTCCCTGTCGCCTCGTTAATCTGGAATAGTAAGGTAGAAGAAATAAGTAGCGAGCTGTTCGGGCAGTACTACACATTGCTTAACGACCTGCAAAGTGAGATGCAATCGAATCCGCAAGTGCTTAACACCAAGAAAAATCAGCTCGCGCAGGAACTCCTGTTGATCGGCCTGCAAAATAATTTGGCATTCAATAATTTTGTAAAAACGAATGCCTACGATGGCAACCACGAACTGGATTTACGTATTCACTGGAACGGCCTGGCTGATCTCGATAATATTGCGCGCATGGACGTCAATGCCGCATTGAATGCCTTAACCGTGGAGCTTGATGCATCGCTCGATCTCGAAGCCATCATGCGCAGCCCCGCCGCCGATCTGGTCGCCCCCTATGTACAGCAGGGGTATTTGGAAATTGACAATGGTCAAATCCTGATTAATGGAACCCTTAAAAAGGGCGTGCTGGTAATCAACGAAGATAAAATTTCCCTCGATCAGTTTTTTCCAAATAATTCGGCGGCAATTTCTAATTAAGCATGATTTCGAAAAGCAGAATTTCGAAAAACCAGAACTTTAAATAGACCAGAATTTTAAATAGACCAGAACTTTAAATAGACCAGAACTTTAAATAGACCAGAATCACGAAAACAAGAATTTTTAACAAAACCTGATTTCAAACTAACCCTGCTCAAAGCCAAAAAGACGAAGCAACTAATGCCCCAATCTCGCAACAAGAACCGCAACACGCGCGACACAGATCAGTCGCCTCGAAAATTGTATTCCTATCCAAAATATTGGGCCGAATGTTTTGGCACCGCGCCTTTCCTGCCGATGTCGCGAGAAGAAATGGATGAATTGGGCTGGGATAGCTGCGATATAATAATTGTGACGGCTGACGCCTATGTTGATCACCCCAGTTTCGGCATGGCTGTCATTGGCCGACTGCTGGAAGCACAGGGTTTTAGAGTTGGCATAATTTCGCAACCCGAATGGAACAGTGCCGATGCTTTTAAGCAATTAGGCAAACCGAATCTTTTCTTTGGTGTAACTGCTGGCAACATGGATTCGCTAATCAATCGTTACACCGCCGATCTACGCATGCGCAGTGATGACGCCTACACGCCCAATGGTGAGTCCGGCAAACGCCCCGACCGTTCTGTCATTGTTTATAGCCAGCGCTGCCGGGAAGCGTACTACGAAACCCCCATTGTGATAGGCGGCATCGAAGCCAGCCTGCGTCGAATAGCACAATATGATTACTGGAGTGATGCCGTTCGCCGCTCGGTGCTGATCGATGCCAATGCCAACATCCTTCTCTTTGGCAATGCCGAGCGCGCCTTGTTGGAGGTTGCTCATCACCTCGCGTCGGGGATGCCAATAGAAGAGCTGAATTACCTGCGTGGCACCGCCATTATCAGGGACCAACTACCGGGTGGCTGGACGGAGATTGATTCAACGCGCATCGACTGGCCATCCAAAGTCGATCAAATTCCAAGCCCCTATGATTATCATGATAAAGCCGCGAAGAAATCAGCGGCCTCAAATGCGGCAGACCCCCAGAGCAGCAAGCAGGAAGATCAATCGACACAGCCGATACGCATTATTCCCCTGCCACTACAGCGGAAAGAAAAATTTGATGCAAAGACTTCCTACATACGGCTGCCATCCTTTAATAAAGTGACAAAGGACCCCGTTCTCTATGCCCATGCATCACGCGTTTTACATCAGGAGTCAAATCCCTATAACGCCAAGGTGCTGGTTCAAAAGCATGGCACTCAAGATGTGTGGGTAAACCCTCCTCCAATCCCTCTGGAAACGGATGAGATGGATTGGGTTTTCGATTTACCCTATCAGCGCCGCCCCCATCCCAGCTATGGCGATGCCAAAATACCGGCGTATGACATGATTAAAACTTCCGTGAATATTATGCGCGGCTGTTTTGGTGGCTGTACATTCTGTTCGATTACCGAGCACGAAGGGCGCATTATTCAGAGCCGGTCCGAAGAATCGATACTGCGTGAGATTGAAAAGATTCGGGATCAAGTACCCGGGTTTACCGGCACTATCTCAGACCTGGGTGGCCCAACAGCCAATATGTATAAGCTGAACTGCAAATCCCCCGCCATTCAGAAGTCATGCAAGCGCTTATCCTGCGTCTATCCGAGCATTTGCAAACATTTGAATACGGATCATAGCCCTACAACTCAGCTGTATCGAAAAGCCAGAGCAATTCCAGGGGTTAAACGTGTCGCTATCGCTTCCGGCCTTCGATACGATCTTGCGCTAAAAGATCCGGAGTATATCGAAGAGCTGGTCACTCATCATGTGGGCGGATATCTAAAAATTGCGCCAGAACACAGTGAAGATAAAACCTTGTCGAAAATGATGAAACCAGGAATCTCGACTTACGATGAGTTTAAGCGTCTGTTCGACAAATTTTCCAAGAAGGCGGGCAAAGAGCAGTATCTGATTCCCTATTTTATAGCGGCGCATCCGGGCAGTGACGACGAAGACATGCTCAATCTTAGTATGTGGCTGAAACGGCACAACTTTAAACCCGATCAGGTACAAACTTTTTATCCATCGCCCATGGCTCTGGCGACAGCTATGTATTATTCCGAACGCAATCCACTGGAGAAAGTGCGCTACAAAAGCGACAAGGTTAAGGTCATTAAAGATATCGAGCAGCGCCGTCTACAGAAAGCGTTTCTGCGTTATCACGATGAGAAAAATTGGCCGATGTTGCGCCAGGCACTACATGAAATGGGTCGTTCGGATTTAATAGGAGACACTGATAAGCACTTAATACCAAAACTGTCTCGAAACAGTCATGAAAAAAGAAACCGCCGCCGATCTTAATGGAGTCAAGTCGAGCGCGGCAATTAGCTCACACAATTCAGCGGCGAACTTCCAGGTTAACTTCTTCAACAATCAACCATCTATCAACCGCTTGTGCTACGGCGCTTTCCTGCTCTGATGCCAATTGTTTTCTTAGCACCAATTTTTTATGCGTGTTGTCCCGATAGGTGGGAGACTGATAAGCGAGCCAAAAATGAACTTCCACCGCGTTTGAATCTTCACTGACAATGTCAAAATCTCTCAACTCCAGGCTTATACGGTTTGCATTTCCAATAACCCGTTCTCTACTTTGTCGCCACTCACGTCTGTTGCGGTGATATCTGGGTTCAAAATCGGCATCATAGCTGGAAAAATAAACATCGATCGACTGGGTCTCCCATGCATTAACCCAATCACGCACTGTCTGTTCGACCGACAAGGGCGTACTACTAACTTCTTCGGCACTGGAAGTCAGTGAATCAGCTTCCTGCGGCTCTGCAGCGGCACGCGTAATATTTATCGCTGACGCTACACTGGTTTGCGGCATTTCTGCTTCGACGGTTACTCCCTTTTCCGCCGGGGCTATCTCTTCTGCCGGGGTAGCTAGCGCTGAAGCCAAGCTCGGTTCGACTGCCTCTGCCTCTGCATTGATGCGAATTGTTGTCTGTTCTAATTCTGCAACTGCCGTTGCAACTTCTGCGGTTGCCGTTTCTATGTTTGCAGCTTCTGTTTTTTCAACTTTTGTTTTTTCAACTTCTGTTTTTTTAACTTCGATTTTTTTAACCACATTTCCTGCAAGCTCATTCTCCCTGTCTGCATCACTCAGGCTTAAGGTCGCTGGCAGTAATTCACCGCCAGCCGCAGAAATCTTTATAACGGCGGCGGCTGAATCTGCAGCCAATTGTTCGAACAAAGGCTCGGCAATATCGGCGGCGGCGATGCCAATCTCAGCCGCCGTCACAAGCGCCAAATTCGAATCCGAAACAACGGCCAATTCAGTGGAATCAGTATCCTCCGCTCGATTCTCAAGCGTAGCGTCCACAAGCCCCTGAGCAAGCTCACCCGGCTCGATCGACAATGCTTTTGCTAATTCAGCTTCGGCGGCACTGAAGGGCGATGAGTCATCGACAACCCGCGTGTCAGCTAACAAACCGCTCTCGGCAGGCTCGGAGTTGTTGAGCTGTTGATACAATATCGCCAGCGATGCGATCACCAGTACCGCCATTAAGGGGCCCAGTGCAAGCCACTGCTTATTCTCCCGGTAGTGTAGCGTGGGCAGCGACTGCCCAGCATCTGCCTGTTTAATCAAGCGGCTCAATTCATCTTTACTCACTGGCGCCCATGCAGTTTGCCCTTGTCTTGCAGCGACGAGCAAATGGCTGAGAGAACCCGCCAAGCAGGGAAAGCCTTTACAGGATTTATAAAAATAGGACAGTGCCGCAGTTTCCAGTTGTAATTCTGGCAAGCCCGCCTTGGCGAGATAAGCCTGCAGAAACCGGGTTGTAGTCTCCGCGTCCATGGGATCCAGAACAAAATTATGGGAAACATGATGCTGCAGTGATGTGGAGTCTTCCCGATCAAGCAAGCGCTTCTCGAGAGCGGGTTCTCCACAGAGGAGAATATTCACCATCCCCTGTCGCTTGAGATGAATATTTGCCAACCGATGGATGACCAACAAGATGATGTCTGTCAGTAAATGTGCATCATCAAAAACAATGATGAGGGGTTTATCTGATTCCAGCAGCACATCTTCTAACGGCTCGGCGAAACCGAAGGAGTCGGGCAAGTTCAGCTCTTGGGCTAACATCGTCCAAAACATTTCCGGAGATTCAATCGCATAGTCAAAATAGACTACTTGATAATCTTTATGCCGAAGAAATTGCACCAGCTTTTCACAGACACCACTTTTCCCGGTCCTTGGCTGTCCTATTAATTTAACCAAGGCCCCGGGCTCGCTCAGGGCACTATGCAAGCCTTGTAGCGCCTGCAAATAGGGCCCGTCACTAAAATAGAAGGATTGTCGTCGCACTGCTGTGTCCACTGGTTTTTGTAATTATTTTTTTAGTTTTCCGTAGTTACTATAGCGGCGTACTGGGTGAATCGCTGAAAGATTATTGGCCTGCTGCCGCTAATTCTTCTCGGGTGGTGCGCCGTACTCCGATTTCTGGCCTTGTTGCTGTTGTTGTTCTCCTGCAATTTCTCCTGCTTTCGTGCCTTTCTGTACGCCTTTTATCTGGTACTCGATATTTGAAAGAATTCCGCGCAGGATATTCATTTCCATTACATCGATCCTGATGCGACTAAATAATCGACGCATGCGCTGCATTAATTGTCTGGGATTATCCGGATCGTGAAAATCAATCGCAATCATGACCCGTTCAAGATGACGGTAAAAATGCTCTACTTGCTCGCCGTTGGCTTTCTCTTGATCCCAAAATTCATCTTCTTCGGCCGCAGGCAACGCCTCCTCTGCCAATGCCGCTTTGCGTAATTCATAGCAAATTACCATCACTGCAGAAGCCAGATTCAACGAACTGCTGTCAGCATCGGTGGGAATCTGCACATGGAAATGGCATTGCTGTAGCTCTTCGTTGTTAAGACCTGCATCTTCACGTCCAAACACTAAAGCAACCTTGTTGCTTTTCGCGTCCTGCACGGACTTCCGCGCGCATTGCTCCGGATTGAGCATTGGCCAGGGAATTTTGCGAGATCTCGCACTGGCACCGATAACCAAACCACAATCGGCAACCGCTTCCTGCAAACTATCTACCACCCTTGCGTTATCAAGTATGTCTACAGCAGATACCGCGCGGCCCACAGCAACTCCGCTGGGAAATTGTTCCGGCTGTACCAATGTCAGCTTATTCAGGCCCATGTTCTTCATGGCGCGCGCCGTAGCACCAATATTGCCGGGATGTGATGTATTTACCAGAACGACAGTAACCTGGTTATAGTCAAACATTATAGGGACACTACCTTGTCTATTAATCTGCAGATTATAGCAGGATCAACCGGCCGTGAAGATGCGAACTCTGCACAATTGAAGCAATTATCTTTGCTCAATGCCCTCTGTTCACAGGGTTTAGGTTCCTTTGTAAAACCTTTATTTGCTATCATGGCGCCACAACTCGGTAGCCATAAGCTTTGTACAGTGCTGAATAACGCTGTATTAGCCCGCAAGCAACGCCGCGCCGTTCCGTATTTTCGTCAGGAATCCAATAGATGCATCCCTTGGTAAATATTGCCCTGCAAGCTGTGCGTGATGCAGCTGAGGCTCTCGCACACAGCAGTGATCGACTCGATCGAGTAAAAATCATTAACGATGACCCCGCGGCGTTTCTAACCTCGATGGACCTGGAGGCCGAAAAGACCATCTTCTACCACCTTGAAAAGGCTTACCCCGAGCACACTTTCCATTCCCGGGCATCTGGAATTAGAGAGGGAAGCAATAAGGATATCGTTTGGTTAATTGACCCGCTGCTAGGTAATCGAAATTTCGTCACTGGTTACACGCAATTTGGCGTCTCTGTAGCCTGCCAGGTAGAAGGTATTATCCAACATGCGGTTATCAGTTGCCCCCTGCTGCGGGAAGAATTCATAGCCAGCCGTGGAAGTGGTGTGCGCATGAATGCACAACGCCTTCGTGTCGGCAGCCGAACTGAAATTAAAGACAGCCTGATCAGCCTGAATCTGGATGGCGCGACGGGAGATATCGGTCTCGCCATGCAGGGTGAAATAATGCAGGCCGGTGCCAGCCCACGAATTTCGGGCTGTACGGCGCTCGACCTGGTACAAACCGCCAGCAACCGCACCCAGGGTGGATGGGCGCCCAACGAGGCTAACACGACTCTGGCGGCGGCAAAATTAATCCTGCAGGAAGCAGGAGGCTTGTTAGGCAACGAAACAGGAAGTCCTGAATTAAACGCGGGTAAGGAACTGATCTTTGGCAATCCCAAAATATTCAAACAACTGGCGCGTATGCGCCAGACTATCTCTGACTAGGCTTTGCAACTTTCTGTGTCAGCTGAATTTTGCCAATGAAACTGCGGTATATTAAACGCTCAATGAAAGAAACGACGAATCAGCCGCTCACTAAGCCGTCTGTTTTTTTCTAGTCGCAAATCAGGTCTGTAGAAATTCATGTCTTCCTCCAAGAACAAGAACAAGAACAGCTATAACCTGACCGAGGGCTCGATTCAAAAATCCCTGATTCGCATGACTACTCCGATGATCATCGGCATGCTCATGTTGTTCACCTTTAGTCTGGTAGACACCCTGTTCATCAGCTTTCTGGGTACCGAGTCACTCACCGCGATCAGCTTTACCTTTCCGCTTACTTTTACCATCATGAGCCTCGCCATCGGACTTGGCATTGGTGCTTCGGCTGTGGTGGGCAAATACCTCGGACGCTCTGAGTACGAAAAAGCGAAGCAAGCTTCGACTGTCATTAATTACATCTCTTTTCTGCTGGCGGGTATCGTTGTTTTCCTTTGCTGGTTCTTCATGAATGACATTTTCAGCCTGATGGGCGCCAGTGAACAACTGTTGATTCCTATCAGAAAATATATGCTGGTATGGTTTCCCGGCAGCATATTGGTAGTCTGCATAATGACCGGCAATAGCGTGCTTCGCGCCTATGGCGACACCAAAACACCCAGCATTTTAATGGCATCGGCAGGTCTGGTGAATGCGATCATGGACCCGATTCTCATATTTGGTCTCGGGCCCATTCCGGCGATGGGCATTGAAGGGGCTGCCTGGGCGACTGTATCAGCATGGACTCTCTCCTATGGTTACCTGCTTTATTTACTGGTAGTGAAGAGGGAACTGGTGAGTCGGACACTGCCCAGCAAACCGGTAATGCTTGCATCCGGCAGGGAGATGCTGCGAATAGGAATTCCCGCTGCCGGGGCGAATATGATGACCCCTCTTGCCGCCGGAATTATGACGGCTATCGCGGCCAGCTTCGGTGATACCGCTGTCGCCGCGTTTGGTGTGGGAGCCCGATTAGAACCCATCGCGACCTTGATAGTGCTGGCCATGTCTTCATCACTGCCGCCGCTTATTAGTCAAAATTTCGGGGCAGGAAGGATAGATCGAGTGGAAGAAGCCTATCGCCTCTCGGTGCGGTTCATTTTGGCATGGCAGCTATTCGTCTATGTAGTGCTTGCGCTTGGTGCCTCCAGGATTGCAGACACCTTCTCCGATGACCCCGACGTCACCCGCACCATTAAATTATTTATCTGGATATTACCACTGGGTTACGGGATGCAGGGCCTCATTATCCTTTCCAATTCATCTCTCAATGCGCTGCATCGTCCGATGTCTGCCCTGTACCTCAGTGCCATGCGTTTCTTCGTCTTCTATGTGCCATTAGCCTATGTGGGCAGTCGGTTTTTTGGTCTGGGCGGATTATTTGCCGGCGCACTCTGTGGCAATTTACTGATGGCAACGATCTCCTGGCGTGCATTTATGCGCGCGCTTACAGGCGAGAAACAACTTACGGAGAAGGCGGATGGGCAAACGGTTTGATGCGCATTCCTATAGAGGGGCAATCAAAGTTTGCTCGACCGTGTTTATCGGGAAGTGTTTATCGGGAAGTGTTTACCGGGAGTTAAAAGCCGCCAATCCGGTCGCTTGAATTAAGTGCCGGATGTTGTTAACTGCGGAACAGATTTTTCACGCCGTCAAAAAGCGAAATCGCTGGCTTTTGAGAAATTTCCTGCTGGGCTTCAATGCCACCAGCACTTAGCCTTGCAGACTGCTCACTCACCTCATCTTCCACCAGGTTAAAGCTTTTGTCTTCTACTGTTGCCGCTTCATCCATATAGCTCAGACGATTATTTTTTTGCTGGAAATCCAGCATTTGTCTACAGATCGTATCGTATTCTTCCGCGGTCAATAACTCAGGACATTCTTTCATGTTTTGCGTGAACTTCTGATCATTCACGGCTGACAGGTAATGCAGATTTTTCTTGCTAGTTAATAGCAAGCCCTCTTCCTTCGCCTTGTTGTAAAGAGGCGTGCCTCGCAAGGGAATATAAGGAAAGAAAAAGAAATGCTCCGGCGCGATTTTCTGATTGAGCTCGAGGGTTTTTCGCATGTTTTCCGCTGTTTCCAACGGCAAGCCAACAATATTAAAAGTAAGTCGATTAATCCCGGCTTTCTTACAGTTCTCTGCGGCGGCAATGACTTGTTCATTGCTCATCTTGCGCCCCAACATTTTGGCTCGAAATTCCTCATCCCCGCTTTCAATGCCAAACCAGATTGTATGACAGCCCGCTGCAGCCGCTGTCTTGCAAAATTCTTCATTCATCACCTCAACCCGAGAGTTGATGGAGAACGGTAACTTTACCTGTTCTTTGTAGAGAGCATAGAAAGCGCGTACAAATTTTAAATTTGAAAGGAACAACTCGTCCCAAAATTCAAAATATCCAACATCATATAAATCCCGTAGACGAATCAATTCATCCACCATCGCTTGCGGATCATACTTTCTTAGAAATGTTTTCTTCGTCTTCCAACCTTCCAGAATCGGGGTATTGCAGCAGTAAGTGCAACGATAGGGACAACCACGACCGGTCATTACCGGCAATACCAGCTTCCCCTTTGGCCCAAATATCGATGAGTTCACATCTTTGAATCCATCCTCTTTAGCAAATACATCGTAATCCGGGAAAGGCAACGACGCCAGATCTCCAATTTGATGTGGCTCAGTTTGATAGACCGAACCATCGATAAGCTTTTCCCACATGCCATCTGCCGGACCGTCCTTCGATCCCTTTAAATGCTCAACGATATTACCAATAGCGTATTCGCCGTCGCCGACACAAATATAGTCGACGTTAGGATTCTCAATCGTTTGATCCTGAGACAACATCGCCTGATAGCCACCAATAACGAGAGGCAGATTGGGCATAAGTTTTTTCAACTCTTCGAAATAAGGCTCCATGGGGTACCAATGAGGACTCATAACTGAAAAAGCGATGATATCGGGCTCAAGTGCCTGAATAGTTTTGGCGTAGTTCTGCGGGGAATATTGTTCGGCGTCGCGTAGAATCAACACCGGCTCCAGTATGACCTCTACCGAAGGGAAATCACGTTTAAGATAGGCCGACATGCTGGCGATTGGCATAGAAATTTCGTTACCATCGGGCGAATAGAATGAAAACACTACCCGCAAGCTTTCCTTCTTCACGCTCCCGAACCAACGGGACTTATCCTGCGGGTAAGCTGGCCGCTCGGTGCTGGCGGCGATTAAATTGGCCTTGGAGTTCATAAATTAATCCTGGATACTCGGCGCTAGGTCTTAGCTGCTGTGAATTTTTCTCAATAACCAGTGCCAACCGATCGCACGGCATGTGCAAATGATATCGACTCAATAGCGCAAAAGTATACCAGTGTCAGAGCCAATAATCATGACCTCAAACACGGAAAAAATCCTTGTAAAACGTGTGGTTACTCGTTCTTTCCTCGACAAGCGGTTTTCACTGCTCGCTGCTTGTTTTATGCTTCATCTACGCCCAAAATCAAACCAATTACGACTCACTCAGAGACTGGAACGATTAAATCCCCATGCAAGCACTAGATGCCTTACACCTCAGAAGCTCGGTCCCAAAACTGGGCGACCCACTTCCGGCGCCGGAAGTACTGCAAAATATCTACCAGGCTGCATTTCGTGCGGCCGATCATGGGGTCCTGCGACCCTGGCGTTTCTTGCTAGTGAAAGGCAAATCGCGTGAACGTCTGGGCCAGTTATTCGTCGAGGCCGCGCTGACTGATAATCCGGAACTGAGCGATCAGCAAAAACTAAAACTACAGGCAAAGCCTCTGCGCGCGCCGCTAATCTTGATCACCGTCTCGAACAGTAAAGAACATCCTAAAGTCCCTGCATTCGAACAAGACTTATCTGCCGCCGCCGCAACCCAGAACATGCTACTTGCAGCATTTGCCCAGAACGTAGGAGCGATGTGGCGAACAGGACCCATGGCCTATCATCCTGTGGTCAAAAAAGGCCTGGGCTTGGCGGCCCATGAGAAGATTATTGCCTTTCTCTACATCGGAACCATAACAGGCGGCACCAAAACGCTTACTGAACCGGACCTAAGCAGCTTCTTTCAGGACTGGTAATCATGGGAAGTCGCCGCGTCGATATACAGTGCTGGAAATGTGGCAGTGAACTTAAGAACTTGCTACTTCCATTTTCGCGTTATGAAGAATGCAGTACCTGTAACGCCGACCTGCATGCTTGCATAGCCTGTAAAAACTATAATCCCGCCGTAGCAGACGCCTGTCGCGAGGAGCGTGCCGACTTCGTACTCGAAAAGGACAAAGCAAATTTCTGCGATTTCTTTAAGGCAAATCCGAAGCCCTTCCGGAAACAGGATAATGTCGAAGCGAGACAAGCAAAAGCCCGCCTGGCGAATCTCTTCGGGGAAGGGTCACTCGATACCGAAGAAAATATCAGCACTGTGCAAACCGAAGCCGAGCAGGCATTGGCTGAATTGAAACGGTTGTTTTCTGACCAGAGCAATTAGTCTCCAATAAACTCAGCTGCGCTTACTTGCGGCTCATCTGTCGCCAGTATCATTGACCTCGTATACTGCCAGTGAGGCGAACTGCATTGTCCAGAGGGGCCCTGACACTGCTATACTGCGCCTGCCCTAATCAGAATAAACGCCAATGCGAGCTACTGTATTTTCAACTCCGCTTCTCACTCCGTTGCTACGCTGGATTGCGCTGCTGATTCTTAAGCTAATTGGCTGGAAGGCCATTGGCGAGGAAATTAAAACCCAAAAATTTGTGCTGATCGGCGCGCCCCACACCAGTAATTGGGATTTTCCGATTATGCTGCTGGTGGTGCTAAAACTGAGATTGCCCGTATTTTGGATGGGTAAGCACACCCTGTTTTCTTTTCCATTCGGCGGCTTAATGAAATGGCTAGGCGGCATCCCCTTCAATCGCAGTAAATCTCACAACGTGGTGAATGAAATCGTAATAGAATTTAAGCGTCATGAAACCCTGATTGTATTAATTCCTCCGGAAGGGACCCGACATAAAGTCGATGCGTGGAAAACCGGGTTTTACCATATCGCTAAAAATGCCGAGGTTCCGATACTGTTGGGATATATCGATGCCGCTAAAAAAGAAGCCGGCCTCGCCGACTTTTTCCATCCTAGCGGGGATTTGGAAAATGATATGCAAGCTATTCGCACTTTCTATGCAGAGAAGAAGGGTATTCGCCCTGAAAACAGTTGATCAGGCTTGCAGATTAAGCCTGCTACTTTCTTCTTCCCTGCTTTGTTCATTGCTTATATTCTCAGTTTTTCCTTCCACTCCAGGGTCATTCTTATAAGCAAGGCACATTAATAAATTGTCAAAAATGAATTGTGCATATTCCTGCGTATCAATCTTGCGCAATTTGAATTTCCACCGCTTGAGATGCCACTGCTGTAACTGCGCCGTTACTTGTGATGCCAGTAACTCTGGTTTTTCGCAAACGAATTGGCCGTCTTCAACGCCTGCACGGAAAGCCTCGATGAGTATGGCTTCGAATCGAAGTTCCAATTCGAGTGTCTGAAGTTGCTGTTCTCGTGGCAGACCCTTGAGCTCCATGAAACAGAAGTAATACCATGGGCTCATGGTCTCCATCATATAAATCTCTGCGTAAACAATCGCTCGCAAACTTTCTACCGGTTTCAAATTTTGAGTAGACAAGCCTCCGATGACTTGATCGATGTAATTACGCAGCACGCCTTCGATGACTGACGCCAGGTCATTTTTACTGCCAATATAAGCATACAAGCCGCCCATGCTAATGCCCGTCTCCCGACTCAAGTCCCGCAGACTCATAGCCTGAAATCCTTTCTCATTTGCCAGTTTAAATGTCGCGGTAAATATTTTTTCGAGATTTCCTATCGCAATATTTGAATTTTTGATTTGCATTTTCCCCTTATGCATCTCAAAAACATTGCGCCAGAAAGACTCCCCTTGCAGATCCCAGCTCCTGCGAAAAGAGTCCATGCTAATTTCAAGTGGCCAACTTGCCATTATTTACTTCCCTTTGCTGTAGCGATATTTAAATACGGTAATATTTAGATACGGTAATAATTGTCCAGGCGGGTAAGTGTAGTACGTATCGAGCTGACTGTTAAGCAGGCGCTAGTTCAGCCAACGACAGCCCCTAGGCTGGCGCTGTCTGACCCGGGAAAAGCAAAAAAGGCCCCAATTCCCTAACAATTGGGGCCTCATAAGATTTGCTGGCTTGGCGGCGGCTAAAAAGTATCGGCTTAAAGCCAGTAGGAGCCTATTGCAGCAATACCGGCCATAGCACAGAGTAATAGAGAGAATCGACGTAAGTTCTGATGCGAAATACGGTGCATGGTCTTCATCGCCAGCCAGTAACCCACCAGGGTAGCCGGCATCAGAGGCAGGGAAAGCCTGATCTGCTGCATGCCAAATTTATCGATAGAGCCCAGCATTAGCAGTGACATTAAACAGCTAATCACGAAAAAAGCCGCCAGATTAGCCCGAATAAAATCATTTTCCTGATGCTGTAGCACCAGCGCTATCGGTGGACCACCGATAGATGAACTGGTACCCATAAATCCCGACAGAAAACCGGCGGAAAACAAGGTGCCAGGGGTAGGTTTGAAAACAATATTACTCAGGCTCAACAGCACCGCTACCAGCACGGAGATACCCAACCACAGAGCAAGTGACTGCTGATCAATCCAGAGCAACAGCAGGCCTCCCGCTACAGTCCCCGGTATACGTCCCAGGATGGCAAATTTTAGCCCCCGAAATGAGATAGATCCCCAATGGCTATAGGAGTTCGCCAGCGAAAGAGTCAATGCAGAGACTGTGATGGGCGCCGGCACATAAAGCGGGTCGATTAAAAACAACAGCGGCGCGGCAATAATCGCCAGGCCAAAGCCAATCGAACTTTGTACGTACGAGCCGACAAATATTACCAATGCGGCGATTGCAATTTCCATAATTCAAACACGAAGTAAAATGCTCACGCCTTTACCAGGAATTTGCATCGAATTAACTGTGGGAGGATTTGAACATTCATTACTGCTCGTCCAAGCCCTGTTTGCTCAGCACGTCTTCATAGCCACCTTCGTTGATAACTTCCTGAAAACCCATTTCCATTAACATTTCCAGAGACAGGCCGGCGAAGGTGCCTTGACTGCCATCATATATATGTATTTCCTTAAAAAGATCGGTCACTGACTGAAATATTTTGTGACCAATATCCCCATGGTAAATATTGATAGCCCCTTCAAGATGGCCCTGACGGAATTCACCTGCCGAACGTACATCTATCCACACAATATTTTCATCTTGCTCGGCAGCAAAAATTGAAAAAGACTGCGGCAGAGAAATAACGACAAAGACACTTGTTACTAATCTTTTTACTGCTCGCTTGACCATCAGAGTTACTCTAGAAAGAAATCAATGCAGGATAATACCAGAACCAGAACCAGAACCATCTAGAAATTCCCCACAAACTCGTCGAAATGCACCATCGATCCGCTTTAACCTACAGCCAATCGATAGAATATTTTCAACAACCATCAAATAACCACCAACAAATAACCATCAACCCAAAATCACCGGAACACAATTGTTTTATGACCATTTATAATAATACGATGCTCGCAATGCCATTTTACCGCTCGCGAAAATGCAGCACATTCCGCATCTTTACCGATCTGGACCAGGGCTTCGATATCAAAATTGTGATCTATTTTTTCGACTGTCTGTTCAATTATTGGGCCCTCATCCAGTTCCGCCGTCACATAGTGTGCTGTTGCACCAATGATTTTTACACCGCGGTTATAAGCTTGACGATAAGGATCCGCCCCCTTGAAACCTGGCAAAAAAGAATGATGAATATTTATCGCCTTCCCGCTTAACGCTTCACACAATTCCTTCGATAAAATTTGCATGTAACGTGCCAGCGCAAATAAATCAATTGCATTATCTTCGACTATTTCAAGAATTTGTTTCTCCTGCGCCACCTTGGTATCAGTAGTTACTGGCAGATAATAAAAGGGGACTTTATGCCATTCAGTCATCGAACGCATATCCTCATGATTTGAAACCACGCCGACTATTTCACCCGGCAGTGCTCCGCTATCCCAGCGATGCAAAATATCATTCAGGCAATGACCATGCTTGGAAACAGCAAGCAGAATTTTTGTAGGCACCTGCAAATCAAAAAACTGCCACTGCATTTGAAAGCTGGAAGCAATTTGCTGAAAGTCCTGATTCAGTAAATCGAGACTGGGAAGCGCGATGTCTACCTCTTCAAATTCGACGCGCATAAAAAATTGATCAATCAATGGATCTCGATGTTGGGCGGCCTCATAAATCGTCGCTCCCCTTTGGTAGAGAAACTCACTTACGGCTCTAACGATTCCATTCGCTTCCGGGCAGGAAACGGTAAGCACATATTTTGCGGGTTGGCTGGCGTTCATAACACTACGGATTCCTGATCTGGGCTATAGCCGATCATTATAGGTCATATCGGCCGATCAGCTAACAGTGAGTTGCCGCAGGGGCCGGGGGTCTTCTACAATGGTGCCACTTGCTTCACACTCAATCAGGGGAAACCACCATGAAATCACGCGCCGCAGTCGCTTTCGAAGCCGGTAAACCTCTCGAAATCGTGGAAGTGGATTTGGAAGGCCCGAAAACGGGCGAAGTCCTGATCGAAATTAAGGCCACCGGCATCTGTCATACCGATGCTTTTACCCTGTCTGGCGATGATCCCGAAGGGGCGTTCCCCGCAATCCTGGGCCATGAAGGCGCCGGTGTAGTGGTGGAAATCGGCCCCGAGGTAAAATCTGTAGCCGTGGGCGATACGGTAATTCCACTGTATACGCCCGAATGCCGGCAATGTGACTTCTGCCTGCACCCCAAAACCAATCTCTGTCAGTCTATTCGCCACACTCAGGGTCAAGGCCTGATGCCTGACGGCACCAGTCGCTTTTCACTGGATGGCAAACCGATCTTGCATTATATGGGCTGTTCGACATTTTCCAACTTCACGGTTCTGCCCGAAATAGCTGTCGCCAAGATCCGCCCGGACGCCCCCTTCGACAAGGTCTGCTACATAGGCTGCGGGGTCACTACCGGCGTCGGTGCCGTCGCCTTCGATGCCAAGGTTGAGCCCGGCAGCACAGTCGCGGTTTTTGGATTAGGGGGTATTGGTCTGAATGTCGTGCAGGGCGCCAGAATGGTCGGTGCTGATCGAATAATCGGGGTCGATCTTAATGCTAACCGCGCCGAACTGGGCAAATCTTTTGGCATGACAGATTTTATTAACCCCAAGGACGTAGACGATGTCACCCAGGCCATTATCGACCTGACTAATGGCGGAGTAGATTACAGCTTCGAATGCATCGGCAACGTCAACACCATGCGTCAGGCGCTTGAATGTTGTCACAAGGGCTGGGGCGAGTCGTATATTATTGGTGTCGCGGGTGCCGGTCAGGAGATCTCAACCCGGCCGTTTCAACTTGTCACCGGACGCTCATGGAAGGGAACTGCGTTCGGCGGCGCCAGAGGGCGTACCGATGTTCCTAAAATAGTTGATTGGTATATGAATGGAAAGATTCAAATCGATCCGCTGATTACCCATACTATGCCACTAGAGGACATCAACAAGGCCTTCGATCTCATGCACGAGGGAGCCAGTATCCGATCGGTAGTCCTGTTTTAACAGTTAAGCCAAAGCCCTACTCAATGAGGAATTTATGAAATATCTCCACACCATGGTCCGCGTTAGTAATCTGGATGAATCGCTTGTATTTTATTGCCAACAACTGGGCCTCAAGGAAATACGTCGTAAAGAGTTTGAGCAGGGGCGATTCACTCTGGTATTTCTTGCCGCCGAAGGCGATGAAGGCGCTCAAGTTGAATTGACTTACAACTGGGATGCCCAGGCCTATGACGAAGGGCGTAATTTTGGACATCTGGCCTATTCCGTTAAAGATATCTATGCCACCTGTCAGCAACTCAAGGATTCTGGCGTGGTCATAAATCGCCCGCCTCGAGACGGCTACATGGCCTTTGTCAGGTCGCCGGATAATGTCTCAATCGAAATCCTGCAAGAAGGTGCGCCATTAGCGCCGAAAGAACCCTGGGCCAGCATGGAAAACACAGGCAATTGGTAGCCCAGACTTGAGCTAATGAGCCGGCTCGTTTATTATACGGCTGCTTCAAATCAGGCAATTCCCAGCGCTACGAAGAATCGATACGCGCTTGTAAATCTAGACCTCAATCTATTGGACAGATCATTATGCAACTACTTGACGGCAAGTCTTGCTCCGAACAAATTCGTCAGGAGATAGCGCAACAAGTCACAAAAATTAAAGCCGCTGGCCAGCGCGCGCCCCATCTGGCCGCGGTGCTGGTAGGAACCGATGGCGCCTCGGAAAACTATGTGGCTTTCAAGGTAAAGGACTGTGCAGAAGTGGGATTTGAATCCACACTTGTGCGCATGGACGAATCCACTACCGAGCAACAGCTACTGGACAAAATTGCTGAACTGAATGCTGATGCCAGCATCGATGGTTTTATTGTGCAGCTCCCCTTGCCTGCGCATATCGATGAAAACAAGGTCATTCTGGCAATCGACCCAGACAAGGATGTGGATGGCTTTTGCCCGGAAAATGTCGGCAAATTGAGCCTCGGCCTGCCTACGTTCATCTCTGCCACGCCGAATGGCATTATGGAATTATTTCGTCGTTACAGCATTGAGACCGAAGGCAAGAATTGCGTAGTACTCGGTCGCAGCAACATCGTTGGCACGCCAATGGCGGTGCTTATGTCACGCAATACTAATCCTGGCAATGCCACTGTCACGATAGCCCATAGCCGCACTAAAAATCTTGCTGAATTATGCCGTAGTGCCGACATCCTGATTGTAGCTATCGGAAAAACCGAATTTGTTACCGCCGACATGGTCAAGCAAGGTGCCGTGGTAATCGATGTGGGACAAACTCGCGTACCCGATAGCAGCAAAAAGTCGGGGTTCAGAAACGTCGGTGACGTAGATTTTGATAATGTCAAAGACAAGTGTTCCTATATGACTTATGTAACCGGCGGCGTCGGTCCAATGACTCGCGCCTCGCTGCTACAAAACACCCTCAAAGCTCACCAGAGAAGATAGAGTAAACATCATGTTTCAATCATTAAAGTCCCTTCCCGCCGACCCTATTCTCGGACTTATGGCTAGTTATCGCGCGGACAACAATCCCAAAAAAATCGATCTGGGTATTGGTGTCTACAAAAATGAAAACGGCGATACACCCATCATGACCTCGGTTAAGAAAGCAGAAGATCTGATTCTCCATTCCCAGACCAGCAAGAGCTACGTCGGCCCAACCGGTGCCGCTGACTACAACGCCACCGTGGGTGAATTATTACTCGGCAAATCCCTGATGGACAGTCTTGGGAAACGTCGAGTCACTGTACAATCTCCTGGCGGCTGTGGCGGCTTGCGCCTGGCCGCGGAGTTTATTAAATCCGCCAACCCCAACGCCACCGTTTGGGTAAGCGACCCAACCTGGGCCAACCATGTTCCGTTGCTGGCATCGGCTGGTCTAAAGATCGAGTCCTACCCCTATTACGATTATGCCAGCCATAGCGTACGCTTTGACGAAATGATTGACTGCCTCGCCAAGCTGGGCCGAGGCGATGTCGTGCTGTTACACGGTTGTTGCCACAACCCTTGTGGCGCCGACCTGAGTCAACCCCAGTGGCAGAGAATACGCGACCTGGCGCTGGAATGCGGATTTACGGTGTTTATCGATCTTGCCTATCAGGGATTGGGCGATGGCCTCGAAGAAGATGTCTACGGGGTCAGGCTATTGGCAGAATCTCTGCCCGAACTAATCGTAGTGAGTTCCTGCTCCAAAAACTTTGGCCTGTATCGCGAGCGTACCGGTGCCACGACTGTGATTTGCGACAGCGAAGCTGTTGCAACCGTAGCGACAACGCAGATAGCTGCCGCCGCCAGAACCATGTATTCCATGCCCCCCGATCATGGCGCCGCCATCGTCCAGTTGATTCTTAGTGATGCAGACCTGCGCAAGGAATGGGATACAGAATTGACCGAAATGCGCAACCGGATTAACGGATTACGCGCGCAGTTTGTTAGCAAAATACAGACTATGGGCATCAGTGAAGATTTCAGTTTCATCGAGCGCGAGAAAGGCATGTTCTCCTTCCTTGGTGTGAACGTAGATCAAGTACAATCGCTGGTAAATGACTACAGCATCTATCTGGTAAATTCCAGTCGCATCAATGTGGCAGGAATCAATAACCAGAACATCGAGTATCTTGTCTCCAGTCTTGCTACTGTCTTGAAGACTTAAAGAGACAGGTTTGAAGACCTGAAACAGAGGTAGCTAACGGTCAAGCTGGTTTTTTTTGTCAAACGGATGTTGGTAAAACGAATGTTGGTAAAACAGACAGCCCGCTAGATTTTAACGGCTATTACATCGGAAGAAATTCCCTGCATGACACAATTGGTCGTAGTGCCCGGCAAGCGCAAGAAGTCATTGCGCTTGTAGTGGCTGCCAACAATGACCAAATCCGCATCAATTTCCCGCGCCAGTTTTTTGATTTCAAAAGCAGGCTCGCCTCGCGCCAGAAATATCTTCTCGGCGGGTATGTTCAGCCCATTTCGGTGCAATATTTCTCGCAGGCGAATCATAGTGTGATCAACTATCCTCTGGGCCTGAGAATTGCCACCCAGGTCCGAGTTGACCGTCGATCCGTCGTGCATACCCTGCTTTATGACATGCACCACATTTAAGCTGTCCAAATCATCCTGGCACATCTGCAACACGCGATGGATCAACACCTCAGATTCCGGGCTTAAATCCAGCGCGAGTAACAGCTTCCTAAATTGGGCCAAAAACAATTCCCCTCATTCCCGCCGCTGTAACCCGGCAAAGTTTACTTTCTCAGCTACAGGGTGCAATCTTAGATAACAACACAAAGATTGCCGTTGATCTAAATCAAGCGGATCGGGATTTAAGGGATGGGCCAACGGCGGCGGCAAAATCTCTGAGCAAGGTTTCGGTGGTATCCCAATTAATACAGGCATCTGTTATGGAAACCCCGTATTTCAGATCATTAAGATCATCCGGAATCGGCTGATTACCCGCTTCGAGATTACTTTCCAACATAACCCCGATGATGGATTTATTGCCGGCCTGGATCTGAGTGGCTACTTCGTCCAACACCAATTTCTGATTTTCCGGGTCTTTGTTGGAATTGCCATGACTACAGTCGATCATAATATTTTCTGTTAAACCGGCTTTCTGCAATTCCTGCTCACAGGCGGCCACACTTTCTTTATCATAATTAGGTGACTTGCCCCCCCTGAGTATCACATGACAATGTGGATTTCCTGCGGTGCGGAAAAGCGCCACCTTGCCCTCCTCCGTCACGCTGATGAAGCTATTGGTAGCCGCCGCAGAACGGATAGCATTCACCGCAACCATCACCCCGCCATCGACATTATTCTTAAATCCAACAGCAGAGGAAATGCCACTGGCTAACTTGCGATGGGTGGGTGATTCGGTGGTTCTGGCGCCAATCGCCGTCCAGGTAACAAGATCCTGCAAGTATTGTGGCGATATGAGGTCCAAGGCTTCAATCGCAATCGGCAAGCCGATTTCGGCGATATCCAGCATTAGCTGCCGTCCGATATGTAAACCATGATCGATTCTATGACTACCATCGAGATGCGGATCATAGATTAGTCCTTCCCAACCTACAGAAGTACGCGGCTTTTCGAAGTACACCCGCATAATAATCAGTAAATCTTCGGCCAACTCATCCGCCAGGGGCTTCAATCTCCGGGCGTATTCCAGTGCTTCCTGCGGATTGTGAATAGAACAAGGGCCCACTACCACGATTAATCGCGAATCTTCACGGTCAAGAATACCCTTCACACAACGATGGCCCATTTGAACCGTGGCCAAGCCCGCCCCTTCCAGCTTAAGCTCACTTTTAAGGGCGCCTGGAGAAGGCAGTTCCTCATAGCCTATGATGTGAAGATTATCAATTTCCTTAATACGATCTGACATGGATTCAACCTGCGAATTTTGAGATTTGAGATTATGGGTGAAACGAAGGTGTAAACAAAGCCTTATTCCAGCAAGAATTCAGCAACAAATTTACAACAAAGCTACAAGAACAGCTCATAGCTGTTTACAGCCCGTTCAGCATTGGGTAAATTCAGCTCCCAAATCCTAATCATTCAGTCGAAGCCTCATTCAAGCCTGGGGGGCAAATACAAGGAGTTTAGTGTGCCCAAAGCCAGTGAGTTAAAGAGAGGAATGATCGTAGAGATTGATGGCGAGCCTCACATTGTCAAGCAAGTTGAAAGCAAGAGTCCGTCATCTCGAGGCGCGGCCACACTCTACAAAGTAAGATTCAATAACTTGCAGACCCATCAAAAACTGGATTCATCATTCAAGGGAGATGATTTTCTCAAGGAGGCTGATTGTGTACGCGTGCATGTACAGTATTCCTATCAGGATGGAGATATTTACTATTTCATGAACATGGAAGATTTTAGCCAGTACGGTATCGGTGCGGAACAAATTGAGGGTCAGATAGCCTATCTTGTTGAGCAGCAGGAGGACATTATTGCGCTGATCAGGGATAGCAATATTCTAGGGATCGAACTACCGCAGTCGGTCAATCTCAGGATTGCTGACACACCGCCGGCAGTGACCGGTTCTTCGGCAACAAACCGGAGCAAAACAGCGACGCTATCCACCGGGCTCGAGATTCAAGTCCCGGAATATCTGGAGCCGGATGAAATCGTCAAAGTGAATACCGTGACCGGAAAGTTCATGTCACGCGCTTAAAATAAAAGCCTGGAAGCAACGCCCTACACTTAACTTTGGATCGGCATCCCTGTTCAACGCCTGCAAGTTCAGAGAAGCGCGCGGTTATAGAAATAATATTAATACCAGCGAAAAAAAACCAATGCCTGCTGCCAGACCAAGAACCAGGCTCCAACGGTCCTCATTGGATCGATAGTTCCATTCTTGTTGTACCGGCTCTTGCGAGTTGTTTGCGATCGCCGCTTCCAGATGCGAAAATTCTTCCTCGCTCATAGATGGCGCCCGATCCTTGCTCGATGTGGATTTTTCCGGGCGATACGAGCCAACAGCACTGTGCAGTCCAGCATCGGAATAACCTCTTCGCCCGGCCCGTCTGTTGGCTGCCATGTTAGTCAGATTCTTATTAAGTGAGCCCTCGGCTAAAGCTTGCGGCGAAACCTTTTTAGTTTCGCGTTCTGGCGCAAGACCTGCGTGTGTTTCCTGCAAAAAAGTGGCGGCAATATTAGTCAAATTTTTATTAAGTGAATCTTCGGTCAAAGCTTGCGGCGAAGTCTTTTTAGTTTTGCGTTCTGGCACAAGACCTGCGTCTGTTTCCTGCAACACAGTGGCTGCAATTTTATAAGCATTGGTAGTCGTGGACATGATCTTGTTTTTTACGTCTTTTCTTCTGTGAAAACAGAGCAGGGTAAATACGCAGTGCCTGTCTTTCAGCAGCGCTTTCATTGATTTCCTGAAGCCATCGATCGCCAGACAATCTCGAGCCAATGCATACTGGCGAGACAGATCCAGATTACTTGCTGCAGGCTCTAGCCATTTCTCTCGATTCAGGTGACGTGAAACACTTAAGACAAACCAACGCGCCTGTTCCTCGCTACATTTATCGCCCAAACTCTGCTCAATTTCCGACATCAAGGAGTCAAGATTTGCCTCTGCCTGCAAACCAATACCCAATTCGGCCGCCAGGGAAAGCTGGTTCGAGTCGGGCAAGAATGATACGTCTGTATCCTGCATTAGAATTCCGCTGCCAAGGGTATGAACGCTCCGGTTTTCAAATAATGTATGGCCTCATCGATGACGGCATTATTGCGCATCATATAAGGTATAGGTCACGGGCAAAATACGATGATCATGCATACCTTCTACTTTTGTACTCTCTACCGAAACGATGCTGTTGCCGCCAGTGCCCAGAGCCACCCCTGTCGGGCCGCCAAACAGTTTGAAGCCCGCCACCGATAAAAGACCATCGACTAATTCACTGCCCTGATTCACCGCTTTAATCAGCACTTGCCTGACAATTCCAACAGAGTCCAAAACTGCCGGCATTGACTTCCTTGCAGCTATTACAAATCCAGTCCTGCCCTTCAGGCTCCGCGCTATTCTCGATGTCCCTTATAATTTGATCAGCTCTGGCGAAAAATAAATCGCCGACCCAAACCTCTGGCATGCATTCTGTGATCGGCACTTCACCCGCCACCGAGTAGAGCTGTTCATTCTTTACGACGGCCTGAATGTCATGTTGCTCGAGCACATTGCGTATATGCCATGCCTTGGTAACATTATCGGATGTATAAACACGCCTCAACTTGTTCGCCTGTTAGTTGTCGCCACTGCCTGATTTCCTGTCAATTCTATCACCATCGACGCCGACAGGATGAGGAGGAATTCACCTGCCAGGCTGTTTACTACACCCTTGTTCACTACAGCCTTGTTTACTACGGCCTTGTTCGCTACAGCCTTGTTTACTACGGCCTTGTTTACTTTTACGCCAGTCTTATCATCACCGATAGATATGTTTCCATCGAAGTCCAGCGGCAAACAGAACTGCGGCGTAGATCAGTATTCCACACACGACGAGAATGCCCAATTGAGAAATTTTATCCGTCATACTAAAACCTGACCATAGCTGCCAATCCGCGGCGAAGCGGATAAGGAAAAATGCCATCGCCGCATTTGCCATTAGCAGGCGCAGCAGAAACACAAACCATCCCGGCTGAAATTTGAATACCCCCTCTGCATGCAGCCCGCGAAGCAACAGGCCTGCATTTAGAAACGCCGCCAGGCTGGTTGCCAGCGCGAGGCCAACATGAGCCATGCCATTGAGATAAAAAATCAGATTGAGAAGCATATTCACAACTACCGCAATCACTCCAATTTTGACTGGCGTGGCAATATTTTGTCGCGCGTAATATCCCGGCGCAAATATCTTGATAGACATAAAGGCTATCAGACCAAAGGCATAAGCTTGCAGGCTCCCGGCTGAACTCAGCATATCACTCTGGGTAAAATTCTCATTTTGAAACAAGGTAATCAGCAAGGGCTTGGTGATTAACATTAACGCCAGAGTGGCGGGAATCGCAATCAGACACACCAAGCGAAAAGCCCAGTCCAGCGTCGCTGAAAACTCATCCATTGATGCTTCTGCATGTTTTCTTGAGAGGCTGGGTAAAACCGCAATGGCAATGGCAACACCGAAGGTGCCTAAAGGTAATTCCATCAGCCGATCTGAAAAATACAACCAGGAGACACTGCCCGACACCAACAAGGAGGCAATAACCGAATCGAGTAAAAGATTAATCTGACTAACAGATACGCCGAACAATGCCGGCACCATCAATTTCTTTATCCGCTGCACACCCGCATGATATTTACCCACTTTTGGCACCGGCATTAACCGCATTCTCGCCAGTAAGGGGAGCTGGAAAAGCAGTTGTGCCACACCGGCGATTAGCACCCCCCAGGCCAGTGCCAGTTCGGGCACGCGCATATAGGGCACCAGCAAGAATGCACAAGCGATGAGAGAAATATTGAGTAAGGCCGGAGTCACTGCCGGGATGGCAAAACGGCCATAGCTGTTAAGTATGGCACTACAAAGTGCTGTCATCGAGATGAGCAGCAAATAGGGGAAGGTGATACGCAGCATTTCCACGAATAGCGCAAACTTGTCAGGCTCATCGGTGAAACCATAGGCAATCAGCACAGCGATCCAAGGTGCCGCCACAATCATAAGAACCGTGATTACTGTCAGAAAGCCGCCGAGGCTACCGGCGACTGAATTGATCAGGTCCCGCACGTCGCCGAGTGATTTTGTGCTTCGATACTCCGAGAGAACTGGCACAAAGGCCTGACTAAATGCCCCTTCTGCAAAGAGTCGACGCATAAAATTGGGGATCTTATTGGCCAGGAAGAATACATCGGCACCATCGCCGGCGCCGAATACCCTGGCGATGACCACATCTCTGGCGAGCCCGAGAACGCGCGACACCATGGTCATGGATCCGGTTACCCCGCTGGCCCTTAGCAAGCCGTGCCCTCTGGGGCGGGTACTCTCGCTGGCGCTTGCCGCCTGCTCTGTCTCGGGGGGTAGATCTGTCATCAGGCTTCTTTGAATTCGCTCCCTTTGGCTTCGCTCATAGTTACGCAATTATGGCAGTTCCAGCCAGCATTTGTGCAAAATGTCTGAAACTCCGTGGCCTGGACTCAGAGTAATCTCAAATACGCGTCAGCCACAGCCTTGAAAACACTGGCTACTTTAATAAAGTTCAATCATTCCCTATCGGGAGAAAAGCGCAATAAGTTGAGTATTGTTAGGTGCTTAGACCACGGCCTACGGCATTCTGGCTATTGACATCACTGGATGAAAACGGCATAGTGTCGCGCTCTGAAAACTGGGATGTGAGGCAAGCTGCCGCCCACTATCTAACAAGACATTCAACTAGCAAAAACTATCATTATTACAAGGAGTCCCAATTGGCTAATTCTGCACAAGCCCGAAAGCGCGCAAAACAGGGTGAAGTACGTCGACGTCATAATGCCTCATTCAGGTCTATGGTTCGCACCCACATAAAGAAAGTTGACGCCGCTATCCAGGGAGGCGATCATGCCGCCGCGACTGAGGCCTACAATAAAGCAGTGCCCGTAATCGACCGCATGGCTGACAGAGGCATTATTCACAAAAACAAGGCCGCCAGACACAAGAGTAGATTAAACACAGCGGTTAAAGCGCTTAAATAGTTTAAATCTCAAAGATTAAAAAAAACCGGCCTAAGCCGGTTTTTTTTTCAAACCCTAACCCTGCAGAACTATTCAATAAGAATCAGATTGTCTCTATGAACAATCTCTTCTTCACCCGCATATCCCAGCAAGCGTTCGATATTGTTGCTACTTTGACCCTTTAATATTTCAATTTCAGCCGCTGTATAGTTAACCAGTCCGCGCGCGATTTCACTACCAGACTCATCCAGACAGGAGACCACCTCACCTCTGTTAAACCGTCCCGATACCTGCTTGATCCCTACTGCAAGTAAACTTTTTCCTGAATTCTTCAATACCTTTACCGCCCCGGCATCCAAAACAAGCTTGCCTCTGAGCGTGAGCTGACTGGCTAACCATTGCTTACGCGCGGTAACCGGCTCGTCATCAGCCTCCAGCAAAGTACCCAATTCCTCACCCTGCAGAAGTCTGCTGAGAATCTGTTGTTCCTTGCCATTGGCGATAATGGTGTTGGTTCCCGAGCGGGCAGCAAGACGAGCCGCCGACAATTTCGTCAGCATGCCCCCTCTCCCGAGACTGCTGCCCTGTCCCGCCATCGCACTAAGGCTATTGTCCTTAGCCGAAGCTGTGGCTACTAAACTGGCGTTGGGGTCGATTCTGGGATCAACATTAAACAAACCATCCTGATCTGTTAACAATACCATCACATCGGCATTGATGAGATTAGCCACCAGAGCCGCGAGCGTGTCATTGTCCCCAAAACACAGCTCGGCGGTTGCCACGGTATCATTCTCGTTAACAACGGGCACCACCGCCATGTCCAGCAGCGTGGTCAAGGTGCTGCGGGCATTAAGATAGCGCGTGCGATCAGACAAATCGTCATGGGTCAGTAAAATTTGCGCTGCATGTACACCATGGCGCATAAAACAGCTCTCATAGGCCTGCACCAAGCCCATCTGGCCAACTGCGGCGGCAGCTTGCTGGATATGCACCTGCTTGGGCCTGGATTTCAAACCAAGGCGTGTCACGCCTTCCGCTACCGCCCCTGAAGAAACCAGCACCACATGCAAACCACTTTTCCGCATCGCCACCAGTTGACTGGCCCAGCCCTCGATAGCCTGCAGATCCAGACCGAGACCGTTGTTGGTGACCAGTGAGCTTCCCACCTTTACCACCCAGCGTTTTGAATTCTTGATTTTATCTCGTAGAGCCGCCACGTCCGCTAATCCCACTCTTCGTCTTCTAGCTCGTCGACAAAATTGTCTTCTGCCCGTTCCCGCCTAGCCGCCTTACTGTTTTCTATACTGCGCCTGATTTCAAAGGCCATCGCCGCTTCTTTTTCCAGTTGCCCGGCAACATAATCTTTGTCTTCGACAAGCATTTGACGGTGGGATTCGATCGCTTGCATGAGAGCACTACACAGCGACTCACAACCGGCATTATTCAGCGCTGATATTTCGTAAATCTGCCCTTCCCAGGCTAAAGTGGCGCGCAACTTGCGCTTCAATGCCTCGATAGCTTCTGCATCTACAAGATCTACTTTATTGAGTACCAGCCAACGCTCCTTGGCGGCAAGGGTCGGACTAAATTTTTCCAATTCGCGAACAATCTTGACCGCATTCTCAACTGGATCACTGCCATCGACTGGCAGCACATCTACCATGTGCAGCAATAACCGGGTTCTGGACAGGTGCTTCAGGAAACGGAAGCCAAGACCCGCGCCTTCCGAGGCGC
Organism: Pseudohongiella sp.; assembly: GCA_013204155.1. Classification (GTDB taxonomy): domain Bacteria; phylum Pseudomonadota; class Gammaproteobacteria; order Pseudomonadales; family Pseudohongiellaceae; genus UBA9145. The sequence continues at coordinate 139 of JABMOK010000189.1, read as the reverse complement.
CTTCGATTAGCCCTGGAATGTCAGCCATCACGAAACTGCGCGCCATGCCCAGGCTTATAACGCCTAAATTAGGCACCAACGTAGTAAAGGGATAATCCGCCACCTTGGGTCTAGCCGCCGATACCGAGCGAATAAGTGT
>JABMOK010000022.1 GCA_013204155.1 Pseudohongiella sp. | reverse complement strand
TTTGGGAAAGGATTGGTTTTTTGAAAAACCATCCCTATATGGTGTCTAACCTCAACGGGGTCAACTTCCTTGCCGTAGAGATCTTGTCCATCAAAATCAACTCTGCCCTCAATACTTACCTCAGGGATAAAGTCGTTCATGCGGTTTAGAGAGCGAAGCAAAGTGCTTTTTCCACAACCAGAAGGACCAATAATGGAGGTGATTTTATTCTTCGCGATGTCGAAAGAGACATTTTTAACGGCAGGGCTGTCTGAATAGCTAATGGTTACATCATTGATAGTCAGTATTTTTTCTTCCAGCGGAATGTCAGATTTTTTCTTTCTGGTTAGTTGCGAATTCACTGTAGTTTCTTCTCCATTTTGTGGCGAATAAATATTGCGATTGAGTTCATAGCCAATAGAACTACTAGCAATACAATAATCCCCGCCGCCGCTAACTGATGGAACTCTTCCTGAGGTCTTGAAATCCAATTAAAGATTTGAATCGGTAATGCGGTAAAAGAGTCCATCGGGCCTTCCGGCACAAACGCTACATAGGTAAGGGCGCCAATCATAATAAGTGGCGCGGTTTCGCCAATGGCTCTTGAGAGGGCGAGAATGACACCGGTTAAAATCCCTGGAAATGAGGCGGGCAATACATGCGACCAGACTGCCTGCCAACGCGTGGCGCCCAAGGCGAAAGCGGCCGAGCGGATACTCATGGGAACAGTTTTTATAGCCTCCCTGCTGGCAATTATGATTACCGGAAGGATAAGCAAGCTCATCGTTAGAGCACCCGAAATAAGACTGCGTCCCAGTTCCAGTCCGCGCACAAAAATCGTCAAGCCTATGATGCCGTACACAATTGAAGGCACTCCGGCCAAATTTGAGATATTTAAATCGATAAAACGGGAGAGCCGACCCTGGTTAGTGAACTCTTCGATATAAATCGCCGTGGCGACGCCTACGGGTATCGAGATAAACGCAACCAGACTAATTAACCACAGGGTGCCAGCCAATGCTGATTTAATTCCCGCTCGCTCAGGAAAGCGTGAAGGGAAGCTGCTGAGAAAATTCAGATTTAACCAGCTGAGACCATCGGAGAATATTTGATACAGCAAGATGAGTAGTAACGCGGCTCCCATCCAGGTGACAAAAGCGCAGGCGCGAGCAAACAGTTTCGACTTGGCATGGCGTTGGCGAAGAATTTTCTGTTGTCTGGGTATCGATATTTTTAAGGAGTTATTCACTACTGGTAGACCTCGCGATAGCGTCTTAAAATCCACTGGGAGACAATATTCAGCAGCAGAGTGATGACAAACAACAAGGCCGCAACAGCAAACATGTTCTGGTAGGCGACACTTCCGCTGGGTGTATCGCCCATGCTCACCTGCACAATATACGCCGTCATGGTCTGGATGCTTTCAAGAAAAGTAAACGAAAGATTTGGTGTGGCTCCGGCCGCCAGGGTTACCGCCATGGTTTCACCAATGGCTCGAGAAATAGCTAACAGGAAAGACGCCATAACTCCGGACAGGCCGGCGGGCACCACGACCTGAGTCGTTACTTCGTAGGAAGTGGCTCCCAATGCATAAGCTCCCTGCCGCAAGCTATCGGGAACTGCCCTAAGCGCGTTGTCACTCAAGGTGGCAATCATTGGAAGAACCATAATGCCTACTACTATGGCGGCGCTTAAGGCATTAAATACCTGGATTTCGGGAAACAGAATTTTTAATAGAGGCGTAACAAAAGTCAGCGCGAAGTAACCATAAACGACGGTAGGAATTCCAGCTAACAGTTCTAATACGGGCTTGATAATGGCTCTTTTGCTGGCGGTTGCATATTCGCTTAAATAAATGGCGCTGGCCAAACCCATGGGGATGGAGATCACAGCGGCACCGAAGGTAACCACCAGAGTGCCCCAGAGCAGTGGCAGCACACCAAAGGCGCTAGGTTCAAACATCGGCACCCAGCTTGTGCCGAGGAAAAAATCGGCGGGAGCTACGTGTTGAAAGAAGCCAAAACTTTCCTTTGCCAGGATAAAAATTATGCTTGCTGTGGTGATAATCGATATCAACGCGCAGAGTCCCAGACCGCTGTGGATCAAGGACTCTAGCCAGCGTACTCGGCCTTTGCTAATGCTTTCTCGTTGTTTAACTTGCATCATCATGTGGCTTGTTTCGTCATACTGAGAGCACCGTTACAGCTTTACTATTCAGGGTTTAATACGTATCAGGGCAGCAGTAAATCAGTACTGCTTAGTTGCGCACTTTCAGTATAGGCGGTGCCCGTGTCACCCTGGGCTATTCGCGCCTTGGCCCGTTGATAGGCTCGGTCTGGCAGCGCAATATAGCCAACTTCAGAGGCGAGTAATCCGGCATTGTCGATGTAGAAATCTACAAATGCCCGGACTTCGGCTCGCTCCAGGGCGGTTTTTCGCACATAGATAAAGATTGGGCGCGACAAGGGGGCATAACTGCCGTCGTTGATTGTTACTTCAGAAGGTGCGACTGGGCCATTGCCACCATCGATAGGGATGACTCTTAATTTGTCCTTGTTTGCCGCGTAGTAGGCAAAGCCAAAGTATCCCATCGCATATTCGTCACCACTAATTCCTCGAACCAGCGCATTATCATCTTCATTCGCGGTGTAATCTGGACGTGAAGCACCGGATTTGCCATTTATGGTTTCGGTGAAGTAGTCGAAGGTACCAGAGTCAGTACCGGGTCCATACAGTCGAATTGGCTGTGCTGGCCAACCGGCTCTGATATCGCTCCAGTTCTTGACGCTACTACCAGGCTGCCAGATTTTTCGCAGCTCGGCGACACTGAGATGATCGACCCAGGTGTTGTCTTTGTTTACCACCACAGACAGGCCATCATAGGCAACGGGCAGTTCGATAAAATCCTGACCACTGGAATTGGCGATTTCGAGTTCGCTGGCTTTGATAGGGCGTGAGGCATCATTGATATCGGTTTCTCCCGAGAGAAACTTTTTAAATCCACCGCCCGTGCCGGACACGCCTACGGTGACTCGAACCCTTGGCTGTACGCTGTTAAATTCTTCGGCGACGGCTTCGCTGATCGGGAAAACGGTACTGGAGCCATCCAGTGAAACGGTGCCCTGTAGTCTCTCGGCGCCCGATGCTCCAGGCACCGCCAGTACTAACATGGCTATCGATAGCAATATTCCTGAATTGAAAGGGATGGATATCTTGCTGCTTGTTTTAAACATTTTTAGTCTCGGTAAGTAATTCATATTCTCGCTTCCTTTTGTTAAGAAAAGATAAAGATCTATTTAGGGGATTAGCCTCTGTAAGTAGTTCGTATTCTCGTTTCCTTTTGTGACGAGAAGATAAAGAACCATTTACGAATTTAGTCCCTGACTACGAAACCAGTAGCCTAATATGTTAAAACGTGAACCGTATTCTTAGTTGCAGAGCATTGGGATCGTCATTTCCGGCAACCTTGTCTGAATCCGCCATGATGTAGTTGGCGGTAAAGCGCAGATCGCGAGTCATGTAGTAGTTCACGCCGAGGGTGATAATGTCAGCTTCCCCACCGGCAATATCTTTGTCATTTAAGTTGAGATTGCTGATTCGAGCCGCTATTTCCCAAGCTCCCTTGTCAGAGGAAGGCGTCACAGTGCCGAAACTGGCGTCAGAGGTGCTGTAGGATCGTTTATCGTTGGTTAAGAAGTAACTTGCATAAGCATAGTAGCCGTCGAAGCTCAGGTCCGATCCGATATTACGTTGTAGATTCTGTCTGATGAATTCAGTTTGCGCGGAGAATCGTCCGTTAACATAGGCGCCTTCGAGACCTATCTTGTTAAAGCTGGTGACACCGGCAATACTATGGGTGTCAATGATGCGGTGACTGTCCTGATGAGAATCGGGTCTGGCGCGCAGGCGAACATTGTCGTCATCATCTTCTTCTCTGGCCACAGCAAGGCCCAGATGAAGCATTTGACCCTCGCCTAATTGGGGTCGATATATAAAGCGCCCTGCAACACCTTGGCGTCCTACCAGGTTGTTAGCTTCATTGTCGTAGGCCGAAACCGCCACACTGTATCTGTCCCCCCAGGTTTGATACCCCACTCCCAGTCCTCGGCCCGTGACCAGTGAATTTGGTAAGGCGCGTTCGGTGAAAGTCATATTGTTGGAGCTGGTTAACTCTTCCAGACTGGAGAATTGTTTGAAGTTACCAATGGTAATGCGGGAATTGGCAAAGCCGTTATAACGCACATAGCCATCCTTGAGTTCGGAGTTCACTGGTGCGAAGTCATATTGAAGCTTGTAGTCCCAATTTTCACTGAGATCACCGCGGACAAAGAGCCTGGCGCGACGTAATTCACTGCCGTCCTGGTATTGATACTTGTCGTTATCAAAAGTAGTGTTATCGGCCTGTAGTCGACCGCCGAATTCAATAGTAGGGGCTCCCTCAGCCGCCAGTGCGGAATTAGCAAGAATTAATGAGGTAAGGTTAAGTAGCAATAATTTGTGAGTAATTTTCATATTGTCCTCGATTGTAGTGGTCAACCAAAACTGGACAGTAAATTAG
>JABMOK010000021.1 GCA_013204155.1 Pseudohongiella sp. | reverse complement strand
GTCATAGTGATTCGGTCTTTGGCGGGGGCCAAAGCCATAAAAACCAGATAATGTTTGGTGCTAAAGCGATTAACGATCAGTTTTCCAAACTACACTACATCGAATCCCCTGCGGGGCCGCGTACCGCGGTCTTAAATGCTGGCGCATTTAATCAGGCGCATAGCTTCAATATTCTCTCGGGGATTGGCCTTTTTTATTTTAATGCCTGGCGATGACCTAGTGCCGAATAGACACCCGCAAAAATCATTCTATGCTAGCCAAAAGCCGTCCTTAATTAGCCGTTGTTGTTGTATTGGGGCGTTGGTGACTGCAGCGGGATCTGTTGGTATGACTAATTTGAATTGCGTTTTTTGGCTTCGGTCTGGACTGCCAACAAATTACTCCCTGAAACAGTCTTCTGTGCTCGGCGAGGAGGCCTAAGGCTCGCGGGATCATTGGTAATTACGGAAGTGGATAACACTAAAGCTGATACGAAACGCTGTCGTAATAAGGGATGTGGGTGACCAGTTGAGACTCAACCCCAACTTTCTACAGGATATGTTATGAATATGGCCGAAACATCCATTCCTCAAGAGGCAGGGCCCTCTGTTGGCGATATATTCGTGGCAAGACAGCCAATTTTTGATGCCGGATTGTCAGTCTATGCGTATGAGCTCCTTTACCGCAGTGGTGCAACAGGCGTGGCAAATGTGACTGATGGCAATGCCGCTACTTCGCAGGTCATGATTAATGCCTTTCTAGGCATAGGTATGGAAACCCTGACCGATAACCGACTTTCGTTTATAAACCTGACACGTGAATTTATCGTAGGTCAATTGCCGATGCCGTTACCACCAGAGGTGGTGGTACTGGAAATACTCGAAGATATTGAAGTTGATGAAGAATTGCTCAGTGCTCTCAAAGCATTTTCGCAGCGGGGCTATACCATCGCTCTGGATGATTACGTTTTCGAAGACGATAAGACTCCCTTATTCGACATCATTGATATTGTTAAAATTGACCTCATGGAGTGTGACAGGGAAAGGCTGGAAGATGAAGTCGAGAGACTTAAGTCACATGGGGTCAAGCTACTTGCCGAAAAGGTCGAGACCCAGGAAGAATTCGAACTCTGTAAAGCATTGGGTTTTGACTATTACCAAGGCTATTTCTTCAGCAAGCCGAAGATATTGAGCGGCCAATCGCTGAAAGATAATCGTGTGTCGTTGATGAAAATCCTCGCTACTTTGCAGGATCCTAATTGCGATGTCAGCGAATTGGAGCTTCTTATTAAACAGGACGTAAGTATCAGTTATAAAATTCTGCGCATTATAAATTCAGCCTTTTACAATTTACAGCGAGAAATTAATTCGGTTAAGCAGGCTATTGTTGCATTGGGCTTGAAGACCATTCGCGAATGGCTAACTGTCATTACTCTAACCGACATCGATGATAAACCGCCTGAACTTATACTCGCGTGTCTGCAACGCGCGCGTATGCTGCAAACTTTGTCAAAGGCGGCGGGTTTAAATGAAGATGCTGGATTTACGGCGGGATTGTTTTCATCGCTTGACGCCCTTATGGATCAGCCGATGGACGAAGTACTTGGTGCCTTGCCTCTCACCGAAGAACTTAAGGAGGCTCTGTTGAAGCGAGAAGGCAATCTAGGTACTTTGTTGCAGACTGCGATGAATTATGAGCGCGGTGATTGGCAAGGGATTGATTTAGCCTCGCCAATGTCCGCCGAATTGAATGAGTGTTATCTCGAATCTCTTTCCTGGGCGAGTGAACTGGTAAGTAGGCTGAAAACTTAAAATTGGCGGATCCACTGTGTTCCTCTGGCTCTATTGGTAGATATCTACTTGCGGGAAGAATGCGGCCTATGCTGATCGACAGGATAGGCAGGAATTGCTTTTTTTGAGTTCGTAGAGTGCCAGTTCTCGTCCCCGAGAGAGCTGTAAAGATACCCCATTGAGTATTTGTCATGGCAACACGCAATTGCTTCTCAATGGGACTGAAACCCAATCTCCCAGCCTTCCAGCCGACTGTGCAGGCAATGGTTTGCTTTCGCAGAGCAGGGATATTCGGCAATCTATATAATCGAAGACCGACAGGATTTTCCCGCC
>JABMOK010000188.1 GCA_013204155.1 Pseudohongiella sp. | reverse complement strand
GCACCAAGTTAAAACTGGCCATGACACTCGGCAAGCATGACACCATCGGTATCGATCTGGTTGCCATGTGCGTTAACGATTTAATCGTCTGCGGCGCAGAACCGCTATTCTTTCTCGATTACTACGCCACCGGCGGCTTGAATGTAGAAACAGCCATCAGTGTAGTAACGGGAATTGGCGCTGGCTGTGAATTGGCCGGTTGCGCACTTATTGGTGGTGAAACAGCAGAAATGCCCGGCATGTATTCCGGCGATGACTATGACCTGGCCGGTTTCGCTGTCGGCGTGGTGGAAAAATCAAAAATAATCGATCAGAAGAAAGTCGCTATCGGCGACTGTCTGATAGGGCTAGCCTCTTCCGGGCCCCATTCCAATGGCTACTCGCTGATTCGAAAGATTATAGAAGTCAGCAAGGCTGATCTCAGCCAGGATTTTGGCGATAGCACACTTGGCGAAACTTTACTGACACCTACAACGATCTATGTGAAAACAATCAATGCTCTGGCTCAGAGTGTTGATATCCATGCCCTCGCGCACATTACCGGCGGTGGCATCACCGAGAATCTGCCCAGAGTTCTACCTGAGAATACCCAGGCACACATCAAGCTGAATTCCTGGACCCGACCGGAAATATTCAACTGGCTGCAACGAGAAGGCAATGTGACTGATCAAGAAATGTACCGCACCTTCAATTGCGGCCTCGGCATGATTCTCTGCGTGGCTAAAGATCAGGCACAACAGACACTGGATATTCTCAATCTGGATTCTGAACAAGCCTTTATTATCGGCACCGTAAACTCACGCAGCGATGCGGATCAAGCCAGCGTCGTCCTCGACTAGAAACGGATTATTGGCAGTATGCAAAAAACTCATTGCTCGGTCGTTGTTTTAATCTCTGGTAATGGCACGAACTTGCAGGCCTTGATCGATAGCAGCGTATCTTCCAACTACAAAATCGCTGCCGTGATTTCCAATAAGTCAGATGCTTTTGGGCTAGTCAGGGCCGAACGTGCCAATATCCCCACCGCGTTTATTGATCACCGTGATTACCAAAGTCGCGAGCAATTCGACCTGGCACTGATTAAATCCATCGACAGCTTCAGCCCGGATCTGATCGTACTGGCGGGGTTCATGCGGATTCTCAGCCCGGCGTTTGTGCAACATTATCAGGCAAAGATACTCAACATTCACCCCTCCCTACTTCCCGCGTACCGCGGCACCGACACACACCAGCGCGTTCTGGATGCCGGTGAGAAGGAGCACGGGGTGTCGGTGCATTTTGTCACCGAAGAGTTGGATGGTGGCCCGGTGATCGCCCGAGAGAAAATCAAGATTGAGCCGAACGATAGCGTCGATACTCTGGCCGAAAAGGTGCATGCCAAGGAGCACATCATCTATCCGAAAGTCGTATCCTGGTTTGCCGCTGGGCGATTGCATATGCAAACCAACAAAGCTTATCTCGACCACGACCTGCTTCCGGAGACTGGCATCGAGATCACTCCGTCGTGAGCCGATTGGCCAGCTTTTTCTCGGCCTTGTCAGCCAGCGCATTGCTTGCCTTCGTCGCTACTTCCAGCCATGCCCAACAAGCGCTTGAGTATTCTGCCCACTACAAGGCCAGTGCCAATGGCATCGCCGCCAGCGCGGATCGAAGCCTGATCAGGCTTGAAGACAACAGCTATCGACTAACAAATATACTGCAGGCAAAGCTCCTCGGCCTGACTGTTGCGACGCTGGAACAGCGCAGTGAATTCGACTTGGCTGACGGCATGATCAAGTCTCACACTTACGCCTATCACCTGAGCGGAATCAGCAAGGTCTCGAACACCATAGCCTTCGACTGGGATACACAGATTGCGCTCAGCACCGAAGACGAGCAAAGTTGGCAACTTGAGTTATTCGATGGCGTCATGGACCCGCTGAGTTATCAGTTTGCCTTACGCCAGCGCTTGCTATCAGCGACTGCCGAAGAAGTTTCCGCCATGGAATTAGATCTGGAATTCCAGCTAATCGATGCCGATGAAATCGAACACCATCAATATCGATTACTTGGGGATGAAGTACTGCTCACTCCTCTGGGTGAATTAAATACCGTTAAACTGGAGAGAGTGCGGGAAGCCTCTGATGCAAGAGAAACCACGATTTGGCTGGCGCGAGATTGGAATTTTCTGCTGGCCCGCATCGAGCAGGTTAATCGCTCGGGATTGCGCATTAAATTAGAACTTACATCCGCCGCGATAGATGACGAGCTTGTTTCGGCTTTGAATTAACCGGCCTCAGGCCGACGCTGCCTTGTTGGAGTCTGGTGGTAGCGCCGTTAGGCTTGCGGCTTGCTCTGCACTGTCATTATTCTTCATGCCTGATTTCTTAATCTCGCTGTGCGGGCTTTCGACTTCCTGCGGCAGTTCATCGGTCTGATTTTTTTGCAGACCATATTTACGTATTTTATCCACCAGAGTGGTTCTTCCCATATGCAGCCGATCTGCTGCGCGCGCGACCACACCCCCGCTGTCACCCAACGCTTGTTCGATCAGATCTTTCTCCAGGTTACCCAGGTATTGTTTTAAATCCAGCCCATTAAGCGGCAGCAGTACTTCATTACTGTCCAGCTCAGCACTATTGGACTTGAGTGGAACAATGCTGTCCGGTTTTTGTTCAGCCAATCGCTCCCGCTGCGGGTCCACGTTAGCCTGCTGTTGGAACTTCTTTGGCAGATCGTTTTCACCGACTATGCCATGAGGATAAAGTATGGCCATGCGCTCAACCAGATTCGCCAACTCTCTCACATTTCCCGGCCAGGGATAATGACAAAGTGAGGCGATTGCACCGGAATTAAATCTTACCGATCCTCGTTTCTCTGCTTCCATGATAGTAATGAGTTCATTAAGTAGCAGAGGTATGTCTTCTGCCCGCTCTCGCAGCGAAGGCATTTCAATGGGGAATACATTGATGCGGTAGTACAGGTCCTGGCGGAATTCACCCCGCTCTATCATTTGCTCGAGGTCTTTATGCGTCGCCGCCAGAATTCGTACATCTGCTTGTAGTGTATTCACCCCACCAACTCGCTCAAAGCTACGCTCCTGCAAGACCCGCAACAGCTTCACCTGCATACTGAGGGGCATGTCTCCAATTTCATCGAGGAAAAGCGTACCTCCATCGGCTAATTCAAAACGCCCCGCACGCGATGCTATCGCCCCCGTAAACGCCCCTTTCTCATGACCAAACAATTCGCTTTCCAATAACTCTCTGGAAATAGCACCACAGTTTATCGGCACAAAGGGCTTGTCCGATCTGTCAGAATTGAGATGCAGATTTCTTGCCACCACTTCCTTGCCAGTGCCGGATTCGCCAGTGATGAGTACACTGACTTCCTTGTTGGCGACCTGGCCCATCATATTTCTGACCCGTTGTACGGAATCGCTTTTCCCCACCAGAGAACGAAACATATTGTAATCGCGAACACCCTCAAAATCGCGCAAGCGATTGTAGTGCTCGTGAAAAACTTTGGCCTTATGCAAGGCGTCAAGCAAGGGTTGGTAACTGAGTGTGGCGGGCAGTTTGGCGGTAATGCGGGTTCGTAATTCCGCATCGAGCGACGTTGAAATACTGTGATTTCCGATCAATACAAAAGGAATTCCGGCCTCGAATTGATAAATTTCTTGCAGGATACCCTCGAGTACTTTTTCTTCACAATCGCCAATAATAGCCGCTGCAATTTTCGAGGGTTTTCCTGCGCCTTCGGCTATCCGATTTTGCCAATCAGACGAGTTGGCGACAATAGTTGTTTCACCGAGAAAAGACAGCACTGTGTTCAGACTCCGACTGGACTCAGCATCGTCATCGATTAACAGTATTCTTGCGTCTTCAATCATAGCAACGTAATTCTGATTGTAATGGTTCTAATGGGAAGGTCCAGTTTGCGTTAGCGCGGTCCTGTAGTCTACAACTGACAGCCTACAGCCTACAACCGGCGATCTATAACGGATTGAGGGAGAAACTTTAAGCAAATCGGCACTGGCAAAGGCGGCTTCAAAAACCTCAACACGCTCAGCAATGCCGAATTTTCAGGCTCGTTCAATTAGACATGGTAGCCCGCTATTAGTCAATCGGAGAGAGGAATTTTGAGAACTACACCCAAGGTTTTTCCTACAGGCTGTAGACCAGTTTAGCGCACATGCCTGGCGCTATAAAAAAGCCTATTCGCCAGCGCTTGTGTATCTATGAGTTTAAGCGCGCCATCACAAATCAAGCAAACCTTTACTCAACCAGAGTCACCATTAGCCGGGAATGAGATTCGCCGCCGAAAGTTTTGGCTGAAAATTTATTTTTCAAATCTGCCGGCTCTGACGACTCCGAAATTGAATAGCGGCCCAAGTCAAACTGACTACAATTTCTTGCCTTGCTATGAAGCATCGCCTCCCAAATAAGCGCAGGCAACACAGGCCGGTCATGCGAGTCAGTCGAGACATCAGCACAAACAAAATGGCAAGTCCTGTCAGTGTGAGCGAACAGAGCGCTGAATACCAGATTATCTTTATTCCTACCCTGTACCAGGAATCCATTTCCTTGCTGAATTAATTTCTCATAAGCGAGCCGAGGGGAAATGCTGGAATTAGCCAAACCGGCCTTGGCATTCAGCGACAGGGTATTTGTGTAGTCCAGATTTAAATTATCGAAGCTTCGTCCGATCAGGATTTCAATCTCAAGATTGCGTCTTCCCCATTCAATCCATCCTCGACAGCTTTTTGAAACATTCCTGTATAACGTCCGCCGAGATAACGACAAATCAATTACCTCGGCTTTTTGCGCTACCAGCTTGCCACCTTTAAGTAGCAGCACTTGAGTCACCGGCGACATAATTCCGCAGCTTATCGGGTCGAGGTACTCAACGGAGTGGGGTTGAATTTCTTCGATGAGTTTATGAATATGCTGCTGCAATAATCGAATAGCTTCGGGATTAAAATTATTTGAGCACTCCATCATTGTCAATCGATTTACATGGGTAGAGGCTTCCAGGCCAAAATAACCCATGCAATTTCGACCCTGCTGGTCTACATGCAGCGTAAGGCTACAGCCAAATACCGGTTCATCCTCGGCTATAACAAGAAAGGAGCGGTCGGTGAAGAGATGTTTTTCTGCAGCAACTCCAGGAAGTTGTGCCCCCTGCTGCATGTAGAGCGGATTTTGCACCGGATCATTCGCGTACAATGTATTCCAGTGCTGGCAGAATTCTGAATCTGAAGCCTCAATTACGCCGTGCATTTTTCGATTTCTCTCGGTGTTTTTTCGACACAGCCCTGTATCATCCAATATTCCCACCTTTTGCTCTGGCAATCCGGATGCTTCCTTCTCATCCCGACCAACAATAAAATTCTGGGGCACGAAAATCCTACAAGCAATTCAGCGCTTAATTGCGTCAGGAGAACTGACAAGGCATTTCAACAGCCGCAAGTTAACTACGGCACATAATGTAATTACATGAGACAAGAATGCTGTTGTAGCTGAGAAAAGTCGAACAATATCAAGGGCAATTTGGGGTAAATATCGAGAGGGGATTGGGGAAATTTACCCGCATAAACAATGAATACAATCGTCGTGTACTTAAGCTTTGCTAAATTGCAGTGATATACTTCCCGCACATTAGATGATCCTTAATGCTAGCCGCCTACCTTGATCTATAATCAGGGTTTCGCAAACTTCTTATTAATATTCGCTACTCGCGTGAATAAATTATGCTTAATCAGGCTCTTTGCTCTACAAGTCTTAGAATAAGCATTAGAGAACCGTGATGATTAATTGGGACTACACGAATCCGCATACCTGTGAGATTACCGTACAAAACTCTGATATTGACGGCATGGGTCATGCCAATAATGCCTGTTATGTAATCTGGTGTGAACAGTGCGCATGGAGTCATTCTGAAAGATTAGGGTTGAGCGTAAAGGATTATCAAAAACTCGACCGGGGTGTTGCCATCAATAAGGCGTCCTATGAATACTTTCTACCCAGCTTCGAAAATGAAAAACTGTTAGTTGGCACCTGGCTGACGGCTTGTGACAATAAGTTGCGTCTGGAGCGACGATTCCAAATGATAAATCCGGCCACAGAAGAGACCGTTTTGCGCGGCCATTGGCAGCTTATTTGTGTGTCTTTGAAGAGCGGGAGAGCGGCCAAATTTCCGCCGCAATTTATTGATATTTATGGCGGCGCCGTAGTAAACGACGCCTCCGAATAAAGTGAATTAAGCCCAATAAAGTGCATGGCCCCACAGATCGATGGGAAACGGCTAGTCGCGGGTCAGAAGTGTTCCCCCGGCGTTGTCGGCAGGATTTTCTTCAACATTTTTACCTAATCTCTCGATCCCAAAACTGCCTGATCTTCGACTGTCAGGCCGTAGTGAACACTTCGCCCAGGCTCTCAGGAACCCTGTCTTCCCTTATTTTCTTTGACTAACTAGTGTTTATTATCAATAGCTTACATGATTGCGATGGCCAGCAATCAAATTTTCAAACTCGCCAATCCGCCAGTCGGCCGGGTTCGGCGCATAGACTTAAAGTTATTATTGTGCCAGTCGTTATAATTTAAACCCGCTGCAATTAGAGCAAACTACAAGCCTCAAAACCAAGAGGCTGACTAGCAAGAAACTCTCGGTAGTTGTAAGCTTCGACAGGGATAAACCTGTAACCGCCATGGATATTGACGTAGGCCGTTTGTGAAAATATTAGCTCCCAATTTAACGCAACTCTCATCTGAGAAAGGGAATACCGCAAGCTCGGTTGTGACCCCCTTTTTGGTCGAGCGTAAATCGAGAAATCCCGCCGTTCAGGCTGCTATCAACCATTCAGCTGATTCTGTCTATCCGGCTATCGATATGCTTGAATTCAAGTCTGCGATTAAGCACTCACCCGTTATCAATGTCTCCAGGATTGTCGGCCTGCACAATCGCATTGCTGCAGGTGAGTATAAGATCGACCCCCAGAGGCTGGCTGAGAAGTTGATTGGCCTGGAATCGGTCCTGAATTCCCTCTAATCCCTGTTATTTATCAAGCTTGATTGCCCACTGCAAAGGCGGGCTAAGCTCTCCCAAACGCAGCAAATCCTCTGCTCTATCAACATCCCAAAGTGTCTCCAGCAGACGGTAGGAGATCCCAAGTGCCTGCAAGCGCTGTAGTGTATCGCTTAATACCTCGCCAGAGCCCCAGCCGATTCCCTCAAATAATTCCGGTATTACACGTCGCATCCCAAGCAAAACATAGCCTCCATCCTCGGCAGGCCCTAGCACCACATCGCAACCCTCGTTGAGTAGGCCAAGTGCTGTATCGAGATAAGCCGGGCTTATTGCAGGACAATCGCTGCCGATGATAATCGCATTGTCAATCTC
>JABMOK010000187.1 GCA_013204155.1 Pseudohongiella sp. | reverse complement strand
TCAAATCCAATACCTGAATAACAACCTGATCAATATCCAGATTTGTTGTATCGATAACCGTGGCATCTTCGGCGGGTTTAAGTGGAGAGATTGTGCGTTCAATATCGCGCAGGTCCCGCTCTTTCAGGTCCCGTAAAAGGTCGGGCAGGATAGCATCAATACCCTTACCTATCAACTGCTTATATCGCCTCTGCGCCCTCTCTTCCAGGCTGGCCGTCAGGTAGATCTTAATATCGGCGTCCGGGAATACCACGGTTCCCATGTCCCTTCCGTCTGCCACCAGCCCCGGCGCCTGCCGAAACGCCAGCTGACGCTCATACAGCGCCTTGCGTACAATTGGCATTGCTCCAACCCTGGACGCCATATCGCTGGCAATATCGGTTCGAATCTCTAATGTTACGTCCTCTCCATCAAGCCATATTGTCCCTGGACCACGGCGACCAAATTCAATATTCAGCTTACTGGCGAGTTCTGCTATTTGCTGTTGATCATTGACGTCGAGCTGGTGTTTCAGAGTGGCTACACCCAGCACTCGGTATAGAGCGCCGCTATCCAGCAGCGAATATCCCAGGCTTTCGGCTACCCGGGAAGCAATTGTGCCCTTACCCGATCCGGACGGTCCATCGATCGCTACTACCGGTATCCTGTTCATGGGCTATTCTTACTCCGAAACCATGGAAATCTTGATCCCGGCACGACTGGCCAATTCTACGAAGTCAGGAAAGGAAGTGGCGACATTGGCGACATTGGTAATTGTAACGGCTGATTCAGCTCTTAAGGCGGACACGGCGAAGGCCATCGCTATCCTGTGATCGCCATGACTATCAATAGTCCCTCCACCAAGCTTGCCACCCACTATGCGAATGCCATCGGCAAATACTTCTGTTGCAATGCCTAATTGTTCGAGCCCCTTTGCCATCGCATCGATGCGATCACTCTCCTTCACCCGTAACTCCTCCGCTCCGTGTAATACCGTTTCGCCTTCGGCACACGCGGCGGCGATAAATAGCACGGGAAACTCGTCGATAGCCAGAGGTATTTGATCCGCGGGTATTTCTATGCCTTTTAAGGGCCGATATTGAATCGTCAGGTCGGCCACAGGTTCACCGCCGACAAGTCGTTCATTACTTAACACGATGTCTGCGCCCATAGCGCGTAGCAAATTAATGACTCCGGTACGGGTCGGGTTCACCCCTACATGCTCCAGCAGCAGGTTTGAGCCCGGGCATATGGCTGCCGCTACCAAAAAGAATGCAGCAGAGGATATATCTGCAGGCACATCGATATCAGTGGCCTGAAGCGCTTGCCCGCCTACCAGACTGCAAGTTCCTCGCGCTGGATCTCGCTCCAGCGAATAAGCAAAGCCGGCTAACATTCTCTCAGTATGATCTCTACAGGGAGCCGGTTCAGATACTGTAGTCACACCCTCGGCATACAGACCCGCAAGCAATAGACAGGACTTTACCTGGGCGCTGGCCATAGGCATGTCGTACTTGATCCCCCGCAGTGGGCGACCTGTAATCCGCAAGGGTGGGGTACCATCAGAATCGGTGTCGATTTGCGCCCCCATTTCCCGTAACGGCCCGGCAATCCTGTTCATTGGTCGTGAAGAGAGCGATTCGTCGCCAGTCAACACGCTGTCAAACGGTTGAGCCGCCAACAGGCCCGCGAGAAGTCGCATTGCCGTTCCGGAATTTCCCATATAAAGAGGTTTACGTGGCGCTTTTAGCCCCTGTTTTCCGACACCGTATATAGTCATCTCGCCACTTTCAGGACCGATGATTGTAACTCCCATCTCTCTAAAAGCGGCGACGGTGTTGAGGGCATCTTCACCCTCAAGGAAACCTTTTACTCGTGTAACGCCGTTAGCAATAGCGCCCAATATGATTGATCTGTGAGATATGGATTTATCGCCGGCAACACGAATTTTTCCTTCAATTATGCCGCCTGGTTCAATATGAAAACTGCTTTGTGTATTCCTCATTTCTACCTGGCTTGATGGTTTATAATGGGTATTTATGAAATTATCACGCGCGTGTTTTGCTTGTGAAAAAATATTTTCCAGATAAACATGATCATGCTCACTTATCGCCTTTTTTAGCGTCAGCAAATTTTTAATATAGTCATCCAATACTCGTTCAGTTGCATCCGCGTTGGCTATGAATATGTCAGACCACATTTTGGCGTCACTGGATGCAAGCCGACTAAAATCTGCAAAGCCTCCTGCCGCATAACGAAAAATATCCTCACTCTGCTCTTGTTTCGCCAGCACATCGACGATCGCATAAGCAAGCAAATGCGGAAGGTGACTCGTTGCGGCCAACACCTCATCGTGCCTGGCGCTACTCATGCCGAGAACATTTGCACCTAAACTACGCCATAAATCGTTGATCACGGCGACTGCCTCAGGACTGTTAGTCGCCAGGGGTGTAATGATTACATTGCGGCTTTCAAATAAATTGTCGATAGACGCCCGATACCCGCTTTGCTCTGATCCGGCGATTGGATGAGCGGGTACAAACTTACTTAGGAAATCTTCACCGATCTCAGCCGCCGCTGATATAATATGCGACTTGACACTGGCTACGTCGGTAACTATTGCATCATCTTTTATATACGGTGCTATTTTTGGCAACAGCCTGGCGATGCTTAGCGGCGGTAATGCGATAATGATTATATCTGCGAGCGGACACATTATTTCAAATGAACCACTATCGTTTATAATTTTGTCCCGTATTGCCTGCCCCAGAGCCTCTTGGTCTTGATCACAGGCCAGTATCATCTGATCGGGCCCAACTTTTCTCAAGCCGCGCGCGATCGATCCGCCGATCATGCCCAGGCCGATGATTAGAATAGATTTGCCCGCTGAGTTGCTCACTTTTCTAGAACCAGATTAAAGAAATTCTGTTTATACATTGCGCTGAAACGAAGGATAAGAGCCGAGAATTTTTATCTCGGCGGTACACGTGCGTAATCTATCAAATAAGACAATAATGTTTTCATCTTCGACATGACCTTCAAAATCAATGAAGAACACATATTCCCACGCTTCTTTCTTAGATGGCCGAGTCTCAATTTTAGTAAGACTCACCTGCAATTCTTCGAATGGCTGCAGCACACGAAACAGAGAACCTGGCTTATTTTCTGCGTACACAAGAATGCTGGTTTTATCTTTCCCGGTAGGAGATGTCTCTTCGTCTGCCAACACCAAAAATCTTGTGCTGTTGTTCGATTGATCCTGAATCTTCGACCTTAAGATATCCAGATCGTATAGACGAGCGGCCATCTCACCGGCAATTGCAGCGGTGCTATCGCTGCCCTGGGCGAGTATTGCTGCCTCCGCATTGCTCGCACATTCTATTTGCTTCACTGCGGGAAAATTTGCCGCCAGCCATTTTCTACACTGGGCCAACGATTGCTTGTGGGCGGCAATAGAGGTGATATTGGAAGCGCTTAATCCTTTCGGAACAAGTAAATTATGTTCGATGGGTACTATTCGCTCAGCTATGATCTTTACATTGCAGTCAATCAAGCAATCTTGCGTATTGTTTATTGCACCTTCGGTTGAATTCTCTACCGGCACCACGCCGTATCGCGCATCTCTGCTCTCAAGCAGCGCAAAAATATCATCAATACTGGCACAATCCACTAGCAGGCATTCATCGCCAAATTGTTGTAGCGCGGCCAAATGAGTATAAGTTCCCTGGGGTCCCAGATACGCCACTTTAGCGTCTTGAATAGAGTCAGGATGTTGATTCATTTGTCGTTGCTTGAGTAGATTATTAAAAAAAGCAAGCCAGCAGACCTGGGTAGATTTATAACGGCGATGTAGTTGTTGTGCTTAGTGAAACAGAGTTTAGGCCGCCCGAAAATTTAAACCGCCTGTAGATAAACTATCCTATTCTGAATCAAACGATTCGATTTCGTCCTCGGACTCGACATCCAACTTGGCAGACACTTCCGGCTCATCGACCTGTTCCAGACCGACCAGTTTCTCTCCGTCTTTAAGACGAATTAACCGAACACCCTGAGTGTTTCTACCCTGAACAGAGACTTCCTCGACACGGGTTCTTACTAGAGTGCCTTTGTCGGAAATCAGCATAATTTCATCGCTTTCTGACACCTGCACCGCTCCGACGACCGCTCCATTGCGCTCACTGACTTGCATACCAATAACTCCCTGGCCACCGCGACCGTAAACCGGAAAGTCATTTGTCAGAGTTCGTTTGCCATAACCATTTTCACTTACCGTAAGAATTTGTTTTTCCTGATCGGGAATTATCAGGGAGATCATGTGAAAGCCTGGCGCCATCTTGATCCCTTTCACTCCACGCGCCGTACGCCCCATGGCGCGCACATCACCTTCATTGAAGCGAGTGATCTTGCCGCTGCTACTAACCAGCATGACATCTTTTGTACCGTCGGTTTCTGCGGTGCCGACCAGTTCATCCCCTTCATCCAATTCGATTGCTCTCAAGCCTACACTGCGTTGTCTCGCAAAATTAGTAAGAGCTGTCTTTTTGACGGTGCCATTGGCCGTTGCCATGAACACAAAACGATCTTCCAGGTAGTCTCTTACCGGCAACATACTGGTAATGCGTTCTCCTTCTTGAAGCGGCAGGATATTGATGATCGGTTTACCTCTCGAAGTCCGGCTCGCGATCGGAATCATAAAGACTTTCAACCAATATACTTTCCCAACACTACTGAAACAGAGCAAGGTATCGTGCGTGTTTGCGATAAGCAGGTGCTCAACAATATCTTCATCTTTCACTGCGGCCGCCGCCTTGCCCATGCCACCACGTTTCTGCGCGGTATAGTCGGCAAGAGGTTGAGTCTTGGCATAGCCTGTTCTTGAAATGGTGACTACTCGATCTTCTTCAGAGATCAAATCTTCCATAGTCAGATCAAGTTGCGAGCCGACAATTTCAGTACGCCTGGCATCGCCATATTCTTCCCTGATTTGCTCCAGCTCTTCACGAACTACACTCAATAAGCGCGGCTGATTTCCGAGGATGTCCAGGTAATCAGCAATCTGCTTAAGCAATTCCTGATAGTCGTTAATCAGTTTTTCGTGTTCCAGCCCGGTGAGGCGATGCAATCTTAATTCCAGAATCGCCTGCGCCTGTTCCGGCGTAAGGTAATACTCTTGTCCCTTCAATCCGTACTTCGAATCCAACCCTTGGGGCCTACAGGCATCGGCCCCAACTTCACCGAGCATTTCCAGCACGCTATCGGATTTCCAGGATCGCTGCAAAAGCTTTTCTTTTGCTTCGGCGGAGCTAGGCGAGGCTTTGATTAAGGCAATAACTGCATCGATGTTGGCGAGAGCAACAGCCAATCCTTCGAGGGTATGGCCTCTTTCTCTGGCTTTTCGCAGCAAATAAGTAGTGCGGCGAGAGACAACTTCCCGTCGATGTCGAATGAAGGAATCCAGTGCCTGCTTCAGATTAAGCAGTCGTGGTTGACCATCGACCAGAGCCACCATATTAATGCCAAACACTGACTGCATCTGAGTTTGTGCATAAAGGTTGTTGAGTACCACTTCTCCCATTTCACCTTTGCGCAATTCGATAACTACACGCAGACCATCCTTATCGGACTCGTCTCGCAATTCAGTAATTCCCTCGATTTTTTTCTCTTTGACCAGATCTGCAATTTTTTCAATAAGCTTCGATTTATTAAGCTGGTAAGGAATTTCGTGAACGATGATGGTCTGTTTTCCGGTTTTTTCATTTTCGATAATTTCGGCTTTGGCGCGCATATAGATGCGGCCTCTGCCAGTATGATAAGCCTGTACTATGCCAGCCCTGCCATTAATGATGCCTGCCGTAGGGAAATCAGGGCCCTTAATGTATTCCATCAAACCGTCAATTTCGATTTCCGGATTATCAAGTAAGGCTATAGCGCCACCGATTACTTCGGTGAGATTGTGCGGTGGAATATTAGTTGCCATGCCAACCGCAATACCGGAAGAACCATTTACCAACAAGTTTGGAACTCGCGTTGGCATTACATCCGGTATCTGTTCAGAGCCATCGTAGTTAGGAGAAAAGTTGACGGTCTCTTTGTCCAAATCCGCCATCAGATCATGTGCAATCTTGGCCATGCGGATTTCTGTGTATCGCATAGCGGCCGCCGAATCGCCATCGATGGATCCAAAATTTCCCTGCCCGTCAATCAAGGGGTATCTGAGAGAGAAGTCCTGTGCCATGCGCACTATAGTGTCGTATACAGCGCTATCGCCATGGGGATGATACTTACCGATTACATCGCCGACGATGCGAGCCGATTTTTTATAAGGCTTGTTATAATCATTTGACAGCACGCTCATCGCGAACAATACGCGACGATGTACGGGCTTCAATCCGTCCCTCGCATCCGGCAGCGCTCTGCCAACAATGACACTCATTGCATAGGCAAGATAAGACTCACGCATTTCGCTTTCTAATGCGACAGGTAAAACCTGTTGGGCAAACTCAGTCATAGACTAACTATTTCCTAGAAGGGGAATAACAATAAGGCGGCATGGTTTTTGGCATAATTTGCTGCAAAAAAGGACAAGGTATTTGCAAATCCACTCATTATCTTGGCGAGAGGTTGTGCGCTTTTTAAAGGCTAAATTTCAGGCTAAAAACAAGGTCAAAATCTCGCCTCATACAAGCTCGCAAGTGTAGCATTAAATGGCTGTTCAAAGACAGCCAATTGACCTTTTTTAGCTATTAAAATCTCCCGTTTTATCAACTATTTCCAAGCGCTTTATCGATGCGCTCCGAGGGGCGCTTTTTTGCAATTTTCTAGGTATAATCGCGGGCCGTCTTTTCCTCAATGCCGGTCTTAAACGCCGCCGAGAAGCGCTTGAAATGAACGCCGAAAACAATATCGAAGCCGATCTGTTAATTCATGCAAAGTGGCTTATTCCAGTTGTGCCTGAAGGGACTGTATTGGAAGACCATTGCATCGCTATCCGTGCGAAGAAAATAGTTGCAATTCTCCACAGCGATATTGCTGAAAAGAGCGTTTCCGCCAGACAAATTGTGCGCCTGATGAGTCATGCGATTATTCCTGGCCTGATAAATGCCCACGGCCATTCAGCAATGTCTCTGTTTCGGGGCATTGCTGATGATATTCCGCTTAAACAATGGCTGGAGGAAAGAATCTGGCCGCTGGAGAGTAAGTTTGTCAACGCCCGGTTCGTTCAGCAGGGTGCGAGTCTTGCCATTGCCGAAATGATTAGGGCTGGCACAACCTGCTTCGCCGATATGTATTTTTATCCAGACTAGGTGGCAAAATCGGCGATAGAAGCCAATATACGGGTACAGCTTGCCAGCCCAATCCTGGATTTTCCAACTGTCTGGGCTCAGGATGCGGACGAATACATCTTCAAGGCCACCGTTTTACATGATGATT
>JABMOK010000186.1 GCA_013204155.1 Pseudohongiella sp. | reverse complement strand
GCCGAAGACATTATGGAGGCCTGTTTCGATCGTGGCTGGAGTGATGGCCTGCCCGTGGTGCCGCCGACTCCCCTGCGGGTAATGAGGATGCTGAATGGCACTGATCGAAATGCCGATGATCTGCTGGGCAATATTCCACCCGACAATGTCCCCTGTAGCATTGAAAAACTGGCAATCA
This sequence comes from Pseudohongiella sp., assembly GCA_013204155.1. Lineage (GTDB taxonomy): Bacteria > Pseudomonadota > Gammaproteobacteria > Pseudomonadales > Pseudohongiellaceae > UBA9145. Next base: position 80,031 of record JABMOK010000186.1, on the reverse strand, counting down.
ATGCGGTAATGGCTGGCTGCAAGCCGGAATATTTCCCCGTCGTTATCGCCTCTGTTGAGGCAGCCTTACAAGACCCCTTCTGCATGCACGGCCTGTTGTGTACCACCTATTTTTCATCGCCGGTAATGGTCGTCAGCGGACCGATCGCCAAACAGATTGGCATGAACTCAGGCGTTAACGCGCTTGGACAAGGCAATCGGGCCAATGCCACCATCGGTCGCGCGTTGCAGCTATTGATACGCAATGTGGGCGGCGGGGTACCAGGGGGCATCGATCGGGCGACCATGGGAAACCCGGGCAAATTCACTTTCTGCTTTGCCGAAGATGAATCCGATGAAGACTGGCCCAGTCTGGCAATGGATCGAGGCTATCAGCGCAAGGACTCTGTCATCAGTCTGTTCGCCGGAGATGGTCTGCAAGCCATTGTCGATCAACAGTCTCGTACGCCAGAGTCTTTAGCAAAAACCATGGCGAATAGTTTGCGAGCTATAGTCAATACAAAATGGTACGGCCTCGCGGATGCAATTTTAGTCGTTAGCCCGGAGCATCGTCGCGTATTTCGTCTGGGCGGTTGGTCGAAATCCGATCTTCGTGAAGCCCTCTATAAGGAATTAACAATACCCGGCGCCGAAGTTGTTCGCGGAGCGCATGGCATTTCCGAAGGCATGCCGATTCAATTCAAAGATACGCTGTTGAATAAATTTAGAGACGATGGTTTGCACATTGTTACCACCGGCGGCAGCGCCGGTTTGTTCTCGGCAATTATTGCTGGCTGGGTAGCCGCAGGGGAACGAGGCAGTCAACTGGTTTCACAAAAGATAGAATAGAACAGAACAAAAATGAAAGACAAATAGAAGTTGAATCAGTCGAATTCAACACAAGACTAATGGATAGAATAGAGAATCAGAACCAATACTAAAGACAAATAGAAGTTGAATCAGTCGAATTCAAAACAATATTAATCGATAGAATAGAATCAATACCCAACACCAACAGAAATTGAACCCTTTAAATTTAAAACCGGCCAATCGATAGAAAAAAGAGAGAAAAACATGACCAGTCAAACATGCCTGCTAGACCCGACTGCGGAACTGCAACCCTCTGAGCGCCAGTTGTTGCCCAGACTCGCAACTCTCGCAGGAGCAACAATCGGACTACTCGATATCTCCAAGCCACGCGGCAAAGAGCTGCTCGACGAAGTACAGAAACATTTAGAAGCAGCCGGCGCCATAGTAAAGCGCTACGCCAAGCCAACGTTCGCCCGAACAGCACCCGCGGCACTTACTCAGCAAATAGGCGTGGAATGTGACGCTGTCATTGAAGGCCTCGCCGACTGAGGCTCATGTACCTCGTGCAGTTTGCATGACATCATGAACCTGGAAAGCAGAGGACTCCCTTCGGGATTTATCGCTTCCTGTGAATTTGTTGAAGCGGCGGCGGCGCAGGGAAAATCCCTCGGCATTAAACCGGCAAGTGTCTTCGTTCCCCATCCCATTCAGGATCGCACGGATGCGGAGATGGTCGAACTGGCCAGAGATTCGATCGACGCTATTTTCGCATTGATTTGCGAAAAATAGATTTGCGAAAAATAGATTTTCGAAAAACAGGTTTGCGATCAAACGCAGAAAGCCCAGACAGAGTAAGACTGTCGAGCCCGCTAGTGCCAGGCCTGAGAAAATTAAATTGTTGTAATGATGGAGATTGGAATGACTAAAGAAGCAGTAATTGTATCCACCGCCAGAACGCCGATAGGCAAGGCCTATCGCGGCGCCTTTAATGACACCGATGCACCAAGCCTGGGTGGTCATGCTATCGCAGAAGCGGTTAAGCGTGCGGGCATCGACCCGGGCGAAATAGACGATGTGATAATGGGTTGCGCCATGCAGCAGGGTTCATCGGGCCAGAATATTGGACGCACAGCTGGCGTAGCGGCAGGCTTGCCAAGCTCCGTCGGCGGCATGAGCATGGACCGACAATGCGCCTCGGGCATGATGGCAATCGCCACCGCCGCCAAACAAGTAATCCATGATGGTATGCCTATCGTTGTAGGTGGCGGTCTGGAATCCATCTCCCTGGTGCAAAATGAGCATCGCAATGCTTATCGCGCACAGGACCCCGGCGTCATCGCCAAATCCGAACACGCGTATATGTCGATGTTACAGACCGCAGAAATAGTCGCCAAGCGTTACAACATCTCCAGAGATTTACAGGATGAGTATAGCTTTCAGAGCCAGCAGAGAACGGCGGCGGCGCAGCAAGCCGGGGCATTCGATGATGAAATCGTTGCTATGCCATCGAAGATGCTGTTCATGGACAAAGAAAGCAAACAGCAAAGTGTTCATGACACGCTACTGGAGAAGGATGAAGGTAATCGTCCGACTACTACCCTGGAAGGCTTGCAGGGACTAAAGCCTGTATTCGAAGGCGGCGTAATAACCCCCGGCAATGCCAGTCAACTCTCCGACGGCGCCTCGGCTTCGGTCATCATGGACAGCAAACTCGCCGAGCAGAAAGGCTTGCAGCCTCTGGGCGCCTACCGTGGCATGGCGGTCGCGGGTCTGGAACCGGATGAGATGGGAATCGGTCCGGTGTTCGCCATACCCAAACTGCTGGCGCGTAATAATTTGAAAATGGACGATATCGGCTTATGGGAACTGAATGAAGCCTTTGCCGTGCAAGTAATCTATTGTCGGGACACACTGGGCATTCCCAATGAATTACTTAACGTCAATGGTGGTGCTATCTCCATAGGTCACCCCTATGGCATGAGTGGCGCGCGCATGGTGGGACACGCATTGATCGAAGGTAAGCGGCGCGGTGCCAAATACGTTGTCTGTACCATGTGTGTGGGCGGCGGTATGGGAGCGGCTGGATTATTTGAAGTTTATTAGTGCTTAGTCACACATCGTGTCGGCAAAATTAATCATCGCTGCCTCATCGAAATTCGATGATGGCAGCCGTTGATTGCTGATTGCAGTCGCTTTAGCTGCCGTGATATTGCGCAACAAGATACTGCCAAATTGTTGTTCCAGCGCAAGCTGAAAATCCTCATCGATAGAAATATAACGCTCAAGCCGCGCGCCAATCTCCCGCAAATAACTGAAACTTAATTCCGCTCGCTGTTCTATTGTCATCCTGCCATTCTCGGGATCTCTATAAAACTGACACATGGCACTGTCGCTGTTGAAACCCTGACTGAACTGCTGATAGAAATCATCCAGCAAGGCAATAAAGTGCTCCAGATCCGCGCCGTCTATTCCGGGATTATTGACCAGCCTGCCAGTGGCACGAAATTTATCCAGAGTCGTGGCAATGTACCTAAAACTGGATTCAGCACTGACCAGCGAATCCTGCGCCTGCACCCCCTGATTAAAGAGCAGGAATAATAAGGTGATGCTGACCAGAGCCCGATATTTCATCTATCTAATCCTTTACTCGATCTCAATGCGAGCCGTCCCCATACTCTGGGATGTTTCGCTGGTAAACGCGCCAGTAGTGCCTCACCCCGGTGATCTGTTCCTTCCCGTCTGCAGCCATTACTTTCGTAACGGGGTCCCTGCCAATTAATTGGGCAACTTCGGCTCGATCGGCAATCAATGCTACCGTCATTTCGTAGATCTTTCCGTCGATTTTCATGCGTACGCGCGGATCGCGTTCGATGTTAGCCCACCACGCTTTTGAGTCGGGGAACTCCTTTTGTAGTCTGGAATCTTGTTCGCTTCCACCAATGTAGAGTTTGTCGCCGCGGGCGGTAAGGTTAATCATGACCGAGTGGGGGATCCCATACGAGGTACGAGTCTCGAGCATTATCGTGTTTCCACGGATCGGGTCGTTGACGTCGTTGACCCAGTCCCAATTCGGCACTGATTCACGCACGACCTCCCCTGTGAGCCACAATCCCGGAGAGGAACTCCGGCCGTTCTCGGCAAACGCTTCACTACGGGGATCGATGTATTGGGGCTCTAGGCCGGTTACGCGCAGTGTCAGGAGTGATATGACAACGAGGGCTACGACCACCAGCAAACCGATTTTCAACGCACGCATCATCTCAATTATCCCTATTCTGTATTAGCACTCAGGCCACCAGAGCATACACCGCGGCCACTCGAAAGACCTTGCGTCTCTTGAGTTCCTCGAACAGCTTGCCCGTATCGGTCCCAAATAAAGGACTTCATTGAATCTGTGTATTTCAGTCGGGTTCGATAAACCATGATGCAGCACTCCACCTTTTACTTACAATAGTAGTGTGTTGCGCTGACCAATTGAACTCACAACCAGAAGCTGACATTCACTTTGAGATGGAGTCAGATACTGTCTTGAAATGCCAGACTGCATCTGACCCCTTCGGGGTTACTCAGGAAAGGTGAATTTTTCAACATTCCACAAGGAGCAGGCGCCCTTGTAGAGGACGGTATCACTTACGGCCTCGAGGGAGTGAATCAGGCATCCGGTCTGGCCCTGTCCCAGACTGGTCTGGGCCCAACCCAGCAGGTTGCCTTCATGGTCGAGACGATATATCTTGCCATTACCGTCACCGCTATAGATATATTTTGGCGTCACCTGTACGGTCCAGGGCGCGCCGATATTGGTGATGTATCTCTCGAAGTTCAGGTCGTAGTCGAACACCTGAATACGGCGATTGCCGCGGTCCGCGACATAGACATGACCATAGCCTGCCGCGATCCCGTGCGGGGTGCGCATCTGGCCGTCGCCATCGCCAAAGGTGCCGAAGGTCTTCTCCCAGACACCGTCCTTGGAGATCTTGACCACGCGCGAGTTGTTGTAGCCGTCGCTGACAAAAATGCTGCCGTCCGGGCCCCAGGCGACGTCCGTCGGACGGTTAAAGGTGCCCATTCTGCCCTCCGGATGCAGGTCTGTGTCCGTGTCGCCCTGCTCAACAAACTCTTCCCACCAGTCGAGGGATTCCGGCTTGCGACCCAAAACCATCTGTATCAGGCCGGTCGGGTCCACCTTGATTACCGTGTTGGAGCCTTCGTCCACAACCCAGACATTTTGCTCCGGATCGACGCGCACTACATGGGCAAACGACTCGCCATAGGAATCGGGAATCCATTCCTTTACATAATTAAAATTCTGGTCGAACTCAAACAGCTTGGCTGCATTGCCTCCGCGCGAGGAGCCGCTAAAGCCGGTGCGCGAATAGACGAACAGATGGCCGTCCTTATTCATCGCCACGCCCTCGGTCTCACCCAGGGTATGGCCCGGGATGCGTAGCGGTAGAATTTCCTCAATGACATTGATCTGTGGGGTGCGCGCCTCGAGCGCCAACTGCGCCGCTGCAGGGCTGATGGTCTGAGCAAGAACCTGGATCGAGTTGCCGGCAAGCAGCACCAGGCCAAATATCGCGAGTGATTTTTTCATTAGCTTATTCCTTTGACGATTATTATTATTCCGAAATGATTGTATAGAACTAAATTCCTAGCAGCTACTATATTGCATTTCTTCGCTGTTATCAGGCCCAGAGACTACTCACAGACCTCCCTACCAGCCTTTCAGCTTGCTTGTTTTTAATTAAAAGTGAATCAATCTACCGTGGGCCTACCAAATTATAAGGATTGCCGTATAAATCCCGAATAATACCCGATATACCCCAGGGCATTTCTTCCGGTGGACCGACAATTTCAACTTCTTGCCGAGCCAGGGTAGCCATATCACCGATACAATCATTACTCGCCAACACGGTCATAAGATTATTGCCCACTCGGCTTTGCTCTTCTTCGTTACTCGCCAACACTAATACAAATTGTAGTGCCTGATTGCCGGCAGGGCAGACGGTTAACCAACGCTTACCGGGAAGCATTACATCGTTGTCCATACAAACCTCGAAGCCCAGATTATTCTGATACCAACGCAGAGCCTGGTCCTGATCGCTAACATAAACGGTGATATGTGAAATGCTTTTGATCACCACAGTGAATCCCTCTTAGCTTACTGATCCAGTGAGCCGATATTGCCTCGGCGGACCTTCTTGTCACCCAATCTTTTCTTTTCTTTTAGCCTTCGCTCTTTTGCCGCTCTGCCCGGTCTGGTTGCGATTCGTTTTTGTTCTACTTTCGACCCCTCGGCTACCAATTTATGCAATCGATCAATAGCATCTTGTTTGTTTTTGTCCTGACTTCGAAAACGTTGGGCTTTAATAACAATGGCGCCTTCTTTGTTAATCCGGCGATCAGAATATTTCATCAGTCGGTCTTTGGTTGTTTGCGGCAAGCTTGAACGATGAATATCAAATCGAAGCTGCACGGCAGTCGATACTTTATTCACATTCTGCCCACCCGGACCACTGGCGCGGATAGCGCTGAACTCAATTTCCGACTCTACTATTTTCAACATGGAATTCCAGACAAGAGAGTGATTCACCCGAAGTAAGTTAAACACAGCCACGCGCCGACGCACACCAGAATGTGCTCGGGGAACCGGGGTCTAGCTGCAACCCCACTCACTACAAAACCCAAACCCAGCGCGGCTGTTGCCGTTAAGCGACAAATCCGGGTTCTCATTCAATTCCCCGAGGCCTGAATTCTGCCACGGTAAAGCGCCTCGTTCTGCAACAATCAGGGATATTCATCGTCTCGACGCAAAGCGGTGGCGGGTTCTTGATTCAGGTGAGACTCTAGGTTACTGTCAAGTTTCGCTCCGTTCCCTCTGCCTGAGTACGGATTATTAATAAAAAAACAAAGATATTGCCCATGAAAAGTAAAATATTCTCCTTTAGATTGAATGGCTTACTGTTGGTGAGCCTGCTCTCTCTGAGCACTGCCAGCCAGGCGCAAGAACCAGTACGCATCGCCTTTATGGACCCTCTTTCCGGCACCTTTGCCTCCATCGGCACCAGCGGTTTGAAAATCCTGCAATTCGCCGCCGATTATTTGTACAACTCCAAGGGCGGAATACTCGGTGGCCGCATGATCGAGATCGTTCCACTGGATAACAAGCAAAGTCCGACCGACACGCAATTGCAATTCAGACGCGCGGTTAGCGACGGGCTGCAAATTATTTTCCAGGGCAATAGCTCGGCCGTAGCCAACACCCTGAGCACCACGATTGCGCGACATAATCGACGCAATCCCGAAATGGAAGTGCTACAAATTAATTATTCGGCGGTTGACCCGGCTCTTACCGAAGAGGATTGCAGCTTTTGGCATTTTCGATTCGACGCTCACGCGGTGATGAAACTAAACGTGCTAACAGACTATATTGCGCAAAATCAAGATATCAAGAGCATGTATATCATCGGCCAGGATTATTCCTTTGGCCATGTAGTCGCAGACACATCGATTCGCTTGTTAAATGAAAAACGTCCAGACATAGAAATCGTCGGCAACGAGTTTCATCCGATCGGACAGGTTAAGGACTTCACGCCTTATGTCACAAAAATTGTTTCATCCGGTGCCGATGCCGTGATCACCGGAAACTTTGGCGCCGACATGGTTTCTCTGGCGCGCTCTATCATTGATTCCGGATTGGAAATACCCGTGTACACTTTTTATGCGGCCTACGATGGAATCACCGCCACCTTGGGTGAAGACGGAAAAAACCTGATCCGACTGGTGCACAATGAATCCTCTAATCCCATTCCAACTGAAACCAGAAAAGACTTTATTCGCGCCTTTAAGGCAAAGAACCCCAATAACGACGTCACCCAGCAACGCATAGTCAACGCCCTGCAGATGATGGTCACTGCCATGGAAGAAACTCAGAGTACCGATCCCTATACTATTGCCTTGGCGCTTGAAGATATGCGCTTCACCAACATGAGTGGCGAAGAACTCTGGATGCGCGGCAGCGACCATCAAATTTTCCAGTCCTTGCATGTCTCTGTGCATACTGACGAAGGGGTTGAATTCGACGCCGATAATTCCGGTTTTGGCCTGCTCAGCGAATACCATGTGCCCGCCGAAGAAACCATCGTCGAGTCCAGTTGCCAGATGCAGCGACCGCGTCGTTAAACGGCGCCTGGCGCTCTCGAAAACAGGGATCTTAAGCTCATCGCTACTGAGAATTCAGAACTACTAAAACAACCATGTTAGAAGTCCTCATATTCGCCACCCTCAATGGTCTGGTAACTGGCCTGCTACTGTTCATGCTGGCCAGCGGACTGACCCTGATCTTCAGCATGATGGGTGTGCTTAACTTTGCTCATGCCAGCTTCTATATGCTCGGCGCCTACTTTGCCTTTTCCATTAGTCAGTATCTGGGGTTTTGGGCTGGGCTGATTTTTGCCCCGCTCATTGTTGGCTCCGTTGGTGCATTAGTAGAACGCTATGGCCTACGCCGTGTGCATAAATCCGGTCACGTCGCGGAACTGGTATTTACGTTCGGCCTAGCCTTCCTGGTCGAGGAAGCCATCCAGTTTATCTGGGGCCGTGACACCAAAAATTATCAGTCGCCCGATATTCTCGATTTTCCGCTGTTCACACTCTTCGGTCAGGAGTTCTCAGCCTATCGAGGATTCATGATTGCCATATCCCTGGGTATCTTCATCTGCCTGTACCGTGTGCTTACCCGCAGTCGCATCGGCATTATTATTCAGGCGGCGATAACACACCCCAACACGGTGGCGAATCTGGGGCACAATGTGCCGCTCATTTTCATGGGGGTATTTGGCGTCGGCACGGCGCTTGCCGGATTGGCCGGGGTCATTGCGGGTCCCGTGCTGACTACCTTTCCTGGTATGGCCGCGGTATTAGGCAGCATCGTTTTTGTAATCGTGGTCATCGGGGGTCTGGGCTCATTAGCGGGAGCCTTTATCGCCTCGCTGCTGATTGGTTTATTGCAATCCTATGCCATTGCCTCAGACGTGGGCATGCCCGAGCTACTCAACCTCATCGGTGTTTCATTCGAATCCAGTCATCCACTTAATGATCTATGGACCCTCACACTGCCCCAAGTGGCACCAATACTGCCATTCCTTTTATTGGTTCTGGTATTGATCTTCAGACCCACCGGACTATTGGGCAAGCGAGAAGAATAATGGGGATGATTAAAAAACTCTCCGTCTGGATTGGCTACCTGATAGTCCTGCTCGCCTTGCCACAATTCTTCGATTCAATTCTGGCGATATCGATCTTCAATCAGATGGCGATCGCCATCGTCTTTTCCCTCAGTTACAACATGTTGCTGGGACAAGGCGGAATGTTGTCATTTGGGCATGCTGTGTATTTCGGTTTGGGAGGCTTTCTGGCAGTACACGCGCTGATATTGATTGAGTTTGAAACAGTCTATTTTTCGATCCTTTTCATTCCCCTCATCGGTGGTGTCATAGGCTTGCTCGCGGCTATTTTTATAGGCAGCTTCTCTACCCGCAAAGCAGGCACTATTTTCGCCATGATCTCTTTAGGTATTGGCGAACTGATCGCCGCAACATCACTTATCTTCACCGATTTCTTCGGTGGCGAAGCGGGTATAAGCGGCGACCGCACGTTCGGCCCACTATTTTTCGGCGTCGACTTCGCCCAGGACCTGGAGATCTATTATTTGGCGGCAATATGGGTGTTCATTGCCACTGTATTTATGTATCTGTTTACGCAAACTCCAGCGGGGCGAATGGCGAATGCCGTGCGCGAAAATCCAGAACGCGCGGAGTTTATTGGGTACAGCGCACGCCGGGTTCGATTTATTTCCTTCTGCGCCTCCGGCCTGTTTGCCGGCATCGCTGGCGGGCTTTTCGCGCTCAATTATGAATTTATAACAGAAGAAAACCTGAATGCGATTACCTCTGGCCGCGTACTGCTCATGGCCTACATTGGCGGCCTGGGTTATTTCATCGGCCCAATCATTGGCGCGGTAATTCTCACCCTGATGAATTCACTGCTGAGCAACTATTCAGAACTGTGGATGCTGTATCTGGGCATTATGTTTATCCTCACGGTGATGTTTCTACCAAGAGGCTTTGCTGGCTTCATCATGATGCATCAGACTGCCTGGCTAAGAGGCAATCTGAAGCAGCTCGCCCTGCCCTATCTGATAAGCGGAATTCCCGCCTTCTTGTTTTCCATGACGTGTGTAGCAATGATTGAGATGATGCAGACCGAGGAACAGAGTTTTTCCTTTTTCGGTATGCAACTCGCTACAGATGCAGCACTGACCTGGATAGTGGCTATAACTATTGCCGTGGCAGCATTTTATGCCACTCGCCGATCCTTGCCGCAGCTTCGTGACGCCTGGGAGTCAGCTAACGCAATTCCCGCTAGCGAGAAAACTGAATCATGAGCATTCTCACCCTCAAAGATGTACGCAAAAATTTCGGTGTAAGCGAAATTATTCGCGGCGTTTCGCTAGACATCAAAGAAGGTGAGAAACATGCGATCATCGGCCCCAATGGCGCCGGAAAATCGACTCTATTTCATCTGATAAGCGGTCGCTATAATGTGACAGCTGGCACAATAAACTTCAATGGCGCAGAAATACAAAACAAACCCCCATACGAAATAGCCCGATTAGGCTTAGCCCGCAGTTTCCAGGTAACCAATATTTTCCCGCGCCTGAATGTCTTCGAGAATGTGCGTTGCGCCCTGCTATGGTCCAATGGATATGGATATTCATTCTGGCATCTACTCGGCAAGCAAACTGAACTTAACGAAAAAACCATGCATGTACTGGAGCAAATTGGACTTAAAGACAAGGCCTTGTTTCCCTCTGGCGAACTGGCCTACGCACAGCAACGCGCGCTGGAGTTGGGCATTGCAATTGCAAGTGGTGCCGAATTGGTCATGTTGGATGAACCGGTTGCCGGCATGAGCCACAGCGAGGCTGAAAACGCAGTAGAACTGATACGACGCATCACCGAAGGCAAAACCCTGATCATGGTGGAACATGATATGAGTATTGTGTTTGATGTTGCCGATAGAATTTCCGTGCTGGTGTACGGGGAAATAATCGCCACCGACACGCCAGAAAATATACGCGCCAACCCGAAAGTTCAGGAAGCCTATCTTGGGGAGGTGGTGACCAGTGCTTGAGGTGAGTAATCTACATGCCTACTATGGCAAGAGCCATATTTTGCAAGGCGTCAATTTTAACGTGCAAAAAGGTGAGATAGTCAGCCTGCTAGGTCGTAATGGTGTTGGCCGATCGACCACCGTGAAAACGATTATGGGAGAAGTTGCGCCCCAGGGCTCGATTAAATTTAAGGGCCTGGAAATAGCCGGCAAGGAGAGTTTTGAAATCGCCCATCTGGGCCTGGGTTATGTTCCTGAAAATCGTGACATCTTCCCTTCGCTCACGGTACGACAAAATTTGATCCTGGGAATGAAATCCACCCAGACACAGGGTCGCTGGACTATCGATGAAATGTTCAGAATGTTTCCCAATCTTGGCGAAAGGGCCGATGTGGAGGGGGGTGTGCTTAGCGGCGGCGAACAACAGATGTTGTGCATGTGCCGAACCCTGATGGGCGACCCGGACATGATCATGATCGACGAGCCTACGGAAGGCCTGGCGCCAAAAATTGTTGAACAAGTTGCAAACCTGTTGCAGGAGATCGCCAGGCGCGGCGTTGCCATCTTGTTAGTCGAACAAAAACTCTCGATCGCCTTGAAGATCTCCCATCGCCTGTATGTCATGGGTCACGGCAAAATTGTGTATGAGGGCACGGCTGACAGCCTTATGGGGGAAGATGCAGTGCGTGCCGAGTGGCTGGAAGTCTGAAACAAGCCGCCTGAGCGTAAACTGTCTATTCGCTGCTACACTTTCTTTACTCTTTACTCTCTACTCTCTACTCTCTACTCTTTACTCGCTCTACTCGCTCGCGATCTTTCATTGATGAGAAATTCATGAAAAAACTGTGTTGTTGTTTGCTGCTGTTGATACTGATTGCGGCCTCACAAACTGCATCGGCCTGGGATTCGGTAGGTCATCGGCTGGCGACTTCAATTGCACTGAGTTTGCTTGGCGATGAAAAGAAAGCTCAACTTTTAAATATCCTGCGGCAACATCCTCGCTTTCAACAAGACTTCATCGATGCCATGCCGTCTACCCTCGCCCAGGCCGACGATGCAACACGTTTGCAATGGCTGTTAGGACAGGCTTCCTATTGGCCTGATTTGGCGCGCCGCTTACCGGCTCAAGAACGAGAAGAATTTAATCGACCCCCCTGGCACTTTATCGATGGCGCCTGGCTTCGCGATGCCGCCCAGACCCAGGGCAATGTCTATCTGGACATCGACAGTTTTGCCGCCATCAACGGCGAGCCTGCTGCCGCCATTCGCAGTCCAGCCCAGATTCACAATGTGATGACGGCGCTGGACTTCAATACGCGACTGCTGGCCAATAGCGAAACATCGCCTGCGATCAGGGCCGTCGCGCTGTGCTGGGTGCTGCACTTGATGGCCGATATCCATCAACCCTTGCATGCCGGTTCGCTGTATTCCGAAAAACTGTTTCCCCAGGGAGATCGGGGTGGCAATGGCATTGCCACCGATGACGGAAATCTACACGCCCGCTGGGACCGAGCACTCACTGGCGAGGGTCTGGCATTTCATCTACAGGCATTTTTGCAAGCGCCGTCGGTGAATCGTAGTTCCACTATTAGCCCCGCAAAATCTGACTGGTCGCTGTGGTTGAACGAGAGTCGGGAGATTCTGCACAGGCAAGTTTATTCGAGCGCTATACGCCGTGAAATTACCGCGGCACAAATTCAAGACCGGCGCATAAATAGTATCCCGCTGGATTCTGCCTATGTGCAGCAGATGCAGAGTAGCGCTACACGACGCATTCAACTCGCCGGCTTGCGATTAGCCAACTGGTTTACAAACGAAATGCCATGAGACCCTGTTAAACAGCCTCCTGCATCAATTTCAATTTAGCAACTCCCGCCACTACATTTTGTATAAGCCGATGACCAGTCTGGTTTTCCAGACTCATGATTGATTCAGGATGAAATTGAACCGCCTGAATGGGTAAACTCTGATGCTCAATCGCCATTACGGAATTGTCTTCGCTTATTGCTGTTACCCGCAGGCAAGCGGGTACAGTTTTAGCGATCAGCGAATGATATCTACCGGCAGAGAACTCACTGGCAATCCCGGCAAACAGCGCGCTTCCTTGGTGAGTAATCAGGGATTGTTTACCGTGCATCGGATATCCCAGCTGGGTCAAGTCGCCACCGAAATATTCAACGATGCCCTGCAGGCCCAAACAGACTCCAAAAATCGGAATGCCTTGTGCCAGCGCCATGTCAATCGTGGCCTTCATCGCAAAATGCTCAGGCGTCGATGGCCCAGGAGACAGAATCAATAAATCGACTCGCTGATCTTTCAGGTACTTGCGAGCCGCTTCTGGTCGCAGAGTAGTGAGTTCAACTGAGCACTGCCGGAAGTAGGCGGCGAGATTGTGAACGAAGGAATCCTGATGATCTACCATCAAGGCTTTGATACCGAGGCCATCTTCACAGCTAAAAACTTCAGCGCCTTGACCCTGCCCTGATTTACCCTGCCCTGATTTAATCTGACCGCGCACCGCATCGATTAATGCCGATGCCTTTAGTCGGGTTTCTTTCTCTTCTTCTACCGGATCGGAATCGATTAATAAGGTAGCACCTGCTCTGATCTGAGCTACGCCCTCTTTAACCCGAATAGTACGCAAGGTTAAGCCGGTGTTTAAATTTCCATCGAATCCGATATGGCCTATAGCGCCGCCATACCAGTGTCTGGGCGATTTCTCCTGCTGTTCGATGAATTGCATTGCGGCAAGTTTTGGCGCGCCGGTCACGGTCACAGCCCAGGTATGGGCCAGAAATCCATCCAATGCATCGAACTCTGCTTTCATGTACCCCTTTACATGATCCACCGTATGAATCAAGCGCGAATACATCTCGATCTGTCTGCGCCCAACGACTCTTACCGAGCCCGGTTCACAAACGCGAGACTTGTCATTTCTATCGACATCGGTGCACATCGACAATTCAGACTCGTCCTTGGCAGAATTCAACAAGGTCTTAATCTGCGTTGCGTCACCGATGGCATCGTCACCTCTTTTAATGGTGCCGGAAATCGGACAGGTTTCTATCTGCCTGCCATCGACGCGCACAAACATTTCTGGTGATGCGGCCACCAGATATTCCTGTTCCCCGAGATTCATCAACGCCCCGTAGGGTGAGGGATTGTTTTCCTTTAGTCGTTGAAACACCGTAGCAGGACTATCCTTGCAGGGTTCATAAAACGTTTGTCCGGGAACTACTTCGAACAAATCTCCGCGGCGAAAATACTCCAGGGCCTGTTCTACCCGCTCAACAAATTCACCCGCTTTATGATCGCAATCCTGCGCAGTATGAAGCGCCGGGACGTAGGGGCTTTTTACCCCACTGCGGCGAAACCCACCGGTTGTTTCAGTAAATTTTTCAGCATCCCATCCGCGACAGACAAATTCATAGTTATAGCAAATCGTTTTTCCGACACGATGATCGGCGACAATAATTTGATCTGGCAGATACAGCACCAAATCTCTATCCTCGGCATTTCGTGTCTGGTAACGAATAACATCTTCAAACTGAAAAGTAAGGTCATAGCCAAACGCGCCATATAATCCAAGGTAAGGATCACTTGCACTGGCAAAGCAGGCGATGACCTCGCGCAAAACGGAAAACAAGCTCGCCTTTCGACTGCGCAACTCTTCGCTGAATTCTTCACTTTTTGTTACCAGCGACAAGCTTATGCTTTGCGGCGCACCATCGAGTTGTTCGATTGCTTTACAGTCCTGTAACGCGCGATAAATTTCCGGCAGCAAAATTTCGCCGCGAATATTTAAGGCCTTAATCTCGAGGCTATTGCCGCGACCAATAAATTGCAGCGGTGGATTAACGAAACCAATGTCCCAGCGCGTGTATCTGCCGGGAAATTCGAAGCTGGAAGCCAGCAAAACCCCTGGAGAGTGATCCAATGAAGCCGCAAGCTGATCCACGGCAGTCTGGTAATCCAGTTGCACAGCAGAACGCCGCACCTGAACACCACTGGCACACTTATATTGAATTTGAGTATTTGTCTGCATTGCCTATAACCTCGTAACCCGTATGACCGGCTAGTGTTATGGCGATGAAAGATTTTTTTTGGAACAATAGACCGCCACAACCCTGGGCGGCCAAAGAAGAAAACTAGAACTGTTTCTCCTGGCAACCCGCGTTAGCTAGCCACCAAAAGTAAAATCGTGTATTCATAGGGGCGGCATGATGCGCCAGGCTCCAATTTATGTCAACCGCTTTATCCCGGTCACTGGCCTGGATGACTATGCGAAACTTCGTAGCGGCATCTATCAGGCCATCATAGACTAGGCATTGATAAGGGCCAGTGAGAAAGGATCCGAGTCTGAGATATCCCCACGAAATAATATTTTCTCGGCGCCTGAATTGCGGATTGAAAATGGGAACACTTATAGAAATAAAAAGACCAGCCGTGTTCACTTAATTGAGTGGAGTCGAGTCGGTGAGTCTCTTTGCGCACAATCAGGCCATGTTTCTATCCTTCAATTTAGCCAGATTAAGCGAGGACTGTCTGAGCCGAAGGAGAACCAACTGTCCGTAGTCTCTTTCCTAAAAAGCAACATGAATCTTCTCAGCTTCGAAGATCTTTCTGGAGGAATGTAGTTCCGCAGCGCTGGTTAAATTGAAGGATAGATGGCCGTGCGCAAAAAGACTCACCGACTCGGCTTCGCGTGCAGGCCACATAAAACCCTAATAAAATCTAACGCGAACCATTGGAATTTTGTGGGGATACCTCGGGGTCAGAGTAAAAACTATTGATCAGAAGAAATAGTTTATACTCTGAGCTCTTCCGATAATCCTTCGAGTACATAAAAATCAATAAACGAAGCAACAAAATTAAACTCTCGGTGCTGGATCAGTCTCCCGTACGCAGTGGTAGCAATCCCTTCGAAGCATTGCAGGAAACCATACAGCTTGCACGATTATGCGATGAATTGGCCTACTATCGGTATTGGGTTGCAGAACATCATGCATCCGATGCTCTGGCGGGTTGTTCTCCGGAAGTTCTATTAGGCAGATTGGGCGCGGAAACCAAAAATATTCGCATCGGCTCCGGCGGCGTGATGCTGCCGCATTACAGCCCTTACAAAGTGGCGGAGAATTTCAAGCTGTTGCAGACACTGTATCCGGGCAGAGTCGATCTCGGTGTGGGAAGAGCACCGGGTACCGATCCGTTTACCGCGGCAGCCATACGCTACGGATCCCGGGTTGGACCGGAACACTTTCCAAATATGGTCGCGGATCTTCAGGCGCTGCTAAACGATACGGATCCACGAACCCAAGGCATGGAAAACGCCCGCGCCTTTCCCAGGGTTGATATTCCTCCCGAGCTTTGGATGTTAGGCTCCAGTGAAGACAGCGCGCAGCTGGCCGCGCTTATGGGCTTACCCTACAACTTCGCCTATTTTATTAATCCAAAAATTCGATCCGATATTTTCCAACTCTACCGCGATCGATTTCAGCCCGGCCCTAATTTGCAAGCTCCCCACAGCGCATTGGCAATCTTCTGCATCGCCGCTGAAACTGAAGAGCAGGCGCTAAACTTATCCCGCAGCCGTGACCTCTGGTATATTCGCTTGCTACGGGGTAACCCGGGTCCTTTTCCCTCCGTCGAAGAAGCCACTGAATTTCCCTACTCCGAGGGAGAATTACGCGTGATCGAAGAAAACAGGGATAAAAGAGCCGTGGGCACAGCACAGCAGGTGAAGGAAAAATTGCTGGCTCTTGCCGAACAATTTCAGGTCGATGAACTCATGTTAGTTACCATTACCCATGACCCCGAGGCGAGACGGCGCTCTTATGAGCTACTGGCGAAGGTGTGGTAGCCGCGCAATGATCACAGGGAAAGTTTACCGGCAAAGCGTGAATCAATGGACTCACATCGAACAAGCCATTATTCTTAGGCTGATAACATTAGGCTAAGAACAACACAGGAAACTCAACCATGAAATTTTTATCCAGTCTGCTATGCCTCGCACTGCTTTCAAGCCTTGCCAGCGCCCAACTCGCCTCACCCAATCCAGCCGGTCTCACCTATGGACACGTGCACCTGAATGTATCTGATATCGAATTACACAAGCAGATTTGGGTTGAGCATTTTAACGGTGTGGTCGTGGAAAAAGGCCCGCTAACCGCTGTTCGCCTTCCTAATATGCTGGTGGCATTGACCGCCAAAGCGCCGACTATGGGCACACAAGCCACAGTGATGGATCATTTTGGCTTCAAGGTGCGCAACATGGATGCCTTTCTGGCGAAGTGGCGTGCCGCAGGACTGGAAGTCGGTAGAATATTTATCGGCGCCGAGGGTCAAACCAACGCCTACATCATGCTTCCCGACGACGTGTATGTAGAAATGCAGGAAGACCAGGGACTGTCGGAAGAGATCACTGGCTATCATATTCACTTCATCCTGCCCGATGCAGAGGAACTGCTGGCCTGGTATACCGATATTTTTTCTTTGGAAGTCAAACCGCGCGGCAGCATCGCGACCACCACCAATGCGCCCGGCATGAATATCAGTTTCGGCAATTCCAACACGCCGAGATTACCAACAAAAGGGGCATCGCTGGATCATATTGGATTTGAGTTTGATGACCTGGAAGCCTTCTGCAAGCAGTTGGAAGCAAAGGGAATAGTGTTTGACGTGCCGTTTAGGGACATTCCTTCCATCGGATTGAAGATCGCTTATATTACTGATCCTGCAGGAACTTACATCGAACTCACTCAAGGCTATGACGAATTTTAGTCACCGCCTAAGTACTTAAATAAAACCCCGCCAATTCATTTTTCAGAGGGGCGCAGGTATTGCTTCACTTGCGTCCCTCAGCCTGACAGCCCAAAGTGATCTCCAACACAGCAAAGAAAATAGATGTGCACTGGCCAGCGATGGCGGCTTCAGGACTTTTTAATCGACAGTTTTTTCAGCCATTGATCAATTGGCAACACCATCCCGCGTCTTGCCATTTCGACCCCTGCCCAGTAACCGATATAAGCAACCAGCACCCAGACGATGACAGAATCCGCGGACCAGTAACCAAACCAGACAAAGGCAGTGACTATATTTGTAACCTGGTTCAATAACAGTGCAACGACAAAACTGATGAAGCCATCTTCAAACATTGCCGTCAGGCCAGGGAAATTAAATACAAAGCCAAACAGATCTGATATCTCGACTACTGCAAAAGTCCAGAGCCCGGCCAGGCCGTAAAAACCACTTCCGAACCACATCCACTTGTCGTAGACATAATTGGTATTTTTTTCTTCTTTCTTCTCGAACGACTTCTTCAATTTCTTTACTCGGGCGGAAATGGCTTTGCGGCCTGCCTCGCGATCAATTTCTCCGGCGCCGTACAGCCAGGAAAAAATGAACCAGCTCAGGACCACCATGGGAATACCCAATTCAACAAGCGCCTTGATCAGATCGAGTATTCTCATGTTAATTACCAAGCTCTATTCGAATTGTCCTTCGACCTTCATCAAGCCCGCCTTGATTGCCGCTCCCCAGATTACATTGCCCTTATCGTTAAGGTGCAGATTGTCGGCCACGAATATATCGGTCATCACCGTGCCATCGGCCTGCATGAATGGCGTGGCGACGTCGATGTAATGCACCAAAGAATCTGACTCGGCAATAGCCTGCAGACGCGCGCTAACCCGTTGCGCCACAGGCCAGACATCGAGACGCGAGACACTGGGCTTAACCGACAGCACGTAGATTCGGGTCTCGGGTAGGGCCGCGTGAACTTTGGCGACGATCTGTTCAAACTGACCAACTATGTTGTCTTCCGGAATATGAAACGCGGTATCGTTATCGCCCTCATAGACAAGAATTGCACGAGGCTTGTAGACCAGGGCCACACGATCAAGATAGTGCAGCAAATCGCCCATGACGCTGCCGCCGAAGCCTCTTGGTATTACCGACAGTGGCGCTAGCGCCGCTACCGCCTGATCGTTCCAACGCGCGATACTGGAACTCCCGGTTAGAAGAATCGCACCTTGTGCAGGTGGCGAGACTTTGTCTTGCTCCTCGAATGCCAGAATGGTTTGCTCGAAACGGCCTGGATCGAGATCTCGCTGCGCGTTGGCAAAGGATGCCAACAGGCATAGGCTCAGTACCAGCACGCCGCGTGAAGAAAATTGAGTTTTAGTTAAATTCATCCTTTAGTCCTCCTTGTTACTTTGAACTATTAAGTTCTGATTTAGTGTTTACGGCAACTCATTTCTTGGATTAACTCATCGCCGAGCATAACATCAAGCCGTATATAAAGTGTAAGAGCCTATCGCGATAAACCCGACGCCCGCCAGATAATGAAGCGTTTTCTCGTTTATATATTCGGATAACATGCTGCCAGCCAACACGCCGATAGCAGAAGCCACAACAAGTGCAGCCGAGGCGGCAACAAAAACGGTAAATTTACCAACCTCTTTATCTGCCGCGAATAGCATAGTAGCCAGCTGGGTTTTGTCCCCCAACTCAGCAATGAAAACCGTTGCAAAGATCGCCAAAAATATTTTCCAATCCAAACTACTTACTCCTCGTAATACACAGCTAGCGCTGTTGCTAAAGCCGAAAAAATTGTGTCAGACAGGACCAGCCATTACGCACGCTTTAGTGCGTGCTTGTCGAGTTGACTACTCTGTGTCCGTATTTTCCCTCTGGCAATTCCAGCATGTTTCAAACGAACCGTCGTTTTCTTCGTTACATTTGCTGCAAGTCCACATTGGCCTGTCACTAGAGTTACTCAGCTCTCGCTCTAGCAGGGAAACAGCTGTTTCTGCGTCCGCATCATCCTGGACCCATAGCTCAATTGGTATACTCCCAAAGCCAACATGCCCACCTGATGCATGGTACTCATTCTTTACAAAACAACTAATTCCATTGATTTCCAGCAAGCCTTTTGCGGTATGCAAAAGTGCTAAATTCTCATGTGAATATACTTTTTTCATAACTATCCGTGCCCCCGGAATTGGCAAACTGTGTTTGCGCAGTTCCAATGTTTCGGCTTATCAGTCTAGCCCCAAACCTCCCGTATTAAAACCGCTTGCGGACAACAATCTTGCTCCCGATCTACTTGATTAAACCGGCTCACTCTGCCGCTAATTAAGATCAAGCGCATATTCTTTCAATTTGTCCAGGGCCACGATCTCCAGTGCCTTCTTATGGGTTCGCATCAGATAAACCTTCGGCGCCATGTTCTGCTCATAGGCCTGCAGCCAGCGCGAAGCACACAAACACCAGGTATCACCGGGGTTTAACCCGGGAAATCTGAAGTCGGGCAGGGGCGTGGAGAGATCATTACCACGAAAGCGAGAGTATTGAAGAAAGGCTTCGCTGATTTGCACGCACACGGTATGGCAACCAATATCTTCAGCGCTGGTATTGCAGCAGCCGTCGCGATAAAAGCCTGGCGCCGGGTCGGCGCCACAGGGAACTAATAATTCATCAAAAACATTCAGTGACTCATCCATACGGATAACCTTTAGCAAGCAATAGAGGGTTCTGTTCGGCCTAACGTCTTAATAGCATAAACCAACGGCCCACATTAAGAACATTGGCCAGTGCCGCCGCGAAATAAGTCAGGGCGGCGGCTTTTAGAATTTTTCGTATCGCCGGAAGCTGCTCTGGCTCGACGTATTCTCCTTCCAGCAATACCGGCAAGGCCTTATTGAAACTTGCATCCCATTCTTCCGGGAGAATTATCAAATAAGCTAACGCGCCGGCCAGCTGTAACAAGAGACTCAGGCCAATCACCATTGCCACGGCAAACGGTGATCGCAACACGACGGCGATAAGCGGAAAAGCAAACATGATTGCCACGCCGGTTTTATTCAGAGCAGCCGCACGCGGCAAAAAGCGCTGACGCAATTCAAAAACTTTCTCTTTGCGGTGAAACTGAATGGCATGGCCTACTTCATGGGCGGCTACCGCAACCGCGGTGAGCGACTTGCCGTGATAATTGTCGGGGCTAAGTCGAACCGCCTGGGCAAGCGGATCGAAATGATCACGCTGGGGATCCGTCTCTTCTACCTTGATGCCATCTAGTTTGTAGCGCTTGATCAGATGTCGGGCGAGTTCGGCGCCGGTACCCGGCAGTTCGGGCATTTCCCGGCTATATTTGGACATGACCCGTCGCACCCAGTAGCTGGGAATATAAATCAGAACTGCCAGAACAACTCCGATTACGAGCAATGGCATGACTTGGTCTCACTAGCCTGGGCGTTTAAATGGGATAGCATTGAACACTACACGTTTTAAAAAAACAGATCTTAAAAATAGCTGTTAAAAATTATTCAGTGTGGCATAGCGATCACGGTGAAATACCGCATCGCCCAGATACTGCTGAGCCACTCTTGCGCGCTTGATAAAAAATCCGATATCAAATTCATCGGTCATGCCGATGCCGCCGTGCATCTGAATTCCTTCATTACTCACCAGAAAAAACACTTCAGATAATTTAGCCTTGGCAACGCTGGCAAGCACAGCGATTTCAATCCGGCTCTTCTGCGGATCGTCCAGTCCAGCCAGTGCCGCGCGCACCGCAGACTTGCACAGCTCAATCTCGCTGTACATCTCGGCAGCGCGGTGTTGCAGGCCCTGAAAGGAGCCGATCAACACACCAAACTGTTCTCGCTGTTTGAGGTATTGCAGAATACTCTCGAACACCGTCTGTATGCTGCCCAGCATTTCCGCGGCAATGCCAATGCGAGCCACGTCCAGCGCCCGATCCAGCCCGTCGAAGCCCTTATCCAGTTCGCCCAGCAGGGCATTCGCGCCAAGCTTAACATTGACGAATTCCAGCTGCGCCGAGTTACGGCTATCTACCATCCAGCTGCGCTGACAGTTCACCCCCTCGGCATTGCTGTCCAGCAGAAACAGGCTAATACCTGCTTCGCTGTCTGTCTCGCCGGAAGTGCGTGCCACCACGATAAGCTGCTGTGCAACATGCCCATCGAGCACGAAGGTCTTGCGGCCATTAAGTATATAATCTGTGCCGGACTTACTCGCCGTGGTAGCAATACGCTTTGGCGCATGACTGGTTTGTTCGTCCAGCGCCAGGGCTATGAGTAATTCTCCGGCTACAATTTTAGGCAGCAAGTCCTGTTTTTGTTGCTCGCTACCCAATTCATTGATTACCGTCGCCGCCACCAGCACAGTCGAGATCAGTGGCGAGCTTACCAGCGTGCGGCCAGTCTCCTCGAGCACTACACCGAGACCGCCATAACCAAAATCGAATCCGCCGTAGGCCTCGGGAATCGCCATTCCTGCCCAGCCCAGTTCGATCATCTGCTGCCATAGCTGCCGATCAAAGCCGTCACTATCTTTGCTGTCTCTCAATTTTCGTAACATCGAAACAGGCGCATTGTGTTGGCAGAAACTCTGCGCCGAATCTTTCAATAATTGCTGATCTTGGTTAAGTGTTAAAGCCATTGTGTTTTCGTTTGCCTCTTACGCATTCTGTTAGCGCGACTATCGCTTGCTCATACTCAAAATGTCTGGCAAACCCAGAACACGCTTGGCGATGATATTGAGCTGAACTTCCGAGGTACCGCCCTCGATCGAATTGGCCTTGGAGCGTAGCCACTCACGCGTCACTTGCAACTCTTCAGGATTAAAACCTTCGCCTTCCCAACCAAGACCCTGGCTGCCGATGGCCCGTAGCAATAACTCATAACGTCGCTTGTTAAGCTCGCAACCATAATTTTTCAACATCGAAGAGGTGGCATTTGGCCCCTGTCCCTGTTTCGATTCTTCAACCGAGCGCTGCGAGGTATAGGCAAAAGCTTCGCTGTCGATTTTGAATTGTGCGATCTGGTCACGCAGCACCGGATCTGACAATTTATCCGTATCACCACGATAGTGCATGGCCGCACCCTCGATACTCGCCACCGTCGAAGTGGTGCCGCCGCGATCGGACTGACCACTGGCCAGGCCAAAACTGGAAATCATGGTGCGCTCATGCTGCAGCAAGCGCTTGGCGATGGTCCAGCCTTCATTCAGGCGGCCTACCAAATTGCCAGCGGGAACTTTCACATCATCGAAGAAGGTTTCACAGAAGGGTGATGAGCCACTAATCAATTGAATAGGCCGGGTTGAGACCCCTTCACTCGCCATATCGAACAAGATAAAACTGATGCCTGAATGTTTGGGTACTTCGGTGTCGGTGCGCACCAGACAGAAAATCCAGTCCGCCTTGTCGGCATAGGAGGTCCAGACTTTGGAGCCGTTGATCAGATAATAATCCCCCTGCAACTCCGCCCGGGTACCAAGGCTCGCCAGATCTGATCCCGCGCCAGGTTCGGAATAGCCCTGACACCAACGAATTTCGCCGCGAACAATCTGAGGGATAAATGCCATCTTCTGTTGGTGACTGGCGTATTCCAATAGCACCGGGCCCAACATGCTAATACCAAAGCTGGTGAGTGCCGGTCGGGCATTAATGCGCGCCAGTTCCTGACTGAGAATGATGGTCTGTTCTTTATCCAGCCCACCGCCGCCATATTCCGCCGGCCAGCCTGGACAGGTCCAGCCTTTTTCTGCCATGCGTTGCAACCACAGCTTACTGTCCGGATTGGCAAAAGTCGCATTGCGTCCACCCCAGACAATTTCTTCCTGCACCATGGGTGTGCGCATGGACGCCGGACAATTTTGCTCCAGCCATGCTCGAGTGCTTGCTTGAAATTCGCTTACTGCCGACAAATCGGGACTCCTCTATTCGGTGTAGTTCTGGCGTGTAGTTCTGGCGTGTAGTTCTGGTGAGTAGTTCTGGCGTGTAGTTCTGGTGAGTAGTTCTGGCGAGTAGTTCTGGCACTTGGCTGCCAGCCCGCAATTACTAACCATGGGTATCTGACCTACAAGTACTCGTCATTCATCAGTACTTGCCGTCCCTGAACCTTGCCCGCCTTTAAATCTACCAGCGCTTGATTGGCTTCCGACATCGGCCTTTCATGAATCTCAATGGGCGCGACCTTGCCGGCTCGTACCAACGCCATTAACTCACCCATATCCTCTGGCGTACCCACATAGCTACCCTGGATAATACGTGCATTCATCGGAATGAAGGGAATTGGAATATTTAATGCGCCGCCATACAGGCCAATAATTACCAACATGCCGCCTTTGCGTAAACAGCCCAGCCCATAGTTAACGGTCGCTTCGGCACCAACGAAATCCAGCACCCCATAGGCACCACCGCTTACCTTGCGAATTTCCCTTGCCGTTTGCGGATCCGATGAATTAAAGGTTCGAGTAACGCCAAGCTCTCTGGCGGCCTGCAATTTTGCTTCGTCTATATCGACAACGATCGGGTCAATATTCATCGCCGACAGGGCAATCTGAATAGCCATCATGCCAACACCACCGGCTCCGATAATGACTACCTCATCATCCGCATGTAGTTCGCCGAGTTTTTTCAAAGCGCTGTAGGCTGTCAGTCCTGAACAGGCATAGGTCGCCGCCAGGGAATCCGCTATATCCCCTCCATCAAACAAATAACGGCTGTGAGGAATCATGACATGATCAGAAAACCCCCCATGCACTACAATGCCTAGCGCTCTTCCTGGGGTGCACAACTGTTCTTCGCCACGATTACAGGCCGCACAATTACCACAGCCTATCCAGGGATACACCACCCGGCGATCGCCTATCTTCACGTTTTCAGCATCCGGGCCAAGCGCGACAACTTCGCCAAATATTTCATGCCCAAGCACCATGCCTTCGCTGTGCACTTCCAGCTGCTTGCCATTGCCAAGATTAAAAACACCGTCATGCATATGAATATCAGAATGGCATACGCCACAGGACACGGTCTTCAGAAGTACTTCAGTGCCGGTCGGTTCCGGTGTCGGAGACTCGACGCGTAACAGCGGCGCTCCGGGTGTTGTAGTTTGGTATGAAATCATCATTAACTCTCTTGTATAAACAGCTAAAGTATTCTGCTAGTTGAATAGTCAACGGCGCCGGGATTGAGTTCAAGACTATTCTCGGCGCCTTCACTTGCGACTACGTACTTGCGACTGATTACTTGCGACTGATTGCTTGCGACTGATTACTTGCGAGTAGTTACCTGCGAGTAAATTGAGGCAATCTAACCCTGTTCCGCGCCCCATTCGGCGAAGGTCTTGCCTTCCCTTGCCAGCTTTTCGAGTAACGGCGCAGGCTTCCAATATTGCTCGCCACCGTCGCGATCACGAAATTCACAGATCTTGTCATAAACATTTTTTAACCCAATATGATCGGCGTAGTGCATTGGCCCACCCTTCGCGGCGGGAAAAGCATAGCCGAATACATACACCACATCGATATCGCCGGGTCGCTGTGCAATGCCTTCTTCGAGAATAAGCGCCCCTTCGTTTATCAACGGATAAAGGCAGCGCTGTATAATTTCTTGCTCGGAAATATCCCGTTGTTCGACCCCAATCTTTGCTGCCTCCGCTTTGATCATGGCCTCTACTTCCGGGTCGGACATGCGCTTGCGCGTCTCTGCATCATACTTGTAAAAACCGGAACCGGTTTTCTGTCCATGTCGGCCCATCTCAACCAGTAGCGTACCCACGCGATACAGTTTTGCATCGTCCGGCAGATCTGTTCTCGCCTGACGGGCCTTATAACCCACATCGAGTCCGGCAAGATCGCCCATAGCCAAGGGTCCCATCGCCATGCCAAATTTTTCCAGCGCCGAGTCGACCTGCGCCGGCGTACAGCCGTCCATGAGTAGCATCTGCGCTTCGCGGCCATAGCCACCCAACATACGATTACCGATGAAGCCATAACAGACCCTCGATAACGCGCAGACTTTGCCAATCTTCTTGCCGATCTGCATTGAGGTGGCTAGCACATCGTCCGCCGTCTTCTCACCGCGAACCACTTCCAGCAACTTCATTACATTGGCCGGACTAAAAAAGTGCATACCCAGAACGTCTTCGGGTCTACTGGTGGCTTCGGCTATGGCATTAATGTCCTGATAGGAGGTGTTGCTTGCCAGAATCGCACCCTGCTTACAGACACCATCGAGCTTGGCGAAAATTTCTTTCTTTAGTTCAAGGTTTTCAAACACGGCTTCTATCACCAGATCAACATCGCCAAGATCAGCGTAATTGGTTGTTCCTGTGATCAGATCGAGAAGATCCTGCATTTTGTTGGGATCCAGTTTGCCTTTCTGCACCGTGATCTTGTAATTCTTGTTGATAATGTTCATGCCGCGCTGCAAGGCTTCGTCATTAATCTCCAGCATCAAAACCGGGATACCCACATTGGCGAAACACATGGCTATGCCCCCGCCCATGGTGCCGCCACCAATAATTGCGACCTTCTTGATATCCCGTACGGGAGTATCTTTGGGTAAATCCTTGATCTTCGCGGCCTGGCGCTCGGCAAAAAAGATATGCCGCATTGCCGCCGACTCTGGCGAGGTCACTAATTCACGAAACAGTTCCCTCTCTCTTTCCAGACCCTGATCCATTGGCAGATTAACGGCGGCTTCGATACAGGAAACAATCTTGTCGGGTGCAATCTGACCACGGGCGCGCAAGGCAAGTTTCTTCCGTGCGGCCGCAAAAAATCCTGGCTCGACCGTCGCCGGATCGATAGTGATGTCACGAACTCGTTTAAGTGGCGCGCCGGACTCCAGCAGCTGTTTCGCGTAGTGAATCGCGCCGGCCTTTAAATCGTCACCTTGAATAAGCTCATCTATCAGGCCCATCTCGTGGGCCTTGCCTGCCGCGACCGGATTCCCTGTGGTAATCATCTCCAGCGCCGCCTTAACACCTGCCAGGCGAGGAACCCGCTGTGTGCCACCGGCGCCTGGCAACAGGCCCAGCTTCACTTCAGGCAAGCCCACCTTCGCCGAAGCAATCCCACAGCGGTAATGACAGGCAAGTGATACCTCGAACCCACCGCCGAGCGCCGTGCCATGGATGGCCGCGATAACCGGTTTGCTGGAATTTTCGATGGCGTCAAGCACCACCGGCAAGCCAGGTTCCATCGGTGGTTTGCCAAACTCTGTGATATCCGCACCGGCGATAAAGGTGCTCCCCTCACAGCGCAGCACAATGGCTTCAGAAGCATCCGTCTGTGCCGTGGTAACCGCATTCAATATCCCTTCCCGTACCGCCTGAGACAAGGCATTGACGGGTGGGCTATTGACGCTGATCACGGCAATGTTTTCAATTAATTCGTAGCTCACTACATTCGACATATTGATTCCTTTTAATTCTTTGTATGGCTGACTTGATCGCCAGTGTGACTCATTTGAATCCTGTTTCAGGGCCTTGGCTTAATCTGATTTATTCAACCCGTTCCAATATTGCCGCCACCCCTTGTCCGATACCGATGCAAAGACTGATCGCCGCATATCTGCCGCCGGTTCTTTCCAGCTGACGCATGGCAGTAACGGCGATTCTTGCCCCGGAAGCCCCCAGCGGATGACCTAGCGCGATAGCACCCCCATTGGGATTAACCCGGGAATCAGTGAAATCCACTTCCAGCATCTTAAGGCAACCCAACACCTGTGAGGCGAAGGCTTCATTGATCTCGATGATATCCATATCCGACAATTGCAAATTGGCCCGAGCCAGCGCTTTACGTATAGCAAACACCGGACCCAGACCCATCACTCTTGGCTCAACGCCAGCGACGGCGCCGGCAATAATTCTCACTCTTGGCTGCAGCCCAAATTTTTCACCGATAGCGGCATTGCCGACAATCAAGGCGGCGGCGCCATCGTTAATACCGGAGGCATTGCCCGCGGTTACCACGCCGTCTTCGAACAGGGCGCGCAATCCGCTTAAGGCCTGAAGATTGGATGATGGTCGTGGATGCTCGTCGGCATCAACCACCAGCGCGGGTTTCTTGCGGCCCTGGGGCACTTCGATGGGAATAATTTCATCTTTGAAGAAACCGTCACCTCTGGCCGCTTCGTACCTGGCTTGAGAAGCCGCCGCGAACCCATCGCTATCGGCTCGGGAAATACCCAGCTCGCTGGCAATATTGTCTGCCGTCTGCGGCATCGTGTCATTGCCATAGGCGGCCGCATAGGCGGGATTGGTAAAACGTGCCCCCAGAGTGCTGTCTGCTATTTGCTGGCCACGATCAAAAGCCGATTGCGCCTTGGATAATATTAAAGGCGCGCGGCTCATTGATTCGACGCCACCGGCTACAAATAAATCCCCCTCTCCAACTCTCACCGCCCGAGCCGCATCCAGAGTGGCGGCCAAGCCAGATCCGCAGAGACGATTGACCGTTAAACCGGCCACCGAAGTAGGCATGCCAGCACGCAGCAGCGCAAATCTTGCAACATTACGACAATCTTCGCCGGCACCATTGGTATTACCTATGATGACATCTTCATAATCCTGGGCCACAAATGGATTTCGCTCGACTACGGTTTTAATAACATGGGCCAATAGATCATCCGGGCGGACTGGAGACAGTGCTCCCCCATGGCGACCAAAGGCGGTGCGTCCACCATCGTAGATAAAGGCATCGGTGAGTGTGTTATCAGACATGGTTTACTCTCTAAGTGATGGCTAAACTTATTAACTGGCAAATAATTTTGGAGGAGTGATAGCAAAAACCGGGCACCAGCCCTTATGACTGCCCCTCGCGCTATGGTGTTAGCAACAGACGCTACTGGATTCCCCCTGGAGCCAATAGCTTTCCCCGTCTTCAACGGCGCTGCCGTGAAACAAGGTTGGCCATTCTAGCATAGGGAATTGAGCGGTGGAATTGAACCTCAAACCAGCGAATCCGGTGCGTGCAGTCGCATAAAATCCTGCCTTATGCTAGTTTAGTCGCTCATTTTCACAGACACGGAAGCAGGCAGCCAGGCAATGATTCGCGATCAGGAAACTCTCACACAACTTGTCGACATAATTGAACGCTTCGTGCGGGAAAGACTCATCCCGGCAGAGAAGCAACTGGCGGAGGAAGCCAAACTCCCGGACGATATCCTGGCAGAGATGAAGGCGCTGGGCCTGTTTGGCCTGACTATTCCTGAACAGTATGGCGGTCTCGGTCTTACCATGGAAGAAGAGATTCAGGTGGCTATCGCGCTGGGACGTACATCCCCTGCATTCCGGTCGATCATCGGCACCAACAATGGCATTGGTTCTGCCGCCATTATTTTTAGCGGCAGCGAACAGCAAAAACAGAAGTACCTGCCTAAATATGCCACCGGCGAATGGATTAGCTGTTTCTGTCTGACGGAACCGGAAGCAGGCTCCGATGCCGCCGCGCTAAAGACCAGCGCCAGGCGTGAAGGCGATCATTACATTCTCAATGGTACAAAACGCTTTATTACCAATGCCCCCGTGGCAGATACCTTCAATGTCATGGCCAGAACCAACCCGGACATTAAAGGTGCTCGCGGCATCTCATCTTTTATCGTCGAGAAAAGCTCACCGGGGATCAGCCTGGGAGCAATAGATAAGAAGATGGGACAATCAGGCTCACTGACTTGCGATGTGATATTCGAAGACTGTCCGGTTCCGGCTGAAAATATCATCGGTGAAGAAGGCGAGGGTTTTATTACCGCCATGAAAGTGCTGGATCGAGGCCGACTGCATATTTCAGGTCTCAGTGTGGGTGTTGCGCAGCGTCTGATAGATGATGCCCTGGAATATGCGATGCAGCGTAAACAATTCGGCAAGCCGCTCGCCGAGCAACAATTAATTCAGGCCATGTTGGCCGATTCTCAAACAGAGACCTATGCCGCTAAATGCATGACCGAGGAGACCGCCCGCAAACGGGATAACGGTGAAAATGTCAGCACCGAATCGTCGGCCTGCAAATTATTTGCCACCGAGATGGTGGGTCGGGTAGCGGACCGAGCAGTACAAATACATGGCGGCGCCGGTTATATGTCCGAGTATGCTGTGGAACGATTCTAT
This sequence comes from Pseudohongiella sp., assembly GCA_013204155.1. GTDB lineage: Bacteria > Pseudomonadota > Gammaproteobacteria > Pseudomonadales > Pseudohongiellaceae > UBA9145. The sequence goes on along the minus strand of JABMOK010000186.1, from coordinate 50,150 downwards.
CGCGATGTGCGCTTGTTCCGTTTATACGAAGGCACCAGCCAGATTCAGCAACTCATCATCGCGCGCAATATGATTAAAAATGCCAGCTGAGCATTAGTGCGGGTGAGTAAAGCCTTCGGTGGGTATCGCTGGCTTGTATTGCCGGTGGCATAATTCACAAGACTCGACAAGCAGATCACCGGCCCGGGACAATTGCGCCACGTCCTGCTGGCGGGCGCTTTCCAACGCCAGCAAACTGGCGTTGTTCAGCATGTTGACATATTCACGCCAGGACGTCTGAGCGATCCACATAGCATCATTGACTCCGGTACCACCCATGCTGATTGCGCTTCGACTGGCGATTAACTGAATCGCGTGGTGCTCGACTTCCTGCCAATCAATCGCCGATGCCGCATTAGCAGGATTCGCAGCATTCCAAATAAAGTGAGCGGCATGATCAATTTGCGCAACCATGACTTCGTTGATACTAATATCCGGAGTAAACGGGATGTTCACCCGTGGCGATGAAGAGCTACCGGCACCCTCCCGCGGGCCTGAACATGTCGATAACAGTGCTATTGTGATAAATCCTGAAATCAATTTCATACACGTCCCCCTTTGCTTTTCCATGCGCCTTTTCTTCCCCTTTCCCGCTTCTCAATTAGCGCCTCTACCAAGACCAGTCTTTATACTACCCTTTCCTGTTCGACGACCCGTATCTTAATTGATTACGCGGCTGGTTTCGAGTTTCGTATTGATTGACGGGGAATAGCCTTGAAGGGGAATACTCCTCCACCAGTATGGAAAAGGACAGATTCGACTCGTTGATTTGGATCAATAAGCCTGTGAGCAAAACTCTAACAATAGGATTTGTTGACTTGTAGTGGTTTCTTCGCCCTTAGATGATTATCATGACTGCCACCACTTTAGGGAACTAAGGCTCAAGAACAGGAAATTATGCAGACTATCGAGAACATATTAGTGGTGATAGATCCTACCGTGGATCGAGATTTCGTCGTAGACCGGGCAAAGCTGGTGGCTAAGGCATGCAAGGCCAGGATTACGCTTTTTATCAACAATGAGAACTCGCTGACCGACCATTCTTACGTCTATGAGGGAATGGATGGTGATTTCTTCGAGCAACAACGCCAGCTGTTCGAGCAACATTACAAGAAGCTGTTGGCGGATCTGAGCGATGAATTTGGCAAGGAAGAGATTGAGGTGAATTCGGTGTTCGCCGAGCACCACCACCTTGCCGAAGCCATCATAAAGCAGACCAAGGCGCTCAAACCCGATCTGGTTATGAAGAGCACACACACGCACAATGTAATAGAGAGATCTCTGGTTACCAACACCGACTGGCGTTTAATCAGGAAATGTCCCGCCGACCTGTTATTGGTCAAGCCCAATGGGTGGCAAGACGAGGGTGCCGTAGTAACGGCAGTTGACCCCTTTCACCGAAAAGCTGTTCAGACACACCTGGATCATTCCTTACTCGAGCATACCGAGCTATTCGCTGACATACTCCAGCAGTCACCCTATGTATTCCATTCTTATTTCCCCTTTGTCAGCACCATGTTTCCTTTAGGCTCCGAATCTACTATCGGTCTGGAAAAAATGCGGCATAAGCATGAAGTAAAAATCAAACAGCTGTTGCAGGATCATAATATTGCCGAAGACAATATAGAGCTTAGTTACGGCGAGATTGTTCCTCACCTGGTCAATTATCTAAAATCCGTCAAGGCAAATATACTGGTAATAGGCGCCCTCTCAAGAAATGTACTGGAGCGTGCCATCGTCGGAAACACCGCGGAGAAAATTCTCGAAGACTGCCCCTGCGATGTATTGGTAATCAAACCGGCTAAAAAATAGCAGACCTCGCAAGGTTCAGCCGGACAATTGCTGCCACGCAGGACTCGTATTTCTCTTGACAATAATCGGCGTGATGCCCGCCGTGACTTCCGCTACTGCCCCATTAGTTCTGGAGAAAACCCCGGGCACGGCGATAAAGACCAGGAGGCAGAAAGCTTTCAACGAATAACTAATGGGAAAAGCCGTTTAATATGCGAAAAATTATTTACGATGTGATCTTCGGCTATGAATCTCGCGCGGGAAAATTGTTTGATATCATCTTGATGGTGATGATTGTTTCCAGTGTGACGGCAGTCCTGTTTGATTCCGTCGCTGCTTACCACGCACAATATGGCGCCTTCCTATTCAGACTGGAATGGTTGTTTACCATTCTGTTTACCATTGAGTACGCACTGAGACTGTACAGTACGCCGAACAAACGCGCTTATATCTTCAGCTTCTACGGCATTATTGACCTGGCCTCAATCCTGCCGACCTATATTGCCTTCCTGTTCCCTTCAGCGGTGTATTTGATTGTAATCCGGGTCATGCGCGTGCTTCGCATCTTTCGAGTTCTCAAATTACTACGCTATTTGGGCGAGGCCAACATGCTTTACGCGGCGCTTATGCAAGCCCGGCGAAAAATACTCGTCTTCCTGTTTTCAATTTTAACTATAATCATCATTTTCGGCGCTCTGATGTTTATCATCGAGGGGCCGGAAAATGGCTTTAACAATATTCCACAATCTATCTATTGGGCCATTGTAACCATCACCACCGTCGGCTACGGTGACATCTCCCCACAGACTCCACTGGGCCAATTCATTGCCGCCCTCGCTATGATTTCCGGTTATGCGTTTATTGCCGTCCCCACCGGGATTATCGGCGCCGAACTCATGCAGCAGGTGCAGCGGCAAACGCAAAAACCGACCGATGATTCCCGGGAGTGTGTAAGTTGTCAGGCCACGAGTCACGATTTAGATGCGCGCCATTGCAAGTTCTGTGGCAATTTACTGCATATGAAATAAAATATTTTTAGAGAAGAAAGGATTTTTAAGCAAAGAAAAACAACGAGGCAGCCTACAACAAACATCGACTACAGGCCCGGAACGCAAAAAGACAGAACCCTCCATTAAGGATGAGCCCTGTCTTTCGCTTGCGAGTCTTAAACTATTCAGCTGATGGTTTCACAATCAACAAGTCAGTCTTGACATAATCCAAGACTTCCTCTGCCGTGCTACCGATCAATGCTTCAGAAAATCTTGATCTGGAAACTGCTCCCATCACCACAATATCTGAATTCAATTTCTCGCTATAGTGCTGCAGGGCATAGACGGGCGTTTCGTCAATCAAATGCAGATTCGCCTCATCGAAGTTATACCCGCCGACGAGCTCGCTAAATGCGGCACTGTGCTCTGCTTTAATCGTTCCAGCAGGGGCGAATGGCCTGGCCGATTCGGCATAAGCATGCACAATGTGGAAAGTGCCGGCCAGTTGCCCACTAATGGAAGATGAGGCATCAATAATCTGACGGTCCAACTGCATCGGCTTACTATGACTATGCAATGGGTCAACCGCCGCCATCATCACCACAGGATCTCCCCATTCCTTATCTTTAACCAGAAGCAGCGGGAGTGGGCAGTGACGAACCAGTTGCCAACTATCGTTAGTGAGATGGTGATGTTCAATCTTGCCGTAGGCACGACAATGCTGAATCAATAAGTCGGCTTTGAAATCCTCAGCTTCCTTGACGATAGCTTCATATCGTGGGTGCGCCCAACGTACTGCGCTGCTAATGTTATAACCCTGCCCTGCAAGCTGATCTACCAAATTCTGCATACTGGCCGACAAACGGTCGCAATATTCCTTTTGCAGTGCGGCATAGTCAACCGCGATCATATGGAAACTGCTGCCGAGGTATTTCTCATAGCCCACACTGACTAATTTGATCTCAGCCGCTTGCTTATCCTGCACAAATCGCAACGCTTTTCTCAACTCAACGGGCAGCCCATCCGGCGCAGATGAAAAATCTTCATTTGCGTCAATTACCACCATGATTCGTTCGATTTTCTTCATTCGCGCTGTTCCTTCTTCCATCTGAATGTTTACCAGGGTGCATTATGGCAAGGCATAGCGGCGGTATCAATATAACAAACCACAGAATTACTGCCTGGGGATTCAGAGATCAGGGATTACTCTGGCTGGCACAGCGTATACAGCTGTCTGTATAGGGAATAGCCTCAAGCCTGTCTCCACTAATCGATTCACCACAATGGGCACAGTTTTGGTAGACCCCGTCACTGATACGCTGCAAGGCATTGCGTACCTGAGCGAGCTCTGCGGCGCCCTCAGCATCGAGCGCCATTACCAGGCTATCATTTTCTGTCTCCTTCACCTGCTCATTGAAATTCGCACTAACCGGCCCGTCTTTCTGATAGATATGCTTATGAGTCCGCTCAAGCCGAGACTCCAGCTCTGTCTTGCGGGTATTTAATTCTTCTATAATGTTTTCCAGGTTCATATTAAGCCTCGCGGAACATCTCATTGAATTCTAGCTTTGTTGATATGGATGAATGTACATTGACGGAAATTGCGGCATCTTGACTCAGGTCAATGCTTCATCCGCAGGCTGAACCTGAGCCTGCCCACAGGGAAATCATAGCCTGAAATTAGTTAAACAGCATAACAGAGACTCGCAGACTCGCAACAATATGAACAATTTTAAAGTCCTGACCCTGAATATTCACAAAGGCTTTTCCGCGGGCAATCGCCGTTTTACTCTGGAAAGAATCCGCCACCGCCTGCGCGAAACCGGCAGTAATATTGTGTTCTTACAAGAAGTTACCGGAGAAAATGAAATCCATCGAGAGTCTATCTCCGATTGGCCAGATAAAAACCAGTTTGAATACCTGGCCGATTCTGTATGGGACCACTTCGCCTATGGGAAGAATGCAATCTATCAGCATGGCCACCATGGCAATGCTATTTTGAGTGAACTGCCCTTCGCCTCCTGGAATAATCTGGATGTGTCAACCTTAAGCTTTTCTCAGCGCGGAATACTGCATGGAGTTCTGGAAAACAATGTTCATCTACTCTGTGTACACTTCGGCTTATTCGAAAAAGAACGTAAACAACAGATCGTGCAGCTGATAAGCCACATCAACAGCGATATTCCTGACTCGGCCCCTCTCATACTCGCGGGCGATTTTAATGACTGGCGCGGGACTTCACACGCGCAGCTGATACAGGAGACGGGACTCGAAGAGGCTAGTATGCAATATCAAAACAAGTTGGCAAAAACCTTTCCCGCGTTTCTGCCTTGCCTGACGATGGACAGAATCTATCTGCGGGGCTTTAATGTAAACCATGTAGAAATAATGGATCATTCTAGCTGGCGGTCTATCTCGGATCACTGCGCCATCGTAGCAGAATTGCAACTTAAACAGCAGATCGCTCAATAGCTCGATCGGCAGGCCATCAAATAGCGACTAGCAAGAGCACACAGGAAGCATCATGTTCGCATTGACCATTAGCCTTATTCTTGGCGTAATTTCTCTTGCCGCCGCCCAGCATGCTCTTCTGCACAAGCGAGACTCAAACTCCGCTCTGGCCTGGGTCATTTTCTGCCTGATACTGCCTTTACTCGGCCCCCTTATCTACTTGTTATTTGGAATAAACCGGGTCGCCGCCAGAGCGCAGCGTTCATACCTGGCAAAGACCCAGGCAGACGATTCTCCGACTATTGACGAGCCCATCGGCACTCACTTCCGACCGCTGTCATTGGTGGGCGAAACGTTGACAGGCCTGGGACTGCGCTCCTGCTCCGACATTCAGCTTCTGGAAAATGGCGAAGCACTCTACCCGGCCATGTTAAAAGACATTGACCAAGCCAGTAAGCGGGTATACCTGTCGACCTATTTGTTTCAGAACGATAATACTGGCGATCAATTTGTTAAGGCACTTCGCAGAGCGCAGGAGCGGGGCGTTGATGTGCGAATAATTATCGATGGCTTGGGTGAGATCGCTTATCCTCCCCGTATCGGCAAGAAGTTGGGTAAGAACAAGCTCAACTTTAAGCTTTTCAATCCAATTAAACTGATTCCCCCGGCGCTGAACACCAATATGCGGAATCATCGCAAGATCTTATTGGTGGACGGGAATAGTGCATTCACCGGCGGACAAAATATCGCCGATCGGCATCTGCTTGAACAGGCCGAAAACCCAATTCCAACCATGGATTTACATTTTCGTTTGACAGGAAAAATCGTCGATGATTTTGAACGCGCATTTTTAAAGGACTGGAATTATTGTTCAGGCGTCACTGAAAAATCTTCCTTCACCCCTAGCAACACCAATAAAACCGAGTCTCGAGTATGGGCTCGCCTTATCCTCGATGGTCCGAATGAAGATTTAGATAAGCTCAACGAATTATTGGTAGGGGTCCTTTCATCGGCAAAAACACGTATCTGGATAATGACCCCTTACTTCTTGCCGGGCCTTGACTTGATTGGCGCTCTGATAGGCGCGAGGCTCAGGGGCGTCGATGTAAGAATATTGCTTCCTGAGCGAACCAATATTTATCTGGCTCACTGGGCAGCGCAGCACAATCTTCACTACCTCCTCACCAAGGGGCTCCGTATTTACTCGCTACCTGCGCCCTTCATTCACACCAAGGCGATTGTTATCGACAACAACTATGCCCTGGTAGGCTCTGCGAATCTTGATCCGCGCAGCCTGCGATTAAACTTCGAGCTCGGAGTAGAAATATTTAGCGAGGAATTTAATCAGGCTATTTCCAATTATTTCGCGACAAGACTTCGCACTTCGGTGCAAGTCGATGAAAATAAATTGCTCTCCAGACCAGCGTGGGTGAGAGTTCGGGATGCTTTAGCCTGGTTATTGACCCCGTATCTATAATCATTAAATATAATCATTAAATATAATCATTAAATATGATCATTAAATATGATCATTAAAGTTGCCCGAAAACCCGGCGCGCCCTTGATTTAGGTCAAGCGCTCAATCTAAGATACCAGTTCCAATGAATGCAGGGTTTGGTCAATTCCAGACTGGCTCTTGATCATCGACTAACCAACAATCAACAACAGAGGCGCACACCATGTACAACAAGATTCTTGTAGCGGTCGATCTTTCCAAGGATGCACAGAAAATTATCGATACAGCGGTTCGAATGGCGGGCAATGATGCCGGCAAATTAACCCTCGTGCATGTTGTGGAACCAGTAGCTGCCGCCTATAGCATGGATATTTACGCCGTAAATATTAATGAACTCCAGCAGGAAGCCATTAATATGGCAGAACAACGTCTGGAAAAGATTGGTAAAGATATGGGAATAAGCAGCGACCGGGTGCACACTCTGCTGGGCGCCCCGGCGTCGGAAATTCGTAGCATGGCCAGCGAAATTGCTGCCGACGCGATTGTAATGGGTAGTCACGGACATTCAGGATGGAAAATATTGCTCGGTTCTACCGCCATTAAAGTTTTACATGGCGCTACCTGCGATGTATTGACGGTACATGTGGGATCAGATTAAGGCGAATATTCACCGATTGCTCGCCTGAACTCGGTGAGCAGTTTTCACTCAAGCTAATCAAAATACAGGCAGGTGCTGAAATGAAATTGAATGCCATCAAATTTGGAACCGCAACGGCTATTGGTTTTGCGCTGATTTGGTTGCTGTGCAGCGTATTGGTTTGGATCCAGCCATCGTTAATGATGGGAATGAGCGGTCATATGGTTCACGGCGATTTTTCAACCATGGACTGGCATATGACTTCCGCAGGCGTTGTTACCGGGCTTTTCGCCTGGTCAATTATCGCCGGCCTAAGCGGAGCGCTGATTGCCACTGTTTATAATAAGCTGATCTAACAAGCTGAAATAGACCCGCCATCAGTTGCTCTTTCACCTGTTTGAGAGAGCAACTGTTTGAGCGAGCTAATATTGGCTACAGCAAAACCGTATTCATAACAGGGGCCCCGTCTGGCTTGATCACCAGCACATCACATTCCAGTCGATCCAGAACCTTCTCGGCCGTATTCCCGATTAACACCCGGTCGAGTCTCGAGCGTGATACCGCTCCGATTACTACCACGCTGGCATTCAACGCCTCTGCTGTTGCAGGCAGGGCATGCACGATGTCCTTGTCGCTCCAGTGACAGGCGTTTTCACTAATTTGATTAAGCTTGGCTAAATCGTTTAACTTGCGATCTTCCTGCTCGGCATCTGCGAGAAGTTTGTAGACGCCGGCCAGCGGTGGCATCCAGGCTGAGTGAAACAGATGCACCTCACCTGTGGAAATGGAGGCCATGGCAGCCGCACTGGCAATGATCTTATTATCCAGCGCCGCCGGCTTGTCATTCACATGATCCGGGTCAACGGCGGCAAGAAATATCGGCTTGGTTGACCAGTGCTGACTCTTCACCAGCAACAAAGGTGCCGGACAGTAGCGTACCAATTCCCAATCCTCGTTAGCTAATGCCATTCTGGCCAGTTTGTTATGGTGTTGAGTGCTTTTAATGACCAGAGAAGGCTTGCTATCCTTCACGCGAGTAACGATTTCTTCATAGGGAGGATTACCCCAGGCGGTGCTCACGGTCACCTCAAGTCCTTGCTCCCGCAATGGAGCCGCCATCGCTTCCAACTCCTTGATATGCTGCTCGCCATGCTCATAGCGCATTTTCTGCGCTTGTACCGGGTCGAAGTAATAACCATCCTCCAGATAGGCGTTGAAGTCGGAAATTATCAATTCCAGCTCAGACTCGGCGTACTTGGCCAACTGCACAGCCTTATCGAGGGCCGGCTGAGAATCGGCTCCCGGCTCTATTATCACCAGTATCCTGCTTAGTTCTAACATGACTCTAAATGCCTCTGGGTTTGCTTAAAAGTTTCTGTAATTGTAGATTTCCGGGAAAAATCTTAACTTAATCTATATCAATAGTCCGGGAGTTCGGAAATTCGAAGACCCAAAATCGGCCTGGAAGCCGCTAACTACGGTCACACCTCGGCAAACTCGCTCATGTTAGCTAGCCAGTCAACAAAATAAACCATAAAGTCAGAAATCACAAATTGTGTAGAGCCACGATTGATGGCACAATTTCGCCTCGATTCTACGTTAAAGACCTTTTGACCCGTATTCCACGCTCGGAGGAGCATTACATGAGTTCAGTAGATACTACCGGCGACTCGCGAACCACCCAGGGAGATAGTATCCCTTTGCAGGCCAGTGTCCCGGCGCTTAAAATCTGCCCTCATAATGTAAATATTTCTTGTGCGAGCTGTCGCCTGAATGAGCTATGCCTGCCGATCGCGCTTAACAAATCTGAAATTCATCAACTGGATGAAATCGTCGAAAGAAACCGCCCCTACAAGAAGGGCGATCATCTCTATCGACAGAGCGACGAATTCAAATCCGTGTATGCCGTCCGATCGGGTAGTTTCAAATCCTATGTGTTAAGTGATAATGGCCAGGGTCGAGTAACCGGGTTTTTCTTGCCGGGAGAAATCATTGGCATGGACGGAATTGCGAGTAAGCAATACGCTAATTCCACCGCCGCTCTTGAGCATTCATCGATCTGCGAAATTCCTTTTTCACAGCTCGAACGTCTGAGCCATGAGCTGCCGAACTTGCAACATCATTTCTTTGCCATTATGGGAAATGAGATTGCCAAGGATCAACAGATTCATACACTGCTGAGTAGTTACACGGCTGAAGAGAGAACCGCCTCCTTTTTGCTGGGCCTGTCCAGTCGCTACTCACGCGTGTCGCTCTCCCCTACCCGATTTCTGCTGCCCATGACGCGTAGTGATATTGGCGAATATTTGGGTTTAACAGTAGAGACCGTGAGCCGGATTTTTACTGGATTGCAGAAAAAAGGACTGATCGAAGTTAATAATCGTGAAATAGAATTGCTGGATATTAATGCCTTGCGAGCTATCGTTAGCACTTCGTAAATCCGATATTATCGGCGAATCTTTTAATGCATAAGCTTAAAGAATCTCCCTATCCACACCTGCTCGAACCACTGGATCTTGGGTTTACCCGACTTAAAAACAGAGTCCTGATGGGCTCAATGCATACCGGCCTGGAAGATATTCCCGATGGTCACAAGCGCATGGCTGCATTTTACGCCGAACGCGCGCGCGGTGGTGTTGCCTTGATTGTTACCGGCGGGTTTATGCCCAGCAAATATTGCCTGCCCGATGATTCCATTCCGCTCTTTAAACAAGCTGAGCAAGTCACCAATCATAAAATGATTACCGATGCCGTGCACCAGGAAGGCGGTAAAATCTGCCTGCAAATATTGCACACGGGTCGCTACTCCAGGCAGGAAAACCTGATCGCTCCATCGCCAATCAAAGCGCCCATCAATCGTTATGTGCCACATGAGGCCACGACGGAGCAAATCGAACAGGAAATCGAAGACTTCGCTAACTTTGCCGAATTTTGCCAACAAGCAGATTACGATGGGGTCGAAATAATGGGCTCGGAAGGCTATCTTATTAATGAGTTTGTAGCCGAGCGAACCAACAAGAGAACCGATGAATGGGGCGGCAGCTACGAAAACCGCATGCGCTTACCACTTGAAATCGTGCGCCGCGTTCGAGCCAGAGTTGGAGAAAAATTTATCATCATTTTCCGCTTGTCCATGTTGGACTTGGTGGAGGGAGGAAGCAGCTACGAAGAAGCCTTGCAACTTGGCAAGGCGCTTTGTGATGCAGGGGTTACAATCATTAACACCGGTATAGGCTGGCACGAAGCAACCATACCGACTATCGCCACCAAGGTTCCTCGCGCGGCCTTTACCTGGGTAACGGCAAAATTCAGGGCGCAGCTTCCGGTGCCCGTTGTCACATCCAATCGTATCAACACACCTGAAGTCGCCGAAGAGGTATTGCGCCGTGGCGATGCTGATATGGTTTCTATGGCGCGGCCGCTTTTAGCCGACGCTGATTTCGTCAATAAGGCCATCGCCAATAAGGCCGATGAGATCAACACCTGCATCGGCTGTAATCAAGCCTGTCTGGATCATATTTTCAATGGAAAGTTGGCCAGCTGTCTGGTAAACCCGCGCGCCTGCCATGAACTGGAATTAAAAATAAGCAAATCAGCGAACCCCAAGGCTATCGCAATTGTGGGTGCTGGTCCGGCCGGTCTGGCGGCCGCCGTGACGGCGGCCGAATGTGGCCATCGGGTAACGCTATTTGATGCAGATGAAAAGATCGGTGGTCAATTTAATCTAGCCAAGCAAATACCCGGCAAAGAAGAATTTTACGAAACCCTGCGTTATTACGCCCGCCAATTGGAAATACTTGGCGTAACAATAAAACTGGGGCATAGGGTTTCAGTGGATGAACTCAATAGTTCTGAATTTGATGAAGTAATTTTGGCTACCGGAATAGTGCCACGTATTCCGGATATTGACGGCATAAACCATGCTTCTGTGCTCAGTTACGTTGATGTGCTTAATGGCAAGGCCAAAGTTGGTGAGCGGGTAGCGATCATCGGTGCCGGCGGAATTGGCTTCGATGTGGCTGAATACCTGTCCCATGCTGGCGAATCAACGAGCCAGAATATCCCTGCATTCATGAAGGAATGGGGTATCGACATGCAGTTAAAGAGTCGTGGGGGCATTGAGGGAATGCAGGGCAGCGTTGCACCATCGGCAAGAACTGTCTACTTGCTGCAACGAAAGAGCGAAGGATTGGGAAAGAACCTCGGCAAGACTACCGGCTGGATACACCGCATAGGACTCATGAGACGCGGGGTAAAAATGCTGTCTGGCTGCAGTTATCAACATATTGACGACGCCGGCCTGCATCTACTGGTGGGCACCGATCCCACACTGCTGGAAGTAGATAATATTATAGTTTGCGCAGGTCAGGATTCGCGAAAAGAGCTTTGCCAGGGGCTTAATAAACCCTTTCATTTAATTGGCGGCGCGGATCTGGCGGCAGAACTTGATGCAAAACGCGCCATCGATCAAGCAACGCGATTGGCGGCGGAGTTGTAGGGCGCAGGAATTAGTAGGGCGCAGGAATTAGTAGGGTGCAGGAATTAGTAGGACGCAGGAATTAGTGTAAGAGCCGAGGGCTACTTAACTATGCAGGACACCCCGCTAGTTCTCTTTCAACAAATTCGCCGGAGCATATTGATCGGTTAAGGCGCGTCTACTCATATCCCAATCCACACGCGTCGAAAGCCGATTGGGATATTCAAGCAATGGGACACCGTACTTCTTCAGATTTTCTACTATACGCTGTGCCTCGGTAATCAGCACACCCCGCGGTGGAAGCGGGTGCAATTGAGCAAGAATAATTCGATTCCCGGAGGTCGGCAATTTGAAGTTGAAAAATTCATTGAATGCTCGCTGATAGGTCACCGACTCATGATCGTAAAATTTACTGGTAGAAAACGTATTGGCGACAAGTACCGCCTCTGGCGACATGATTTGTTTGACTTCTTGCAGAAATTCCAGCGTTAACAAATGTTCCGGAATATAGTCTCCGCCGAAGGCATCGAGAATGATGTAATCGTATTTTTTCCCGCTGATACCCGCGCGTTTGATAAAAACTCTGGCATCATTAACACTTACCTTCATGTTTTCATTTTCTTCGAAGAAAAAATAATCTTTCGCAACATTGACAACTGCTTGATCGATTTCAACAATATCGATCTCGGCATCGGGAAATAAATCATGGAAAGTAGTTGGAATTGTGCCTCCACCCAGGCCGGCGATCAGAATTTTTTTTGGTTCAGGCATTAACAATAAACCCGCAAAACTCATGCGAGTATAGGTGAATACCAACATCTCGCGATCATCCACATCCACACAGGATTGATTTCGGTCGCCACGAAATACATTAAATATTAGACAGCGCCGACCGTCAGTCTGATCAACGACAATATCCCGATACAAGGATTTTTCTTCGTGGATGGTCTCGGCTACTGCCGGCAAACACATGAACGCAAGCAATAAGGGCAGAATTTTTACCTCCTGCCGGGTCAAAAATTGTAAAAAATTAAATTTGCTTTTCATAGCGCTGAGCCTGGGGAGTAATGACTCCATCTCGGTTAAACAAATAGTTAAGCAGCAATATAAAACAGCCCGCTGAAATCAAGGCGACAATCGATCCCCAGAGAATCTGATTCACTTCAAACCAGAGTACAAAATAGAAGCTGGTGCCCAAGGTTCCTGCAGCACTGCCAAGTGTTGATATGAAGAACAGCAAACCCGCCATATGCCCACTGTGCTCAGATCTGTCCACTAACAACCGTATCGAATAGGGTGAAATCATTCCTAGAATACTGGTAGGTATCAAGTAGATGAAGAGCGAGGCCAACAAAGACCCATAACGGGGATCCTCAATAGCCATGAAAATGGGCTTCATGATGGAATCGGCAAACAGGATAATGGGCAGGGAAAAAACAGCAGCACCAATAAAGAACATGGCAAAAGTTACCGGGTTTGGATTGCGCGTGGAAAGCCTGCCACCTATTAGGTAGCCGAGCGACAGTGCCAGCATAAAGACAGTGATGATGCTGCCCCACACAGAAAGACTGCCACCAAAATAAGGCGCCATAATACGAGCGCCGAGCATCTCTATGGTCATTATGCAGAAACCACTTACAAAGGCGACGCAGATAATAGTGGATTTAGGCAGCTTGTGTGTATTCACTGATTCCTCTTCAAGGGTGTTTTATTTTTAGAACACTAAAAGTACCACCGAAGAGCGCGAAATTGAAAGGTTTTGGCGACAGTGGGACAGATTATCGCCGTGGATTAAGCGCTCAACAGGGGTATTAGTCTACCCGTGCGCCAAGATGACGACCCCCATCGAGGGCGATTACCTGGCCGGTCATATATTTGCTCGCATTCGAGGCCAGATATAAGGCGAGACCCGCCATGTCCTCAGCACAACCAATTCTGCCCAGAGGATTTTCCCGCTCGATCTTGTCCTGAAATTTGTCTAATGTCGCCGCCATCATCTTGCTCTCGAAAGCGCCAGGCGCAATCGCATTTACCGTCAAACCCTTCGGCGCCAAACGCAGCGCGAGGTTTTTGGTAAGAAAATGCACTGCCGCCTTGCTGGCCCCGTAAGCAAAATTATCGCTAGTGGAAACACGCAAGCCGTCGATGGAACCTATATTGATCACCCGACTGGGATTTTCCATTGTAGCGCCCGCCGTTAGCAAAGGCATTAGATCGCGCGTCAACATGAAAATAGCCCGCACATTGATATCCATCACCTTGTCATAACCCTCATCAGGATATTCCTCAAATGACGCGCCCCAAGCGGCACCCGCATTATTAACCAGAATATCGATCTTGCTTTCTCGCTGCTTTATTTGATCGACGAACGCCCTGCGCCCCTCGTCGCTGGAGAGGTCGGCAGGCAGCGCGATACAAGTGCCCTTTGCAGACAGTTCTGCCGCCGTCGCTGCGCAGGCTTCTGCCTTGCGGGCCGTGATATAGGTCTTCACGCCATTTTCAACATAGCCCTGGGCAATCATCTTACCTATGCCCCTGGAGCCACCAGTGACGATAGCCGTCTTTCCCGCGACCGAAAATAATTCGCTAATACTGAATGACATAAAATACTCCTCGGGATTTCCGTGTTTGTTGCAGACTCATCATTTCGGGACAGAACTCAGTATGAACCATTGAGTATCATTGCGAAGCAATGATCAAATAATGGGGCATAGCTACTCGATAGAACAGAACTCTTTCTCAGAAAACCCGCCCTAACTTTCAATCTTACCGCTCATAATGAGCTCACACATTTGCTGCAGTACATGGGTTTTCTTTACAAAGCCGGCGAAACGCTGATCCTTGGTTAGACCATTGTAATAACGGTAGTAAATCTGCTGACCGATTACCGCCAGGCGAAACAAGCCGAAGCAGAAATAGAAGGGAAAATTATCTACCGCCAAACCGGTTTGTTGTTGGAAGCGCGCCACAATCTCAGCGCGAGTTGGTGCCCCTTCTACATCACTGGGCATGGTGCGGGACTCACGAAAGAAATCCGGATCGGATATCTGGGTCCAATAGCCTAAGGTACAGCCCAAATCCATTAATGGATCTCCGACTGTCGACATCTCCCAATCCAGCACACCAATCACCTGCAAGGGATTCTCGACAGAGAAAATTACATTGTCCATTTTATAGTCATTGTGAATAACGCTGGCTTTGCCACTTTCTGCCGGCATATTGTCATATAACCATTTAATCGTACTATCACAATTTACCGTATCCGGAGTCACCGCATCGGCCCAACGTCGACTCCAGCCATCAACCTGACGCTGCACATAGCCTACCGGCTTACCAAAAGTGTCCAGTCCGGCGGCAAACAGATCCACCGAATGAAGCTCACTTAATACATCAAAGAAATTAAACAGCTGTTGTCGAATCTGATCGGGCGACAAATTTAAATCCTGCGGATATTCCCGTCGAATGATCAGTCCTTCGATGTAAGTCATCAAATAGAAATCACAACCAATGACAGAATGATCATCACAAAAATGAATCGGCACAGGCCCGTAGGAGAAAACATTTTTAAGCGCGGAGAGAATCTTAAATTCTCGCGACATATCATGAGCAGATTTAACCGTACTGCCATAAGGTGGGCGGCGTAAAACCCATTGCTCGTTTCCGCTGCTTAACAGATAAGTCAGATTAGAATGCCCGCCAGGGAATTGCTTGACCAGCAAATTATCGGTGTTACAGGCCAGGACGGATCGCAGGTATTGCTTTAAATGATCGAGGTCGAGTTCTTCTCCTTCCCTGACAGTTCCCGCTTTATCCACTAAATTATTGTTATTCAAAACTGATTCCCGCAGGGACGCCTCATCGAAAAGTGATCATATGCTGCAAACCCGGTCGCTCCAGATGCGCTAAATTATTAAACAGGGTGAGTGAAAGCTTGCCTTGGCCGTATTTTACTCGCGTTACAGAACTATTGTGCACCATCCAATTTGTACGAATCACCTGTTCGTCCGGAAATTGTAATACTCTTTGCATTGCCGTGGCAACGACACCGCCCGAAGTAGAAATAAGCACCTTGGCGTTGCTACTGTGCCTTGCCATGATTTCATCAATTGCCAAATGCACTCTACACTGGAAGTCAGCCCAACTCTCGAAACCTTCATCCTGTGCTTGCGGCTCTAATTCACCACGAATCCATTTCATTGTGGCCGCTTCAATAATTTGCTGGAATTTTTTTTCATCCTTCCAATGCTTTCTATCGACGGGATCTAATCCTTCTCGCGCACCATGATCGCGCAAGTATATCCGCATCAGTGGTTCGGCGTTGTATTCGTTGAAAGATGCATTTTCGGTGACTTGCTGAGGGCTATCTTTTACCAGACAGAGTAATTCCCTGGCCGTTTCTTTCTGGCGCAATAGATTTCCACTGTATATACAGTCAAATCGCTCGCCAGTTTCCTGCCAGTGCTGAGCCAGAATCCGAACCTGCTCGACACCTTTCTCGCTCAGCTTATCATAGGATGCTTCGCCGAATGAGGCTTGCCCATGACGAATGAATATCAGTTCACTCATAGAATTGAGCCGCGAGTTTTTAGCATTGAACCACTAACAAGCTGGAATCCAGAATCGATAGCGCAGATCAATTCCATGACCTAAAGGGCAGCAAAACGTTCAGTATGATAGTCGCCATTGCCAAACATAAGATCCAGGGCGGTAATGCGCTTGAATAGATGTCCGACATCCAACTCCTCTGTCATCCCAATACCGCCATGAATCTGAATTGCCTCCTGACCGACTTTTCGAATCGCTTTGCCTACCCGACTCTTGGCCGCCGATACAGCCTTCGCTTTCTCCACAGCCTCTTCAGCACTGTCGAGTTTCATCGCTGCCCTGATAACAATAGATCGAGCCAATTGGCATTCGATGAACATATCAGCCATTCGATGTTGTAGCGCCTGAAATGTGCCAATGGCAGTTCCAAATTGCTTACGGATTTTGCTGTATTCCACTGTCTTTTGTAGCAAGGATTCCATGGCCCCCACGGCTTCCGCCGATGCGCATACCGTAGCCCGATCGATGACAGCTTCCAGTGCCGTCAGGGCGGCGCCTGCAGCACCCAATCTGGCACTTGCCGCAACGGTAACATCCTGCAGACTAATTTCAGCCGCTTTCTTGCCATCGACATTGGTATAGGCTCGAATGGATACCCCGGCCGCCTCTGTATCCACGATGAAAACTGAAACACCCTCGCGCGCCGTTTCGGCGCCTGATTCACGCGCGACGACAAGAATTTTCTGCGCGTTGGATCCATTAAGCACGGCAATCTTGCTTCCATTCAGGGTTACCGAATCACCCTTGAGCTCGGCGCTTGTTTTTGTACTCGCCAGATTATAACGACTGCCGGCTTCGGCGTAAGCACAGGCCAGCTGCAACGTCCCTTCCATGATCTTTGGCAACAACTCTGCTTTTTGTTCTGCACTACCCAGTGCGCTGATCAATCCGCCGCCGATAACCGTAGTTGGCGTAAATGGCTCAACCAGCATGGCTTTACCGAATTCTTCCATCATCACAATCAAATCGACCACCGAACCACCGAATCCACCGTCTTCTTCATCGAATGGCACTGTCAGCCAGCCTAATTCGGCAAATAACTGCCAGTTTTCTTCGCTGTAGCCTTTTTCACTAGCGATAATTTGATTGCGAGTGTCAAAGTCATAACTTTTTTGAACAAACTTTTGCACACTTTCCTGTAGCATTTGCTGTTCTTCTGTATGAGAAAAATCCACTGTTAAACCTCTTGATATAATTGTAACGCTTGTCGTTTTCAGGAATGCCCGGGGGCTGATTTACAGCGCCGATTTATAAGCCCAAGACCGCTTTGCTTATAATATTGCGTTGAATCTCGTTAGAACCACCAAATATGGAAAGCTTACGATTATTAAAATATGTCAGAGCGGCCGCCGCAGAGTTACCGGGGCCTATTGGCTCCCCTTGAAAGCCGTCCTCGAATTGTTCCGGCACGAAGGGCAGACAATTGTAACCAGCAAGCTCAACGAATAACTCATCCATTTTTTGCGCCAGTTCTGTACCGACAATTTTCAAGATAGAGGATTCTGGTCCCGGCGCCTTGCCAACACTCAACGCCGCCAAGGTGCGCAGTTCAGAATATTCAAGCGCCTGTAATTCAATTTCAATTTCAGCCAGCTTATGCCTGAACATGGCGTTTTCCATCATATTACTGCCAAAACCATCTGCCGTTTCGCCGGCGGTTTTCTTCAACGCCGCCAGGCGACGCTTGCCTCTGGGCACACCCGATATATTTGTACGCTCATGGGTAAGCAGCACCTTGGCGTAGGTCCATCCTTTGTTTTCCTCTCCAATAAGGTTGTTTACCGGCACTCGCACATCATCGAAAAACACTTCATTGACTTCCGCGTGGCCATCGAGAAGCACTATCGGCTTCAGTGTTATACCTGGCGATTTCATATCGATTAGCAGAAAGCTGATACCTTCCTGCTTTTTGACACTGTTATCAGTGCGCACCAGGCAGAAGATCCAATCGGCATATTGTCCGTAGGTATTCCAGGTTTTACTGCCATTAACCACGTACTCATCACCGTCTCTGACCGCCGAGGTCTTGAGTTAGGCAAGATCAGAACCGGCGTTGGGTTCAGAATAACCCTGACACCACCAGACATTACTCTGAATAATATCCGGAAGAAATCGCTGTTTTTGTTCATCCGAACCGTAAGCCATGATTACCGGCGCGACCATCTTCATACCAAACGGCACCGGTTCTGGTGCGCCGATTAATCCCATCTCGGTGGCAAATATGTATTTCTGCGTCGGACTCCAGCCGGTGCCACCGTATTCAACCGGCCAGTTTGGCGCAGCCCAACCCTTTTTGTAGAGAATTTTCTGCCAGCGCACCAATTCTTCCTTGCTTAAGCGGATGCCCGCATCCACCTTCTTGCGCAATTCGGCAGGAAAGTCATTTTGCAGGAATGTTCTTACTTGGTCCTGAAAAGTCTGTTCTTCGGCAGTAAAATCTGCGTTCACTGGGAATCTCCTCAAAGCCGAATTTGTTACCGGCGGTATTGCTGTTCCGACCCTGTACACCTGATGTTGTCTGGCAGGAAAGGTTTTACACTGAATTAAAAGGCTTGCAAAGACTATCACTAATAAGGGGTATTGATAAGCAAAAATCGAGCGACTGTTCGGCGGATGCTCCCGGCCGAGGTGAATTGATATAGCTCAATTAAGTGGACTATTCAGTTAAATAAAACACTAATCGATGCAGCAATTGTTGCCCACTCGATAGATTTGCCCCGATAAATACGGTATGCTTCGCAAACTTTTTAACATACTGTATTTTCAAACAATTTTCGCAACAAACAAGTTCCCAGGAGCTATCATGAAAATCATTCAATCCACCAAATTGGCCTTACTTATTTTTACCCTAGTTAGTGTTGTCGCCTGTAGCTCCACCAGCGAGGAAGCCGAAGCAGTACCCTCCGCTGCGGCCGAATCCGGTATAGATGCCACAACGCGTCGCACTCAAGAGTTGGCCGCTGAAGCGGCGGCGCGCGCTGCCGCGGCTGAAGAGAGAATGACCCAGGCCGCCCTGAGCACCACCGTATTCTATTTCGATTTTGATGTATCTGAATTTCGACCAGCAGATCGCGACGTCCTGACTGTTCACGCCAAAGATCTGGCCGCCAATCCCAGCAAGCGTATTCGACTCGAGGGTCATGCCGACGAACGCGGCACTCGCGAATATAATCTGGCATTGGGTGAGCGTCGCGCCGAAGGCATCGAAAATTATCTAATCGTAAATGGCGTTGCCCGCAGACAAATAGAAACAGTCAGCTACGGCGAAGAACGACCCGCCGAGCGTGGCCAGAGCGAAGCGGCCTACCAGGCAAATCGCCGCGTTCAGATCGTAAGCCCTTAACGCGCCCAATTGATTGTAGTAAGAATCAATTGTAGTAAAAATCAATTGTAGTAAAAATCGATCGCAGTAAGAATTAAAGCAGTTTGGAAGTTAGGCCGAATTTTTGATTCGGCCTTTTTTTTTGCGCCAGTTTTAATCCCCGATTACCCAAGCGGGCACAAGGCCTGTCGAAGTTCCACTTCTATCCCCTGCAAGGCAATTATGCCAACAGAGACAAAAGGATTACCTCGTTCCCTCCCGATGGCTCTGGCTTCTTCGGGGCTGCACTGCGACAAAGTTTGAGCCGCGCGGCAGATTCAGAAAAACACAATTCTTGGTTTCGCCGGCTCAAACCCTACCAGCCATATGAGTATTGTGAACAAGAAAAACCCCGGCACAACATACAAAGCAATACCCAGAGTAAATTGCTCTGCTAGCTCCATGAAGGTAATCCCGACATAGGCGAACATGCCAATCACATGCGCCATTAAATAGTAGTTAATAAAAGGCGTACTATTATGTGTCATTGGCCAGGGTTTACAAAAAATTAACCAACGCAAAGCCAGCAGAATACCCAGCAAATCAGTTGGCCAGAATAGCAACAGGTTGACATTATGATGCAGATCCAGATGATCAGATACGAACCAACTCCCCAACATCAGCAAGCCATAAATACCGCTAAACAAGGCTGTTATCAAACCAAGAAAACCCATCAGCCGAAAATTTAACCCCGCTACTTTAAGCCCTAATCGAGAATGCGTAGCAAAATAGGACATGGGGATTGTCTTCAGCATCAAGAATAAAAACAAAACCGGCACTAACAAGGAAATCGAAGCTACCTGATAAGCGTCTGTCTCGATTGCCGGTGGAGGAAATTCCATTATTAGCTGTGAATCTGACAACAGCATCTGTCGCTCACCATTCTCTGCAACATCAGATTCGATTTGCAAGAGTCTATCTCGCAAGCTTAATGGCAGAAACATTTCTTCCCATTCGCTGATCGGCCGATCAATATTGCTATTCATTAGAATATCGAGAGAAAAAGCCACCGCGGACACGGATTCATAATGTTCTTGAACTTGATCCCGGAAAGTGTTTTCGGTAACGCCTGTATTCGATGCGGCTATTCTTCCTGAGAGGGCTTCATCGAGATAATCGCGAACGCGCGTGGTGCAGTTGTCAAAGAAGTAGTGATAGGGGTAAAAAATATTTGCTGGCTCCAGATTCCATAACAGCCGGCGATACAATATTTCTTTTTGTGGATTTGTGAGATTTATCTGATCCTGCCATAGTGTTCGCTGCTGGGAGCGATACGTAGCGAATTCCTGACTGGGGGTATTGGTAGCGAGGCGATAGTCCATTATTCCTTTGAAAAAATTGTAGGAAAAAGAAACCACCCCTCCGCTTAGTTCAAATCCTCCCCAGTTAAAAATCACATCCGTATTGCTGCCCTCATCAAAAACGCGCAGCGCGGTATGACCAAAGTTATCCCACACCTTATCGCCGACATCGATGGTGATCAGATAGAAATGCACGCCACTCATATCGGCAGGTAGCGGATACTGATCCGGGGAACCGATAGATTCCAATGCCACCAGGCGTGGGGAGAGCAGCAGAAAGCTCATTATCACCAACAACAAATAACGAAGGACTGCCCCACTTCGACCTGGCAAGTTGGAAAACCTAAAGTTGGTAAAAATCATGATTCCCTGAATAGCTTTGATTTATTCTTATTAAGAAAATTATTCCGTAATCCTAACAAATATTTACCCACGATCAGAACTTTTTCTCAATTGAAATTTCGATACTGACATCTCTGACGAGGGAGGAGGAAGCATAACTATGCGATAGAGAACCCGTGAGCAAAGGCCATTCAGCCAGCGGAAGCCTGCAAGCAAGCCGCCTTAATCAGAAGCCAATGGATGAAACTCCTGTAGGCCCGGCCTCGGCAGCTGAGCGCCATGGATGGCGGGAATACAGAAATTGCATGGAGCAAATGTTCTACCTGCATCCCGCAGCTCGCCACCCTTCACCGCTTTCGTCTCCACCAGCTCAGTAATGTCCGGAAACAGCCCAGGCTGAATAATCTGTCGAATTTTGCTGAAATACCTAATCGTCAGGCATAAAAAATCCCCACTCTCTAACCGCCATGATCGAAGTGAGGATTTGCGGTAATTGGGCTGAAGCAATGGGCGAGAGTAAAACGGGTGTTGCGAGGTTTGCCTGCTGCTATAGCGTTTCCGCGATGGAACAGAGATTAACCACTGTTGCCTGAATGGAATCTGAACGAACGCGTGAATGCACAGGATGATGAAGATTTGGCAGCCGAAACAGGCGAGCACATTCCCCCGCTTCGGCGCAATAACGCTTTCATGCTAAGATCAGGCGCGGCTCCGGGCTCAAGCAGTGCTTGCGAAGCACTATTGATTGTGAAGCGGGCCACCAAGCAATGCCTACAAGAGAATTAGCATGAAACAACGTCAGCTGGGTGAACTAAGGGTTTCGGCGCTGGGGCTGGGCTGCATGAGCATGTCTCAGTCCTATGGTGAAGCCAACCGACAGGAGTCAGAACGTACCCTGCATCGCGCTCTCGATATCGGCTATACCTTCCTGGATACCGCCAGCCTGTACGGCATGGGTCATAACGAAACGCTTATTGGGGAGGTTTTACCAACAAGACGAAATGAATTCATCCTCGCCAGTAAATGCGGCATCGTCAACAAGGACGGCGCGAGAGTGGTGGATTGCTCGCCAGAAAATATCAAGAAAACCTGCGAGGAAAGCTTACGCCGGCTTAATACCGACGTTATCGATCTCTACTATCTGCATCGTCGTGATTTCAATGTGCCTATTGAAGACAGTGTTGGCGCATTGGCCGATTTTGTTAAATCCGGAAAAATTCGTTACATCGGTTTGTCGGAATGCTCCTCAAGCACAATTCGAAGAGCCCACAGGGAACACCCAATTTGCGCCGTCCAATCTGAATATTCTCTCTGGACGCGGGAACCACAAGACAAAGTATTCGATTGCTGTGCAGAGCTCGGTATTGGCTTCGTGCCATTCAGCCCGCTGGGGCGTGCCTTTCTAACCGGAGCGGTCACGGATATGTCCGCGCTGGGCGCGGATGATATGCGACAGACTATGCCTCGATTTATCGGCGATAATTTTCAACACAATCTGGGCCTGCTACAGCAATTCGAGGAAATCGCCAGGGACAATGAGTGCACGCCAGCACAATTGGCGTTGGCCTGGGTGTTGGCTCAGGACTCAAACTTTGTCCCTATTCCAGGCACCAAGCATGTTAGTTATGTGGAGGAGAACGCCGCGGCGGCAGAATTGTCTATCAGCGATGAAGACTTACAACGGGCAGGAGAAATATTTAGCCGTGATAACGTACTTGGTGACCGTTACGCCGAGTCTCATATGATCTCGCTTGATCTCGAGGAAACTTAGCGATGAATTTGATGATTGCGTTTAACGGCCTTTAAACATTTAAATGCTATGATAACCGGCGTTTCAACAGCATAAACATTCGACAACATAAGTATTCGATAACATAACCGACAAGCGATAACTGGCATTGATTTACCTAGCAAGGTGAAGGAGAACAATAACATGAATGGTGCAACGGCATTAATCGAGACTCTGGCGGATTGTGGAGTTGAACTGTGCTTCGCCAATCCTGGCACTTCGGAAATGCATCTGGTACAAGCGCTCGATAGTGTTCCACGTATTAAATCAGTACTGGCACTGTTTGAAGGTGTTTGCACCGGCGCTGCCGATGGCTATGCCAGAATGACTGGCAAGCCGGCTGCCACCTTGCTTCATCTGGGCCCCGGCCTGGCGAACGGCATTGCGAATTTACACAACGCTCGTCGTGCGAATTCGCCAATGATTAATATTGTTGGCAATCATCCCAATTTTCACCTCGGTTTCGATGCCCCCTTAACATCAGATATAGAGACTCTGGCACGGAATTTTTCCTGCTGGATTAAATCCAGCAGCACTAATGCTACCCTGGCGCAAGATGGCGCCGATGCCTACACCGCAAGTTTACGACAAAGCCCAGGCTCAACTGGCCAGATAGCTACCTTGATTATGGGTGCCGACGCCGCCTGGGGTAACAGTTCAGGTCCGGCAGCACCAAATCCCATCCCAACACGATGCAAGATCGACGAGCAGGTAATACAGAGGATTGCTCCCTTACTGCAGAAAGGCGGCAACAACATGCTGTTATTGGAGCATCATGCCACCGAGCCGGCTGCACTGGCTTACGCCAGCAAGATTGCCAGCAAAACCGGTTGCCGGCTAATGACTGGCACTTTTCCCGGCAGAGTGGATGGAGGTCCGGGCTGCGTCGCTGTCGAAAGATTGCCCTATTTTCCTGAGCAAGTTTTGAAAACTCTGGAAGGTATCGAAAATCTCATTATCGTAGGCGGTCAAGTCCCGGCCAGCTTCTTTGCCTATCAAGGTGTCCCTGGACAATTGATTCCGCAAGGCTGCAAGGTAAGCAGACTGAGCTATATCGAAGAAGACGCCATCGATGCTCTGGCAAGGCTTGCCGAGAGACTGGGCGCGGAAAATGCAGCCATTACCCAATTCGAAAAAGTCGAGATTGGAAAACCCCATGGCGAATTAGACACCCGATCCATCATTCAATCGGTTGCGGCAACCATGCCCGATAACGTAATCGTAGCGACAGACTCCGGTGGCGGCAATGCCGCTCATCCTTACTGCCAGAATTCGGCGACGAACTCCTGGCTAAGCCTTACTGGCGGCGCCATCGGGCAGGGCGGACCCTGCGCAACCGGCGCCGCGCTCGCCTGCCCGGACAGGCCGGTGCTGGCTATGCTCGGTGATGGTGGAGCCGCCTATACCAACCAGAGCTTCTGGACTCAGGCCCGGGAAGGACTCAATATCACAACGGTTATCTTTGCCAATCGCTCTTACAATATTCTGAATGTTGAATATGCACGGCTCGGCGTAACAGACGTAGGCGAAATCGCTGCCAGCCTGTTTGATATTGGTAATCCTGAGATTAACTGGGTAGACATGGCGAAGAGTTTTGGCGTTCCCGGCGCCACAGCTGATACGGCGGAAGAACTTTGCAGCTTACTCGAAAAGAGTTATGAGACACCCGGCCCGTTCTTAATCCAGGCCAACGGCGAGTTGCAACGCTAGAAAAATAACAGGGGTTAGAGTTAGAGTTCGGGTTAGATTTTATTCGGGTTTTATGTGGCCTGCACGCGAAGCCAAGTCTGTGAGTCCCTTTGCGCACGGCCATCTATTCTTCCATTTAGCCAGCGCTGCGGAACTCGCCTAAGGCTCGGACAGTCCTCGCTTAATCTGGCTAAATGGAAGAATAGAAACATGGCCTGATTGTGCGCAAAGGGACTCACAGACTCGACTCCGCTCAATCAAGTGAACACGGCTGGTCTTTGCATTTCTATAAGCCCAAAAGCACAAACCACTCTTATCTATGCGTAGTTCTCGCTCTTGAATCTGCAATCCTGATGCCATTACTGAAGTAAGGCGCCTGCCCTCTACCCTGTCTTACTTGCAATCAGAGCACGTTTTAGCGTGGCTATTTTTTCAGGTCAAGCGAGGACAGAACACGTTAGACTGAATCTCTGGCGGTAAGTAAAAGCGTATTTCTATTCGGATTCCGAGATGTCGCTGGAGGAATCCTTGAGCCGGAGGAGAACCCACTGTCCGTAGTCTCCTTCCTAAGAAGCAGCATGAATCTTCTCAGCTTCGAAGATCCTTCTGCAGGAATGTGGTTCCGCAGCGCTGAAAAAATCGCCGCGCGTGTGCTCGCAAGAAAGACAGGGTAGAGGGTAGGCGCCGAGAATATTTCATCTAGAAGATGGGATATCTCAGACTCCGACCCATTTTTAAGCCCAATCAAGATTGCGCTGAATCCTTCCCAACTTGCGATAAAACTCGTCTGACTGTTGCTGATCAACCTGCTTGGCCGGCGCCAATAAGGTGACCAGCGGAATTACGATTACCGGAATCAACAGAGTAAGGAATGACGGGTCACGCCATTCTCCAAGAGACTGGCATACTTCGTACCAGAACTGCGCGAATCCACCCACGTCCGCATTCGCGGCCCCCTCGAATGATCTGTTTAAAATCCACATGGTCAAGCCGCCAGCAAATCCAGCAAGAATGCCCCAGAAAGCCGCTTGCTCGGTGGTCCTTTTCCAGTAGAAAACATAGGTAATGGCGATAGCCGGTGGCACTACCATGGCAAATCCTAACAACAGGAATTGCAGCACCGAACCAAAGTTAAAATACCAGGCGCAGAAAGCCGCACTGGAACCATAGATGATCGTGACAATTTTATACGCACGTAGTTTCTTGTCACTGGAATAATCCTTGGAAGCAGGAATCCAGTCATTCACCAGCATGGTTGCGCTGCCCAGCAGAATCGGAGCACCGGAAGAAATAACCGCCGCCAAAACCGCCGCCAGGGCAATCCCGCCTAGTAGAGGACCCGAATCGATGGCCAATTGCGCGATATTTAAATAGCCGGACAATCCGCTTTCAGAGCCGTAACTGGCCATGGTTAATATGCCGATGAAGCCGGCGACCAGAGGCATAAGAGCCGCTACGACCCCCGCCAGAACAAAACCCGGGATCAAATACTCCTGTCTGGCCGCCGAGCTGGCGTAATTGGCATACACCGACGCCGCCGGCGTATGAATGGTTGCCGAGATAAACAGCGCGATGATGGTAGCCCAGCCGATACCGGTAAAACTCCACCAGCTTGGAATATCTTTACCCGCAGCGGTCAACATCGCATCGGCTTGAACGACGACCTCACTCCAGCCGCCTATATTTTGCATCGCAATGAAGCCGACAAATGCCAGTCCGACAATGATAACCGTACAATGCACGATATTGGTTATCGCCGTGCCCTTCA
Source organism: Pseudohongiella sp. (assembly GCA_013204155.1). GTDB lineage: Bacteria > Pseudomonadota > Gammaproteobacteria > Pseudomonadales > Pseudohongiellaceae > UBA9145. The sequence goes on along the minus strand of JABMOK010000186.1, from coordinate 23,455 downwards.
AACCCCCGGTAACGGTAAACCCTACAATGACCACGGCACCGATGATGATCCCTACTCCGAATGGCCAACCGGTCACGCCTGTGATAATCGTCGCAATAACATACGGCTCGATAATATTGACTACAAGATATTCAGCTTGCACACAGAGACTGGTGAGTGATTGGCAACGACGCGAAGCAAAGCGACGATCGAATACCTCTCCCACGCTCGACAGCTGCAAACGGCGATAAGGGATTGCGAAAAACATCCCTACCAGCGCCAGTGCCGCGAAGGAATTAACCCCATACCAGAGATTCCCGATGCCGCCGCTAATGACATCGCCGGCCACACCGTAGGTTCCAGCGCCACCGATACGTGTACCCGCAACGCCAAACGCCAGCATAAAAACACCAAGGGAACCACCACCGATAGCCCAGTCCGCCGAACTGCGATTACTGCTGCTAATATAGAAACCGGCAGCGGCAAAGAAAGCCAGATACCCAAGAATTACATACGCCGTCAATCCCATGCGAAGCTCCCGCTAGTTATTACTCACTTTATTAGTATTTTTATCGCTGCGACCCTATTTATCGCGGTGACCCTAAAAAGGGAGTCAGGAATTGCCCTGACCTGTATCAAAACCTCAACACATAGTCTGGGCATACTACACTATGAAACGGCAGTTAAACCAGTCCACACTCGGCGACGAATCGATTCTCGCCGGTTAGTCCGTCTGGCTATTCACATCGCGTAAGGCAGATGCTAATTTGCCTAACAACTCTGAGTAGCGACCCTGGTTAGCGACCCTGATTAACAACTCTGATTGACAACATTGATTGACAACATTGATTGACAACAACAGAGCCTGCAGAACAGAAAAGGAAACTTGAATGTCAGCCATAACACCCGGTTCAGATCTTTGGTTACAGCAGGTCGAGGAAGAAATACTCGAACCAGACCGACCCATAATCGACCCTCACCACCACTTATGGAAGAGCCGATTTAACCGGGATTATCTGATGCCCGAATTGTGGGGTGACACCGGTTCCGGTCACAATATTGTTAAAACGGTTTTTATCGAGTGCCGGGCCTTCTACGATCGTGAAGCGCCAGAACATTTGATGTCTGTAGGTGAAACCAAATATGTGGCCGAGCTAGCCCGGCAAAGCCGCGAAGACACTAATAATCAAGCGACTATTGCCGGCATCGTGGCCCATAGCGATCTTTGCCTAGCTGGCGAATCTAAAGAACTGTTGTTAGAAGCCCTGGATCAGCACCGACAGCATAGCGATGGCCTGCTCAGAGGTATTCGCCATTCCGCCGCCAGAGACAGGAGGCCGGAAGACCTGCTCATCGTTGGCTCTGCCCCGCCCTATCTGCATGGCAAGGAGTCCTTCAGGCAAGGTCTGCGCATTATCGCTGAGCAAGGCCTGACCTATGATTCCTGGCACTATCACCATCAAAACCTGGATTTTCTGGATCTGGCCAGAGCCGTGCCTGAGTGCACGATGATACTCGACCATTTTGGCACCCCCCTGGGCGTCGGCATTTACAAAAACTGCCGAGATGAGATCTTTCAGGAGTGGAAACAGGAAATCAGAGAGATTGCGAAGTGTGAGAACGTGGTTGCCAAGCTCGGCGGGCTGGCCATGCCTGACAATGGTTTCGGCTGGCATGAAGCCGACCGACCTCCCACGTCGGATGAACTTATTAAGCTTCAGCAGAAATATTATATGCACACGATAGAGTGTTTTGGTCCACAACGCTGCATGTTTGAAAGTAATTTCCCCGTTGATCGACTGTCGATTAATTACCCTGTACTCTGGAATGCATTTAAGAAAATGGCGGCTGACTTTAGCGAGACTGAGAAGCATGCCTTGTTCTATGGCACCGCCGAAAAGGTCTATTCATTACAAGATTAAGATGCCTGCAATGAAATACCACAGTTTGATATTTGACCTCGATGGCACCCTCACCGATCCGGTAGTAGGAATCGTACGCTGCATGAACTATGCCCTTACTATGTTCGATCATCCACCCAGAGCCGAACATGAAATCACACCCTACATAGGACCTCCTCTGGAGATTGCCTTACAAGAATTATCCGGCAGCGATGATGAGAGTTATATAAAACGTTTGATGGCAACATATCGTGAGCGTTATAGCGAATTTGGCTATGCCGAGAATACAGTTTATGACGGCATCTATGAGATGCTGGAATCCTTTCGCGAGCAAGAAATTCCCATGGGGGTCTGCACATCAAAGTTTGGTAAGTATGCGGTAAAAATTCTCGAAGAATTTAACTTGATCGAATTTTTTCAATTCGTCAGTGGCGGCGATTACAATGTACGCAAGCAAGATCAACTAGCAGAGCTATTGCAATCAAAAACCATCCAGACGGATTCACTGATGATAGGTGATCGGGAAATTGATCTTAGCGCCGCCAGAAATAATGGTCTTGCTGGAGCCGGGGTACTTTGGGGATATGGCAGCGAACAGGAACTACGAGCAGAAAATCCAGCATTCCTGTTTAAATCGCCAGACGAACTTATCCGCGACTTGAGTGTTGGCTAAATCCGCCTTTACTCTCGTTTGCGTATGCGTTTGATAACAGCACTTGCCATCAATACCACTGAATCCTCAACCATCAACTCACAGCGTACAAACACCATAGAAGCGCCGCGCCGAACAACTTCGCCTCGGCCATGAATCAAGGCTCCTTTGAAGGCTGGCGCGGTAAACTCACTATTGCAGCTGACTGTGACAACGCTCTCACTCTCGCCTCCGTTGGCACCGAGACAAAGGGTGTAATCGGCAAACGCCATCAGCACACCACCGTGCACCGAGTCATGTCCATTGCAGTGATGCGCGGCGGCGCGAAACGCGGTGTGTGGGCGCTCGCCCTCCATGGTAAAAAAGAAAGGGCCGATATGATCTTCTGCCTTATCGCCTACCCAGTGTCGGTAGTGTGATGGCACGTCGTAGTCTTCAGGTTTAATTGCCACTCATCAATCCTTTCTGCAGTTAAAGCGGGGCTCAACATTCATCATCTGGAATCACTAAATCAACCGCCGCGCCCGCCACCTTGAATGGCACTTTCACGACCTCAATAGTGACATCCACGGCAGTCCCTACCACTGTGCCGAGACAAGAATTCAGCAACATACAGAATGTTAGCAATAGGAGGAGCCGTTGCTTACGGGCTAATTTTCTGACTGCACTCATAGTGTTAACTGCCAATAACCGACATCGATATAGTTTTCATATTTGAATCCAACCTCATGGAATTGTCCAATCTTGTTAAATCCAAGACTTTCATGCAGCGCGATACTCCCCTCATTGGGCAGAGCAATGCCTGCAATCAGTACATGTATCGGCGTGTTGCTCAATTCATCGATAAGATGTTGATAGAGTTTCCTGCCTCTGCCCTGAGCGAAATATTCTCGATGCAGGTAAACACTGGTTTCTCTGGTGAATCTATAGGCGGCTCTGGGCTTCCAGGCAGCGGCATAGGTGTAACCGACAATGCCCCCATCCTGCTCCATAACAAACCAGGGACTTAGAGGCCCGACCGTCTCGATGCGCAGAGCCATGTCTTGTACCGACAAGACGTCTTCCTCGAAAGTATGATGGGAATTCTCAATATACCAATTGTAAATAGCAGCAATCGCCTCGGCATCGGCCGTTGTTGCAGCTCTAATCATGGGTTTAGCCAACTTTGCATTACTTCTTCCTCATCCTTCACCGCGAATCCCGCTCAATGAAAGGTTTTATTTTATTGACTCCTTTCCCGCTTACAACCAATTCAGAAAACTCATCCGCCAGAACCTGACTCTTATCCAGCACCTCCCGCCAATAGGCAAGTCGGGTGTCATAATCAAATTTTTCAAAATCCGTACGATCGGGAATTTTTCCATAGGGAAGACTGGCGACAAATTCTCGAGAAGGTGTCAGTAACACCACATTATCAAAATTCCGCTCATTAACCTTACGCCAGGGAACATGTTTATCAAACCACCCCGGGATGACCCTCGAGGAAAAATGTGGATACAAAACCAGATCATCACCGCCATGGAAATCAAAATCGAAATGATAGTCTGTTATACCCCCGTCCCAATATAAGCCAGGCTTGGCACCGCGGATATCTCGCACTCCGTCCAATACAAAGGGAATCGATCCACTGGCAATCATCGCCTCAAAAATGTTTTCTTCACTTAGACTTGTTAAGCAAGTGTCTAAATCTTTACTGCATGCCCAGGGCGATGACTGCCCCATGGTAGTGAAAATTGTGCGCTCGAAATACCATGACAAAGACTTTCGGCTAATCCCATTCGTCAGCGCGCTTGCTACCAGAAAAATTGTCTGCAGCGACTTGCTGGAAGATGCGCCAAATCCCTTGCAGCGATCGGCGATGATATGAGTCTTGAAATGCGCATTACCGACAATTTCGGCGGCGCCATTCTCACCCAGCATATCAGCTAACATATTACGCGCCTTGCCGGTGATCTCCCCTGTCGTCGGCGCGTCAGAATATCTTTCTTCACTATAGCTTCTCGCCAGTCGCTCGATGGCCGCCACCGGGTCCGAGGTGGCGAGACAACACATTCGCCAGGCACCGGCAGAGGATCCAAGGGTTAGAAGTTGGCTCTCACGCCGGGCGAAGAACTCGCCAAACAGATAGCGATCCAGGCCAAAAAGCACAAACCATTTCGGACCGCCAGACGCGCCCAGCATGACCTTAAATTGATCCGCGCGTAATCCATCGGCTTGTATACGCTGCAAGGCGGTAGGGCCGGCAAAAATAGAAAGAGATGACATCAGCGGCTAATGATATAATTGTCGCCGCTCTCAAGCTATAGCCGTCTGTTAGTCATCTTGCTGGCCACCCTGAAAATTGGCGCTCGAATCGATCGCTCAATCCGAAAGCTGAATCAATGCAAAACAAGTTATTACATGACCGTAAAACGCTGCTATTCCTGCTCGCAATAGGCAATACCATTGCCTTCGCCACCTGGCAGGTCATGTTGAACAATTTTGCCGTGGAACAAGCCGCCTTCAACGGCGAAGAAATCGGTATCCTGCAAAGCCTGCGGGAAGTGCCAGGTTTCCTTGCTTTCACCGCAATACTGGTGATGATCTTTGTGCGCCAGCAAACCTTCGCCATTGTTTCCCTGCTTACCCTCGGTATCGGTACGGCAATTACCGCCTTCTATCCGACGGCCCTGTGGTTGTATTTCAGCACCGTAATCATGTCCATCGGCTTTCACTACCTGGAAACTCTGCACAATTCCCTGAGCTTGCAGTGGCTGAGTAAAGCCGAAGCGCCAGCCGTACTGGGGCAACTGATTAGTGTCCGTGCCTTGTGTAATCTGACCATACTCGGCGCCCTGTATATCTACCTGATGTTCTTTGCCGCCAACTACATGCTTATCTATATGCTGGCGGGCGGCATCAGCATAGCCATCGGAATATTTTGCTGGGCCGCTATTCCTCATTTTGAAGACCAGGTAGTACAGAGAAAAGAGTTGTTCCTGCGCAAGCGATACTGGCTTTACTACCTGCTCACTTTTTTTGCTGGCGCCAGACGGCAAATTTTTGTGGTGTTTGCCGGTTTCTTGCTGGTAGAGAAGTTTGATTTCCCGGTGGAAAATGTGGTCATGCTTACCCTGGTGAATGCGGCACTGACTTTCTGGTTGGCACCCAAGATCGGCCGCCTGATCAGTTACATTGGAGAGCGGCGGGTACTAAGCCTGGAATACATGGGACTCATTCTTATCTTTGTCGGTTATGCCTTTGTAGACACGGTTGCAATCGCTGTCGGACTTTATCTGCTGGACCATCTATTCTTTGCCATGGCAATCGCCATCAAAACCTATTTTCACAAAATAGCCGACCCGGCGGACATCGCGGCTACCTCCAGCATCAGTTTCACTATTAACCACATAGCTGCCGTGATATTACCGGCTCTGCTGGGCGTGCTCTGGATGATTAATCACAGTGCCGTGTTTCTGCTGGGCGCCGCCATTGCGGTTGGCTCACTATTACTATCGCAATTGATTCCAGACCATCCACAGCCCAGCAAAGAGACCCGACTGGCAAGCCAGCCGATGGCTTAGGACACTGCCTATTCTCTTTCCCTTCTGCTACTTCCCTGGGCTTCGCGCTCCCCTTAGCGTTGGGCTCCCCTTAGCATTGCGCTCCCCCTTGGCTTTGCTTTTCCCCTTCCTTAACGTTAATTAACCTGCATTCACTTATTTCTGAACTCCCTATGCCCTAGAGTTCGTCGCTTATCCCCTGCTGACTTAAAAAAGAGATATTTGTGCCAAACCAAACTGCTTTAGTAACTGCCGCCATTATGCTGCTCGGCGCTCTGTCCGCACCAACAGCGCTAGCCCAGAGTCAAACTGAACCAAAGCAGGAAATCGAAGAGGTCGTCATCTGGGGCCGCTCCTTGCAACTGCTTGGCACGGCAAATTCCGCCTCTCAGGGGGTGGTTGGCTATAGTGATTTTTCGACTCGCCCCATGTCCCGTGTCGCCGAACTGGTGGAAGTGGTTCCCGGCATGATCGCCACCCAGCATAGCGGCCCCGGCAAGGCCAACCAATATTTTCTGCGCGGCATTAATCTCGACCATGGTTCCGATTTCTCTACCTATTTCGATGGCATGCCAGTTAACTGGCGCACCCATGGCCACGCGCAGGGTTATATGGATCTCAATTTCATTATCCCGGAAATAATTGAACGAGTAGATTTTCAGAAGGGTCCCTACTTCGCCGACACGGGTGATTTTTCTCTGGCCGGCTCAAATTCCATGAAGACCTGGGATGTTCTGCCCAATGGCTTTACCGAGCTCACCTTAGGCTCGGAAGATGAAATTCGGCTGGTGACCGCAGACTCCTTCACACTTGGCCCTGGCGATCTGCTCTACGCCTTCGAGCATCAACAGACTAACGGCCATTTCGATCTGGATCAGGATGTTCGCAAATACAATGGCTTGCTCAAATATACTGGCGACATCGCCAATATTCCCAGCCGCATCACCTTCTCGGCCTATGACTCACAGTGGACCTCAACCAATCAAGTTCCCCAGCGAGCGGTTGACAGTGGTCTGATCTCACGCTTTGGCTTTATCGATCCCGATCTGGGAGGCGAATCTTCCCGCTATTCTCTCAGCGCAAATTTCGAACTGAGTAATTGGCAGCTGAATCTGTATGCCAGCTCTTATTATATGAGCCTGATTAACAATCCTACTTACATGCTCAATGATCCAGTGAATGGCGATGAATTTGAACAGGAAGACCAACGGCGTTTATTCGGTGGCGCATTGCGTCGCGAAGCAAAAATACAGCTGTTTGGACTGCCAATTAAGGCCACTGTCGGGGCAGATATTCGTTACGATGATGTTAACGAGCTCAATCTCTTCAAAACAATCAGCAAGCGTCGCATTAGCAGTATTCGTGAAGATGAGGCGGAAGAACTTAGCATTGGCAGCTTTGCCGAGGCGCAACTGTTCCTGACTGATCAGCTGCGTGCCACCGTCGGTGTCAGGCTCGACTACTACGACTTCAGAGTCGATGCACTGAGATCGGCAAACTCCGGCAGTGATCAGGACTCACTGTGGCAACCAAAACTGGGACTCGCCTATCGCCTGAATGAAAACCTGGAACTGTATGCAAACTATGGTCATGGTTTCCATTCCAACGATGTACGTGCGGCAGTAAATACCATTGACCCTGTCAGTGGTGAGCCTACTGATGCCCAGGATGTATTGGTGGAAGGCAAGGGCAGTGAATTAGGATTTCGTTATGACACACTTCGCGGCTTTAATATTTCCATCGCCGCCTTCGAACTGCGAACTGATTCCGAACTCGTATTTGTCGGCGATGCCGGCACCACCGAACCGAGCGACCCAACCAGTCGCAGTGGCATTGAAGTCAATACTTTTTGGCAAATCGCCGAGCCACTCGTGCTGGATTTCAGCGCCGCTAAAACCAGCGGCTATTTCCGTGGCCTACCTTCCGGCGCTAACAGCATTACCGATGCCCATGAAGAAGTGCTGGCTGCTGGCCTTACCTATGTAGGCGACAGTGGTTTAACCGCGAGTTTGAGAGTTCGGCATTTTAGTGATGCCGCATTGACAGAAGACGAGTCAGTAAGAAAAGACGGCTCGACTCTACTGCATGCCGGTGTTTCCTATGCCTTCAATAATTGGGAACTGGGGGTGGACGTACTTAACCTGCTTGATCACGAAGATGACGATATCGCTTTCTTCTTAGAGTCCCGCCTGTCTGGAGAGCTTGCGGGGGTAGAAGACATACATTTTCATCCTTCCGACCCAAGAACCATGAGAATATTACTCAAGTATAAATTCTAGGCCGCTTATCCAAGCGCCTGGTTTTGCCAGGCCAGCCCCTGCTCTGCCCTGGCAATCGACAGAGCAGAGTGATGGCCGCGGCAAGGAATTTAGTGGCCCTGATCAAATACCACGGTAAAACTCACCGGTACCGAGCGGCTAATACTTGGCAAACCGGCCACCTCGCGTAATTGCTCAACGCCTGCAACCAGACCCACTGAATCAGCGGTTACGATGAGGGGTTTTACCGTAGTCGCTACCAGACCATCGGAGGTACGATTGATCATCAAATCCGCCATTAAAGTGCTCGATGATCCATGCAGTGAAAGCTGTATTTCAACTTGCGCTCGCTGTGATTCCCCCGCGGCTAACTTCGCCAGTGCCTGTATATCCACATTGCCTGTAATTGTAGCTTGCGGAAACAAATTAGTTTCGAACAGCATCGCCTGCATGCGCTCATTGCGAATCGGTATCAGGGTATTGACACTGGCTAGCTGTATGCTGATTACAACGTCACCGGCATCATCGATAGTTCCGGACAAGACATCGAAGGTGTGCACTTCAGCCACATGCTCGGCCTTAACTGTCACAAAACTAAGCACCGACGCTTCATTGTCTAAAGACCAATGTGCAGAGGCGGCATTGGCAAACAAGAGTGCGCTTAATACTAGCGGGGTAAAAAATAATTTGGCTGACCTAAGCAGGGACATAATGGCCATTCCTATTCTCCTGGTTTACTGCGTGATTTCACTGCAGTTTAATGGGTTGAGTGATTTTTAAAATCTTGTTCAGTTTTTTAAAACCTTGTTTAAAGTGTGGTGATAAACCTGTTGCTGTTTTTACTATTTATTCCCCCCGATTGAAAGCGGGTCCGTTAGCTTACCTGAAAAACGGGATTCGCGCATGGCAAACAACCGACCGCGAGAAGCCGCGCCGATGGCCGGGAGTAGGTCCGATGGATATTCACCTTGTACACTGACGAATACGGTTTACAATTGGCCTGTTGTTAATTTTTTACTCTGAAGCCATGACCCTGCAAATCCCGAATATCGATATCAGCAACGGACTGGATACGCCCGAAGTAATCGAGCGATTACAGGATGCGTGTGAGGGATGGGGGTTCTTCCAGATTACCGGGCATGGAATCGATATCGAGCTGAGGCAAAAATTTTTCTCAGCAATGACAGCCTTCTTTGATCTACCTAAAGCCAAAAAGTTACAACTCTCTCGCAGCGAACACAATTATTGGGGTTACTACGACAAGGAACTCACCAAGAACAAATTGGACTCGAAAGAGATTTTTGATATCGATGCCAACCTCTGCAGGCTGGGCAAGCTACGCAGTGACCACCCAGTGCCCTGGCCAAACGAAATTCCGCAATTACAGACAATCGTCATAGACTGGCTGCAGGCATGTGAAAAGCTAAGCCAGAATCTTGTGGCGGCAATCTGTGTCGCCATGGGGCAAGCCTCCAATACCTTGAGTCCCTTTTTTGGCAATCAGCACAGTAGCTTTCTGCGCTTTAATTACTATCCCTCCCTGGCCGAGATTTCCCCCTCCCGCGACAAGTCGGAACAGCCTGGCTTGGGCATACATCCCCATACGGACGCTGGCGCGATCACTGTTCTCGCCCAGGATGACGTTGCCGGCCTGCAAGTTAAAAAAGAGGATACCTGGCACACTGTGTATCCAGCCGAGAATAGTTTTATCATTAATATCGGTGACATGATGCAGGTCTGGTCTAATGATCGTTTCACGGCGGCGGAGCACCGGGTACTAGCCAGCGTAAATCAATCAAGATTAAGTGCCCCTTATTTTTACAATCCTTCTTATGCAACAATTTGCTCGCCCCTGGTAAGTGATGAGCAAAGCAGTCACTACAAACCCATCAGCTGGAATGAATTTCGTAACGGACGTGCCGCCGGTGACTACGCGGACCAAGGCGAGGAAATTCAAATTTCCCGGTTCAGGAAATAGGATTTTCGTTTGCAGGGTTTATTTAAGGTACACTGTCTTCTTTCGCCAATTCATCAGCTGTTCCTCGGCATTGAATTATGCCCTGGCCTATTTCTTCTCCTATGAAAACAAGCAGTAACAGCCCTCTGGTAAAGCATCTCGTCCTGATTGGTGGTGGTCATAGCCATCTTGCGGTGTTAAAGCATCTGGGCATGAATCCTGTTCCGGGCTTGGCGGTCACACTGATTAGTCGAGATATCAACACCCCCTATTCAGGATGCTTGCCGGGCTTTATCTCCGGGAGTTACCGGCTCGATGAAATACACATAGACCTCAGGCCACTCGCACAGTTTGCCGGCGCGAGAATAATCCAGCACACCATTGAACACATCGACCTGGAATCGAAGCTAATTTCTTGTGGCGGGCGACCGGATATTGAGTTCGATGTATTGTCTCTCAATATTGGTTCAAAACCCGATGCCATTAAGATCCCCGGCGCAAGCGAGTATGCCATCGGGGTTAAACCCATCGATACTTTCCTGCAAAGATGGCAGCTTCTTTTCGCCGAGGCGGTTGCCAGAATCGGCGATCAGTCCAGCGAATATGATTTGCTTATTGTTGGTGGCGGACCCGCAAGTGTGGAACTGGCATTTGCCGCCCAGTACCGAATACATCAGGAACTTGGAATCAAGCTTTACCAGCCATCACCACTGAACATCAAGATTATTAGCGCCGACAGTGGGCTGCTCAGTTTGCACAATGCCAAAGTCAGCAGGTTTGCTCTGCAGGAATTAGAAAAAAGAGGCATCGAGGTTTTACTCGAACAGAGAGTCAGTGAATTTCAAGCGGGAAAACTACGCTGCGAGGATGGCCGCAGTTTTTCCGCTGACGCAATGGTTTATGCGACCGGGGCAAGTATCCCCCAATGGCCAGCAGCGTCTGGTCTGGCTATAAGCGAAGACGGCTTCATTGAAGTTAACCACTTTCTGCAATCTACCAGCCATGAGTTCGTCTTCGCCGCCGGTGACGCGGCGTCGATTCTGGGAGAGCCGCGGCCCAAATCCGGTGTCTACGCAGTACGACAAGGCCTTCCTCTGGCGGAAAACCTGATCCGCTATGCCACGGCCAGAAAGCTGAAACCTCATGTCCCACAGAAACACGCCCTGGCACTCATCAGCATGGCCAACAAGACCGCTATCGCCTCGCGCAATAATTTATTTTTTAAGGGTCGCTCCGTCTGGTCGTTAAAGCATTCGATCGATACCGCTTTCATCAAGAAGTACAGCCAGCTGCCTGAGATGTCTACCTCGCTGGAGATTGCCGAGGGCCTCGTGGATGCGGATACCGAACGACAGCTAAAGAAGCATGCCATGCGATGTGCCGGCTGTGGCGCCAAGGTAGCCGGCCACATCCTGCAAGAGGTGCTGCAGCAATTACCGCCGTCGAACAAGGCCGATGTGCTCACTACCGGCGCAAAAATCGAAGATGCTTCGCTGATCAGAATCGACGAGGACAGAGTGTTAGTACAAAGTATCGACCAGCTCAGGGCGTTTATCAATGATCCATGGCTATTCGCGAAAATTGCCACCAATCATTGCCTGAGCGATATCTATGCCATGGGATGTTTTCCTCACTCAGCGCTCGCGGTCGTCAGTTTACCGATGGCCAGTACGAAACTGACGAGGAATCTCTTGCAAGAAGTAATGCTGGGTTGCAGTGAGGCATTGCAGGAAAATGATTGCAGCCTGATTGGCGGGCATTCTGCCGAATCTGCCGAGTTACAGTTTGGTCTCTGTGTGAATGGCTTCGCCGACAAAAAGACCTTGCTGAGCAAGGGCGGCATGCAAGCTGGTGACATCATCATCCTGAGCAAGCCGCTTGGCAGTGGGACTCTGCTGGCTGCAGATATGCGCTATAAAGCCAAACATGACTGGATAAATAATGCCCTGCAGCAAATGTTGATATCCAATAAACAAGCCGCCGAATGCTTTGTACAAAATAAGGCCAGCGCTTGCACCGACATTACAGGCTTTGGTTTAGCCGGACATTTATTAGAAATGTTGGCGCCCAACAATGTCGAAATGGAATTGAACCTCGCCGATGTGCCTGCTCTGGATGGCGCGCTGGAAACATTACAACAGGGAATATTCAGTTCCTTACACCAGGACAACAGCCTGGTGAGCCGGGATATTTTTAACAGCGAAGCCTATCTAAACAATGCAAGATTCGAACTGTTGTTTGATCCGCAAACTGCCGGCGGCCTATTGGCCAGCGTAGCGGAATCCGCCGCCGAGAATTGTATTCGACAGCTTCGGGAAACGGCTTCGAGCATGCCTGTGCCATAGGCCGAGTGACGAAAGTTGCTGCCAATAGTCCGGCAATAGTTCTCAAATGATCCTGTAGTTACTGAACTGGTAGTTACTGAACTGGCAGTTACTGAGCTGGTAGTTACTGAACCGGTTGTTACTGAACTGGTAGTTACTGAACCGGTAGTTACTCACCCGGCAGCGACTCTTCCTGTCACTACCCTCCACGTCACCACATCGGCGGCATTCTCCTGACTAACTGATAGTCTCCTGACTAACTGACAGTCTCCTGACTAACTGACAGTTATAAGGGTTTTCGGCTTGCAGGAAGTACCGATAGCACTTCGATTCAGGCCCATGGCTGGAACTTGGAAAGCCGCTGAGGTATAGTCCTCGGCAGTAAAATCCATGCTCTCGCTCCAGGAATTGCAATGAAGATTTTTAGCCTGTTTACCTCTGCATTTGCCTCTCTATGCCTTGCGCTAAGCATTGCGGTACTGTCATTCACCGGCGCCGTAAGCTACGCACAGAATGATACGGCAGCCAGCGTGGTAGAACGCTACGGCAATCTGGACGTCGAACGAACCGGTCCCACAATCGACGCCCAGCTGGCACAGAAATATTATCGCCGCGGCAATACCTACAGCAATCTGCAACGCTACGATGAAGCTATCGCCGAATATCGAAAAGCCATCAGTGCCGACCCTAACCTGGCTGACGCGATTCGTAATCTCGCCAATACCTATTTTTTCCTCGAACAATATGCCGCCGCGAAACCGCTTTTTGCGCGCTTTATTAATATGCAGACTTCCACAACAGCTGCTTTAATAGCGGCGGTATCCACCCTGGCAAACCTGGAAAGGAAAGATGGCAACTACGAAAAATCCTTTACCTATGATCTGAGAGCGATCGAACTGGATCCGAATAATGATTCGCAAGTACACATAATGGCGAATACGTACAACAATGCCGGCGAAGCTGACAAGGCCATAGAAATTTATCGTGCGGCAAGCAAAGTGATGCCCGACAATGCATTCCTTGATCGCAGCCTGGGGCGTATACTTGAACAGGAAAACCGGTTACAGGAAGCCTTGATTGCCTATGAATCAGCCGCCGCCAAAAACCCTGACTCGGATTTCTATGAGAAGCTGGTTGAAACCACAAAAAATCGAATAGATCGTTGATCGCTACAGATTAAGCCTGATAAAAACCCCAGCGCCTTTTCATTGAAAAAATTTTATCAGCGCCCGCCGGCTATTAACGCTTCTCTATCGGCGTCACTCAATTCAGCAATTCGTTTTACCTCTTTATAGAACAGCGCCAGGTTCTGATTAAATTGCTGCAGTAGACCTGTAAAAAACGGCACCATATCGTTATACGAACCCACAGTAGATAGTTGGGCATTGTTCAGAGGTTGCGAAAACCAGCCATCGTATCCCGCATAAGCCTGCCATTCCTGCCTAAGCTTTTGATACGCTTCCCGCAACTGACTCTGCAATTGAGTTTTCTCGGAGCGCATGACAGAAGCTGTCATTTCTTTTTTGTACAGCGCATCAAGTTTATCTCTGTACTCGATAACCAGCTGTACAAATTGTTGCTGCCGGTCGCGATCTGTCACCGCCGTATCGATGATTTCCACTTGATCATTACTTAACAGCCATCGGCGCAGGCCCTCCTGCTCGATGGTGCTGGCAAAACTTTCGTTAAATGTAGTATCACCCGGCAGGTAAACAAGCTGATGGGCAAGCTCATGAAAAATAAGGCCTGCCAGCTGATAATCTTCTCTTGAGAGCACCGTGCTGAGCAATGAATCTTGAAACCAGCCCAGGGTGGAATAGGCATCCACTCCACCGGTATAAACATCGAAGCCTTCTGCCTTCAGTTGTTCGGCATAGCGGATAGCCGCAAGCTCAGAGAAATATCCACGATAGGAAACACAGCCGGCGATCGGATAACACCAATTCTGCGCCTCCGTAGAAAACTCTGGCGCGGCAAAAACATTCCACACCACATGCTCACGCTCCACATCCACATAGGTAAGGTAGTTTTCGCCAACGGGTAGTAACAATTCCCGCTCGGCAAATTCACGAATTTGCAGCACTTTGCCAAATTTTTCCCGCAGCGGCGGTGATAAATCTTCTTCACTCAAGAGACGTTGTAAATCTTCACGAGCAAAAACGATAGCAAGCTGACCCCTCGCTGCCTGAGTGTAATAACTAACTGTTTCGCAGGAGATAAGCACAATAGAAATAATCAATAACAGCACGAGCTTGAGCGGATTGGAATTGTTCTTCAATTTTCCGGAAAACATAGCCCTAGGATCCCTGCAAGGTTACGATCAAATTTCTTGAGCCGGCATGATTGCGATGCTCTCCAAGATAAATTCCCTGCCAGCTTCCAAGCAACAAACATCCCTCGCCAATCGGCACCGTCAACTCGACCCCAAGCAAGCCCGACTTGATGTGCGCAGGCATATCATCGGGACCCTCATAGGTATGCTCATAGTAGGCGGCATTCTCCGGCGCCAGTTGATTGAAGTGTGCTTCCATATCGCGCCGCACGGAGCTGTCTGCATTCTCATTGATGCTGAGAGACGCCGAGGTGTGTTGCAGGAAAAAATGCGCGAGACCTGTCTTGATCGATGTGAGTTCTGGTAGCGCCTGAAGAACTTCATCGCTTATTAGATGAAAGCCTCGCGCTTGCGGGGTGAGTCGAATTAATTTTTGCAACCACATAGGCTAGCGAGCGACCAGTTCGATCTCGAATAAATTGGACCAATGTTTGCCGGTAACAAACAGACGCTGCTGTTCGGCATCCCAGGCGATTCCGTTGAGTACTGCCTCCGAACTCCCCCGTTCAGTTAACTCGGATAAACCTGTTAAATCGACTATAGAATTTACCCGGCCTGTTGCCGGATCGATGCGAAGAATAAAATCTGTCTGCCAAACATTGGCCCACACCTCGCCGTTGATGTATTCCAGTTCATTCAACATATTAATTGGATTACCGTTCAGGGTAACTTCTACCTTACGCACCGGTACAAATGTTTCCGGGTCCATAAACTGCAAGCTGGCCGTACCATCACTCAATATTAATTGTTCACCGTTATAGGCGAGGCCCCAACCCTCGGTGGCGTTGTAATGGGTGGCGATTTGCTCGAAGCTGTCTTTCTCGTATACGAAGACAATATGGGCTTGCCAGGTCAATTGAAATATTTTGTCATCGACTATTTCGATACCCTCGCCGAAGTGTCGATTGGACAAACGTTTTGACATCACCACTTCAGCATCTTCCAGCTTAATCTTGCTAAGCGAAGACAAGCCCTTCTTGCCGGTGCCCTCGAACAGAAATCCCTGGTGATAGAGCAAACCCTGGGTAAAGGAATTAATCTCATGTGGATAGGTGTTCACTACTTGATAGCCATAGCGCTGCACCTGCTCCTGAGCCTGCAGGGGCTGGCTGATCAGTAGCAACAAGCAAAGTAGTTTTAGGCTATTCATAGGGTTATTTAATTTTTCCCGACTGTTATAGAATGAAAAACCGTTTTATTGATTATTAAGCGACTCACTAATTGTCGGCTAACTTAATTCAATTAACTATTCAGCAATATACTAGCAAGTCCAGTGGAGCGCACTATGTCTGACGATTGCCTGTTCTGCAAAATTATCGCAGGGGAGATACCTTCTAACAAGGTCTATTCCGATGACGATAGCTATGCTTTTCACGATATTAACCCAGCGGCACCGGTACATGTGCTGGTTGTCCCGAAAAAGCACATCTGCGATATGCAAGCCACTAGCGATGCAGACGAAGCACTATTGGGAAATTTACTTTTAAAAGCCAACAAAATTGCAGAGATTTTAGGATTAAAAGAAAGCGGTTACCGTTTTGTGATAAATACTGGCCCCGACAGCGGCCGAACTATTTACCACCTGCATCTGCATATACTCGGCGGACGTCAACTTGAACTGTCGGCCGGCTAAGCAACGCTCGCAATCAATCAATGGGCTAATTGCGAAACTTCAAGCCGATTGGCGCGACACACTCCTTGCTCGGTAATAAGCCGGGTCACTAATCTCGCCGGGGTCACATCGAAGCCGAAATTACTGATACACACGTCTTCGGGTGTCATACGGAGGGTCTGCAGTTCGCCTTTTTCGTCTATACCACTAAAGTGACTTACTTCATCGGCAGCGCGTTGTTCGATAGGAATCTCTCTGATTCCGTCGGATAAGGAAAAATCGATGCTCGAAACCGGCAATGCCACAAAGAAAGGAATATTGTTGTCATAGGCGGCCAGCGCTTTTAGATAGGTGCCTATCTTATTGCAGACATCGCCAGTGATCGTGGTTCGATCACTGCCGACTATGCAGCAATCAACCAGCCCCTGCTGCATCAGATGCCCTCCGGCATTGTCTACGATTAAGGTATGCTTAACAGCGTGTTGCGCCAGCTCCCAGCAGGTCAAGGCAGCACCCTGATTTCTCGGTCGGGTCTCGTCTACCCAAACATGCACCGGGATTCCCCTTGCCACCGTCTTGTAGATAACCGACAGCGCTGTACCCCAGTCCACTGTTGCCAGGGCGCCTGCATTACAATGGGTAAGGATATTAAGCGCCGCCGATTTGTCGGACTTGCTTTCCCAAAGCTCGCTCAACAAGGTAGCGCCGTGCTCACCAATCCTTTCACAGACTGCAATGTCTTCCCGTTCCAGTTCCCGGGCAGCGGCCAGGGCGGCGGTGGCTCGCATTTCCACGGCAACCCCCTCCAGCGCTGTAGCGACCCGTTCCAATGCCCAACGCAGATTGACAGCAGTGGGTCTTGTTGCCGACAAGCGCTGTAATGCTCTAGCGACTTGTTGTGGATTTTCACGCAGAGCCAGATACATGCCGTAGGCGGCAACCACGCCGATAAGCGGTGCGCCACGAACCTGCATAGACTCAATGGCGTGACAGGCCGCGTCGAGATCTTCCAGTACCGGGGTTTCAAATTTGTGCGGCAGACGGGTTTGGTCGATGATATTAACCGTATCCAGAATCTCATCAAACCAGATGCTTTGATACTGCTTACCGTTAACGTTCAAATCGCCACGCTCGCCCTGGGGCACCTGGTTAAATAACGCGGTCGTTGCCGCCATCTATCGGCAATTGCGCGCCGGTAGTCTTCGCCAGTGAACAGCCGGCGAAAATAACGACGGCGGCGGCCACATCGGCAGATTTCACTTCCGTTTTCAATACATTCGCGGTCTTGTACTGCTCGACGCTGAGCTGGTAATGCTCGGCCCGGCTGGCCAATACCTCATCGGTCCAGATTGCCGTGTCATACACGGCATTGGGATGCAGTACATTGACACGAATACCACTCTCACCGAGCTCCAAAGCCGCCACGCGTGCCATCTGGGTCAGCCCCGCCTTGGCCACAGAATAGGCCGCGGCTCCCGGTCCCGGCGCCGGTACATTCTTCGAGGCGATGATGACAATCGCCGGATCGAAGCCGTTTTTGAGATAGGGCAGGCTCGCACGCATAAGCTTCATGTGGGAACTCAAATTCAATTCCAGAGAACGCGCCCAATTGCTGTCCTGCAGAGAATCCAGCCGCTGACTCTCGGGAAAACTGCCGGCGTTGCTTACCAGCACGTCGATACCGCCGAAGTTGATCAGTGCCTGTTGCAGGGCCAATTCGATTGCGCCGCTATCGGTTACATCACAGTGCACAGCAAGCACAGCGGGACTGTCGAATTCGGTCTCGAAGCCCGCTGCGATATCCAGCGCCAGTACCACCGCCCCCTTGCGCACAAAGGCTTCGACACAGGCCTTGCCGATGCCTGAAGCGGCGCCACTTATCACGACTACCTTGCCTTCGAATTCAGCGACTGCTGTAGCAGACTTTAATTTCGCCTGCTCCAATTCCCAATACTCGACATCAAATAAATCCTGCCGTGGCAGCGCCTGCCAGCCACCTAAATCCTCGCCCCACTGGATAGCCTTAATCGTGTGCTGGGAAATGTCTTGCACAATCTGCAGCTTCTTCTGGTTTGCCGCCAGATAAACCATGCCCTTGTTGCGCCACACCCCATAGCGCGGCATTCGATCCAGACAGTGATGAAATTCGCGGCTGTGTTGGACGAAATATTGCTGATAGTTGTGCTCGAATTCCCGTAATCCAGCAATCGGGTCTTCTGCAAAAACTGCGGCGAATGGCTTGGTATGTAGGCTGTGATCCGGAGTAAGCGGCCCTCGGCTGAGCAGTTCATGACAATTTTCAAGCTGGGCGAAAGCGACTGCGGCGGATGAACATTCCAGCCTTAGCAATACCGGCCCACCATAACTGGCACCCGCTTCTCGGCGCAGTTCGCTTAACTGCAGGCAGTCCTGCGCCGTTGGCTGATAGTTCTGGCTGGGCAGTGCCGCGCCTTTATTGTCTGCACTCTTGCCTGCACACGTTTGCTCGAGATAGTCTTCCGCCTTACTGACCAATTCGATCATATTGTCGTAGCTGGTTTTAGCATCATCAGCAAAGGTAAAAATGCCATGATGTAGCAAGATGATGCCACGGATGCTGGACCAGTCCAGATCCTTGCTAGCCTGGGCTACCTGTCGCGCCAGGATAAAGCCCGGCATCACGTACGGCAGTATCAATACCTGCTCGCCGTAGATTTCACCCAAGATAGCCGCACCATTTGGGGTATTACTAAGGGCAACAACGGCGTCTGCATGACTGTGATCAACATATTTGTGCGGAATCAGCGCGTGCAGTATTGCCTCTACCGAAGGTGTCGGCGCCGTGGGGTCCAGTAGCGCCAGCCGCAACTGGCGCATCATTTCAACATCACTTAATTGCTCAATCTCCCCCAGCTTTAACAGAGTTTCCAGCTTAACCGGCGGGAAGCCGGCGGCTTCGATGGTACGAAGATCCCACCCCGAACCTTTGACCAGCAGCACTGACTCGCTGTCGCCGAAGACATTCCTCATCTCTGCCTTTACCGAGGTGTTGCCACCGCCATGCAACACCAGATCAGACTCCTGGCCCAGCAACAGCGAGCTGTATACCCGCAATCCCACTAGCTCATCGCGGGCGTGCTTTGCGGCATCACTTTCTATCCAACGGTTTTTCATAGTCGAAGATGTATTTTTCAGGGTCTGGTTTTCAGGGTCTGGTTTCGGCTTAAGGCTCGCCGTTTAGCGTCTCAGTAAAAGGCTTTAGCTTACAGCCTTAATACGCAAATGAATGGAGAGATTCTTGTTTTTGTTGAAAAAATAGTCGTAAAACGAAAAAACGCACCATCGATTGATAGTGCGTTTTGTGTCGTGATTTCTGCTGGCGCGTGTGATTGGCACGCTGACCGAGACGGTTTCCGGCTTAGTTTGGCTCGACTATCGAGATATTTGCCATCCCAGCCTGCCGCGCCGAATCCATGATCAATACCAGGGTTGCAACACTGGAATCTGGATTTGGCTGAATAATCACCGACGCCGCTGGATTCTCAGCTTTTAGCTGGTCAATATTTGGACGAATAAAATTCGGAAGGATGGGACGCGGATTACCATTGAGGATAATCTCGTCATTGGCGCCGATTTCGAACAGGATATTCTTCTTTTCATCATCCGGTGGCGGTTGGTCGCTATTGTTATTGTCGCTACTGGCGGCACTTACAGCGGTTTCCGAGAGAAATGTGGCAGTTACCACAAAGAAGATCAACAGGATGAACACCACGTCCAACATTGGCGTAAGGTCAATCTTGGTATCGTCGCTCTTTCTTTTTCCAGCGATTTTTTTCATTTTTATGTCCTGGCTACTTATAATTCCGCGCGTTAAATCCGGATGATTTTCTGCGATCTGACGGTAGTGTATATCAATCCTTGCGGAAGAATCAAAAACTAGTATTTAACCCGTTCGAAGCCCGTAATTTGGGGGCAGATACGCAGAAGGGAGGCCGATGCCTCCCTTCTTCAACCCAATTTTTCTGGCTTTCTCACCGATTTACCACAAGTAACAGGATATCGAGGCCTTATCCCGCTTAATTCCTCAGAGCCGCAATCCCGCTATGATTGGAGGGAGGCGAGGGTGAACTTGATCAGTTCTTTAAGCTGCCTGGGATTTTTGCCATCCCTGGAGTTAACCCGCAGACCATACAGAGTATTCATCAACACCTCGGCGGCAAATTCCACACTAACCCCTTTCTTCATTTTGCGACTCTTATGCGCTTCCTTCAATCTGCCCACTATCGCTTTGCGAATTGGGGCCAAAGAAGCACGCACAACTTTTCTAATTTCTTTGTCATAGTTGATGCTTTCGCAAACTGAATTCACCAATAAACACCCCATGCTTCGGTGCTTGTTAGAAATATTGGTGACAGCCTCATCGAAATAACCTTCGATGGCGTCCCACGCATTTAATTTGTCATTTTTTAAGGAGGCGGCAATTTGCTTTCCGACAATCTTATTGTATTGATCGATACATGATTTGAAAAATGTATCCTTGTCACCGAAGGAATTATAGAGTGTCCCACGGTTAATACCTGTGCAATCGAGAAGCTTCTGCACCGAACTTGCTTCGTAGCCTTCTTTCCAGAATTGCTCCATCGCGTTGGTTAAAACTTTGTTTTCATCGAATTCAACTGGACGTGCCATATTTAGTTACTCAACAAGCTGTATTTAAAATAAATGCAAAAAAATCACTGCAACGCGGTGCATTTCCCTACCCGTAATTTGAAAGCGCGCCATTGTAGTACAGTGAAATTAAATTTACATCAACTGAGTTAGATAAATTTTCACTTTCCAGCAAAAACACCGTTAATACTAGCCTAGATCAATATTCTCACGGGTCAAACCCAAGAAAACTGTGATCCACATCACGGGTATTCGGGGAACAAACAGGGAGAAGCATTCATGACGCCTCATTTTAAAATGAAGTATTCATAAATAGAATGGAGGGTCAAGTAAAACTTGCATGAGAAATTAGCATGGACTTGTAGTATTAAATTGCGGGGTTAAACTGCGGGATTAAACTTTGGCATCAAACTTTGGCATCAAACTTTGGCATCAAACTACAGACAATACCCCCACAATTAAAATGGGATGCGGTGAAAAATAATTTATGCCGACATTAATTAATAGGCACTCGCGATCGTGACTGCCAGACCAATGATCCCGCCAAATACACAGCCCCATACCACCAACCAACCGAGATGTTTGCGAATCATCTGCTGAATAATTTCCTTAACCATCTTCGGGGTCATTTGATTCAAACGTTCATCAATCATTTCTTCCAGCTTGGCTCGAATGGTCTCGTCATCCAGCGCTGATTTAAGCGCATCCTGGATCTGTTGTTGAAATCCAGCATCCGTAAATTGATCTTTGAAATACTCACGCATCTTGTCTATGAAGGGCAATCTCAGAGGATCAAGCGCGCTGCGTCCCCCGAACATGCCGAGCATACCCCCCAGAGAAGATGTCATGATCACATCCAGCAAAGATTCAAAAGCAGATTCAATATCCAGTTTATCCATAGCTTGCCTAAGTTGCTCCGCCATCTTTTCGGAAGTCGCGCCGCTGCCATGGAAAAAGGCCTCCAGGTCGGCCTGATGGAAAAATTGTTCCATAATCAGCGCTCGAATACCCAGTTTGAATTCTTCGAACCGCAGCGGAATGACGCCGGAACCATAAAAACCCGGTATTCGCTCGAATAGCATGTGTACGGCCAGCCAGTTGGTTATCCCACCCGACAGCGCATACAGGCCCGTATTCAAAACGTAGACTCTGTAGGGCCCGGATATCATCAAACCAAGCAATACCACGGCGGCGGCTACAATATTACTGACCAGACTCTTGTTAATAGTGGATTCCTCGGTATTAAGACCCTTAACGACGGCGCATCTTATCTGATGCCCATCGAAACAGGCAAGTGGACTTATAGCTTGAGATGCTCTTTGATAGGCATGCGTTCACGTATCTCACGGAGGTAGTTAAGGTCAATTTCCGCGATAGCCATGCCTTCGCCTGTTGCAATCTGGGAAAGCACTTTTCCCCAGGGATCGATGATCATGGACTGCCCCCAGGTTTCTCTGCTGGCGGAATGCTTGCCACCTTGACCTGCCGCGATCACATAACATTGGTTCTCTATGGCTCGCGCTCTCAGAATAACCTCCCAATGCGCTTCCCCGGTAACTTTGGTGAAGGCCGCAGGAACCGTAACTATTTCCGCACCACGGCGAAACAATTCTCGATACAGTTCAGGAAACCGCATGTCGTAACAAACACTTAGACCCAGATGCCCAGCCGGGGTATCGACACTGACAATTTCATCTCCCGCCTCGTAACTTCTTGATTCTGAATATTGCGACTGCTGATCATTGACCATGACATCAAACAGATGAATCTTGTCGTAACGCGCAATCTGATCGCCCTGGCTGTCGTACACCAGGCAGGAAGCTCGAACCCGGCCGTCCTGTATGAGAAGATCGTCAGCAGAAGCTAACCTGGCCGGTCTCGAGATCAGCGGAATTGTCCCTCCCACAAGAATCAATTGGTGTTGACGCGCCTGGGTCGAAAGAAATCCCTGTATCGAGTTTTCACCGGCTTCGCCCTCGATCTCGCCGTATTGACGCATCGGCCCACCTTCCAGCACGGCAAACACTTCCGGCAATAAAACCAGCTCTGCACCGTCAGCCGCCGCGGCGCCGATAAGCCTGGCCGCCGCATCAAGATTGGCTTCTACACTGGCGCTACTGACCATCTGTATGGCGGCGACTCGGGTACTCATAATTTAATTCTCACAATGGCTAAGCTCTGCCAGGTAGACCAAGTGCCTGCCTGTTATCTGTTATCTGTTATCTGTTATCTGTTATCTGTTATCTATTAT
>JABMOK010000185.1 GCA_013204155.1 Pseudohongiella sp. | reverse complement strand
GGCTGACACCAATACCCGCCGCAATCAGCGAAGCCTCACCCACGCCAAACAGAACCAACCCCAGGCATAATATTGCAAGGGTGGAAATTCTCGGTTTGAAGTTTAACGGATGATTAGAGCTCCAGAAAACTTTCGGAACCGACTTAACGGCTAACAATTTCATCGGATCAATAAGCTCATTTTTGCAAAACGATTGATTAACCAGTTGCGCCAACTAATCATTTTGTTTTAGGCAATTTATGCATCTGGGCAATGGATATTCGCTAAACCGGAGCCCTATTCGTGCTCAATAGCCGCTGACACTTAATCAATATAGGAACAGCAGTAATTTGTAATCTTGTGAACCCTGACTTTAAAGACGCAATCTGCCGGCACGTCGAAAGACTTACCAGAGACTATTCCTGACCAATTGGATTGATCAGGAAGCAGAACATCAAGTTCTCCGGATAAAATTTCCATAATTTCTTTTTGTTGCGTGTTGAATTCGTATTCCCCGGGAAGCATCACTCCAAGGGTTTTTGTTGAACCGTCGGCAAAAGTAATTGTTCGGCTTGTTACCTTTCCATCAAAATAGACATTTGATTCTTTTTGCACTGAAACATTTTTAAATTCTGTCATTGTTTACTCCCACTTAATAGTAACATTACAATTAAGTACATATATTTCAATAAGTTAGGCAATAATCTCTTGCGCACTGTACACCGGTAATCCCACTCAAACTCCCTCAGAAAAGGCCGCTCTAAAAACTTTGCCAGCTTCTCTTTATCGCGTTCTTTTTGTTCTTTTACATCTTCTGTTTCGGCATCTAGCAAAGTACCTATAGCGATCTCCACAGTAGATATTTTAACTTTACGCTTGGACATTATATGCCCACGACTTGTGGGCTTATCCAAGCTCCGTGAAGTGATTACACGTGGAAGATTATCAAGCGATGCGTCAACTGAACTTCCGTGCCCAAAGTCTAACGCTCTGCCGAAGAAAATCTGCAAGCTTGCGTCAAGCATCCAGCATACCGTTTATTTTTTTCAGGCGATTACGTTCAGTTGTTATTAGTTCAGCTACCTTAGGAGACTTGGATGTATTTTTTAGCAACTCCTGCAACTTAGTGGTTGGCTGATTTTGGCATTAAGTCAAAAGCAACAATAATTCGATCCGTATCTGTAGTGAAAGGAATAGTCCTGTGATGAAGTGAGGAAGGAAAAAAAACTATATCTCCTGATTTGGGTTGATAGGTTATTTTTGGTGAGTCGACATCAGAATAGTCATCCCCATTCAAACTGAATTCTATTGCACCTTCGTCTTTTCCGAGGGAAGGAACTACCTTTAAATAAATAACTCCACTTAACCAACCAGACGCATGAATATGTGCAGTTTGATGCCCTTGCTGCTTCAGAATGACATGCCAGCCATATAAATTCTTTTCGGAAGGCCATTTTTGAATATAGGAGCAAGAATCATTTTTGAATTTTAAATAATATGAATCTAGTTCATCGACGATGATTGCCTTAAGATGCCTCATTTTTTCTGAAGGGTTTCTAAATAAATTAATCCTAGACTGAAAACCTTTGCGAGTGGTTCTATTAACAGGCTCCCAGTTAGTTTTTATATTAAGCAGATCCTCAATCACTTCTGTAACAAATAAATTAGAATCTTCGAGATGGGATGAAATATTGGAAAAATGTATAAATTCTATCGGGTTTTTACAAAAATTATGTGCGGTATCTTTTTTTTCCTTTTCGGCGAGAAATGAGGCAATTGCTGCAATCCTTATATTTTCATCATCCTCTTCAGAGAGCGTCTCAATTCTTTTGTAAATATCTTCAATTCGTCCTAAAGAATATAAGGATGACAAAGCGCGCGCTCTTGAATCTTTAGTATTACAAAAATCGAAGTCTCTTAACGCCACTTCGAACTCTCCTTTATCAAATAATAATTGCCCCCTATTCAGTAGTGCATCGGCATAGTCATGTTTCAACGCTATCGCTTGTCTGTAGCTTGCTTCAGCCTCGTCTAATTTGCGAAGTTCTTTCAGCGTGTTGCCCAAGTAATTATGCGCTTCAGCAAAGTCTGGTTTCAGCGCTATCGCTTGTCTGTAGCTTGCTTCAGCCTCTTCTAATCTACCAAGCTCTTGCAGAGGTATACCCAAGTTGTAATGGGCTTCGGCAAAGTCTGGTTCCAGTCCTATCGCTTGTCTGTAGCTTGCTTCAGCCTCTTCTAACCTGCCCAGTTCTTGCAGAATAACTCCCAAATTGTAATCGGCACCAGCATAGTCAGGTTGCAGTGCTATCGCTTGTCTGCAGCTTGCTTCAGCCTCTTCTAATCTGCCAAGTTTTTGCAGCGTTGCACCCAGGTTATTATGGGCTTCGGCATCTTGAGGATTAATACCCACTGCTTTTTGGCTGGCAACTAACGACTCAGATATTCTGCCTGTTTGCTTAAGCACCTCTCCAAGCACTTTCAAGCTAAAATTATGGCGTGGAAATTGTTTAGAAATGGATATTGCTAGCTTCTCGGCGTCACCATACCGTCCGTTTTGATAGTGTTCTAAAAGGCTGTTGAGTTGCGACTGAGACGGCGATGCGCCATCGCTTGCTGACATTAGCTGCTGGCTTAGTGCATCAAATTTCTCTGAAGCCACCCCCCTATTCTTTCCCTGTTCAAGAGCTTGCTTCGCATTCTCAAACTGATTTTCTTTGATAAGAGCGTCAATATAGCTAAGCCAATACTGCTCTATGTTCGGACTGACTTCGAGAGCCGCTTTAAATAGCGGCAGCGCAGCCTCTGACTTATTCAAAGACACCGCTAGAACCCCTAAATTATGATTGGCAACAGGATGCATTGGCTGGGTTTTCAATATCGCCCGATAAAGGCGCTCAGCTTCTTGAAACCTGCCTTCTTTATGCGCCGCAACACCCTGCTGTAATGCTTGATCAGTCGTCAGTTCCATTAAACATTCTTAAACTTTGAGTTAATCCCAAGCCTCACTCCCACTCAATAGTCGCCGGAGGCTTGCTGGAAATATCATAGGCGACCCGTGATACATCGGCTATCTCGTTCATGATGCGATTTGAAATAGTTTCTAACAGTTCTGGATCGAGTCGAGCCCAGCGCGCGGTCATAAAATCAATCGTCTCCACGGCACGTAGCGTGATGACATAGGAATAGCGACGGGCATCACCCACTACGCCCACGGATTTTACCGGCAGAAATACTGCGAACGCCTGGCTAACCTTGTTGTAGCAATCTGCCCTGTGTAACTCTTCCATAAAGATTGCATCCGCCTGACGCAAGATATCACAGTATTCTTTTGTTACTTCACCGAGTACGCGGACACCCAGGCCCGGACCAGGGAAAGGATGGCGGTACACCATTTCATAGGGCAGTCCTAGTTCGACGCCAATCTTGCGCACTTCATCTTTAAACAGTTCCCGTAGAGGCTCCACTAAATCCATCTTCATATCATCGGGTAAGCCGCCAACATTATGATGGGACTTGATCAGATGCGCCTTGCCTGTCTTGGAACCGGCAGACTCGATTACGTCCGGATAGATTGTTCCCTGCGCCAGCCAGTTCACGTCCTGTAATTTGGTCGCTTCCTCGTCAAACACCTCGATAAAGGTGTTGCCGATAATTTTCCTTTTCTGTTCAGGCTCGTCGACTCCGGCGAGCCTGGAGAGAAAACGCTCCTCCGCGTTCACACGAATTACCTTGACCCCCATATTTTTCGCGAAGGTTGCCATCACCTGATCGCCTTCATGCAGGCGCAACAAGCCATTATCTACAAACACACAGGTTAATTGATCCCCAATAGCCTTTTGCAACAACGCGGCAACAACTGAAGAATCGACACCGCCGGACAAGCCAAGCAGCACCTTGTCGGTACCGACTCTTGCCCTCACCGTAGCAATAGCGTCCTCGATGATATTGGCCGAAGTCCACAGGGATTCGCAGCCACATATCCCATGAACAAAACGCGCCAGTAAGCGTTCTCCCTGTATCGTGTGAGTGACTTCAGGATGGAACTGAATCCCATATAAGGATCGTGACTCGTCGCACATTGCCGCAATGGGTGCGCTTTCTGTGGAGGCAATCAGGGTGAACTGTTCAGGCACTGCAGTAACTTTGTCACCGTGGCTCATCCACACATCCAGTTGTGGCTGACCAGACGCATTAATACGATCTTCAATACCCTCGAATAATTTGTTGCCTGCCGTCACATCAACCTTGGCAAAGCCAAACTCGGATTTGGCCGACGCTTCTACCTTGCCTCCAAACCGTTCCGCCATGACTTGCATGCCATAACAGATGCCGAGAATAGGCAGTCCCGCCGCATAAATAAACTCAGGGGGAAGCGGTGACTCCTCGGTATTTGCGGATTCCGGACTGCCAGAAAAAATAATCCCCTGGGGATTAAATACCCGAAACAAGTCCTCATCAACCGTATAATCCCAAATCTCGCAATACACCCCCAACTCACGAACGCGTCGCGCAATCAGTTGCGTGTATTGAGAACCAAAATCCAGAATAAGAATTTTCTGGCTATGAATATTCGCTGTAGTCATGTACGCCTAATCTGTTGTTTGCTTGTTTGCTTGTTTAAGAATTCATCTCCAAACCCACGGTCTCGAGCTGTGTCATCTATGGGTGTAAGACGAGGCGAAGGATGTCGCAAAAGCGGAGCGTACACGAAGTACGTGAGCATTTTGCGACATTCTTCAACGAAGGATTCCACCCATAGAGGGCTCAGCGTCCCTACGAAACGCGGTAGTTAGGTGCTTCTTTAGTAATACTTACGTCGTGGACGTGGGACTCGTTAATACCGGCTGCGGTAATCCTTACAAATTGCGTCTTGGTCCGCATCGCTTCAATATCGGCACTGCCGGTATAACCCATGCTGGAACGCAGCCCGCCCATTAACTGATGAACGATTGCCGTCAGAGGTCCCTTGTAAGGAACCCGACCCTCGATACCTTCAGGTACAAGTTTCTCTGTGCCCGAATCGACATCTTGAAAATAGCGATCGCTGGAACCCTGGGAATGGGACATCGCGCCCATAGATCCCATGCCGCGATAAGCCTTATAACTTCGGCCCTGGTAGAGCTCGACTTCGCCGGGCGCTTCCTCGGTACCGGCTAACAGGCTACCAATCATAACTACATGGGCGCCGGCAGCAATTACCTTGGCGATGTCGCCGGAATAGCGAATACCCCCATCGGAAATCACACAGACATCAGTGCCCTTAAGCGCCGCAACCACATTCGCCACGGCCGTAAGCTGAGGAACACCAACACCGGTGACAATTCGCGTGGTACAAATAGAACCAGGCCCTATTCCAACTTTAACCGCGTCGGCTCCTGCCTTCACCAAATCTCTGGCGGCATCAGCCGTAGCAATATTGCCCCCTATCACTGAAATTTCCGGATATTTTCTCTTGATGTATTTGACCTGATCCAACACACCCTGAGAATGACCGTGGGCGGTGTCTACGATAACGACATCGACCCCGGCCTCTATAATCGCATCCACACGATCGGCGGATTCTGCACCTACCCCTACCGCCCCCGCCGCACGTAACCGGCCCTGTTCATCTTTACAGGCATTGGGAAAGTCTTCCGATTTTCGAATGTCTTTGAGCGTGATTAGACCCCGTAGCTCGAACGCTTTGTTAACCACCAGGATTTTTTCAATACGATGACGATGCAGCAATTCTTTGACTTCATCGAGTTGAAAATCTTCACCTACCGTCACCAGTCTCTCTTTAGGTGTCATGATGGATTCAACTTTGGCATCCAGATTGCCCTCGAATCGCACATCGCGACTCGTCACGATGCCCACCAGGCCGGAATCCCCTATCACTGGCATGCCAGAGATATTATATTCCCGCATTTTGTCTGCCAAATCCCTAATGGTTGCGGTGACCGGAATCGTAATAGGATCTTTTACAACGCCACTTTCAAATTTCTTGACGAGTCGTACTTCTCGAGCCTGATTGTCCACACTCATACTTTTGTGCAGCACACCCAAACCCCCTTCTTGCGCCATAGCAATAGCAAGACGCGCTTCGGTTACCGTGTCCATCGCAGACGATATAAGGGGAATATTGAGCGCGATAGAACGAGTCAACCGAGTATTGAGAGCTACTGTTTTGGGGAGAACTATGGAGTGGGCAGGCAGAAGTAGAACATCATCAAATGTTAAAGCCTCTTCAGCGATACGTAACATGAGATTACCACCATCTACAAAACGGGGATTATACAGACCCCGCCGCTACTTGTATAGATGGAGAATGGGAGGCCCAGAACTGAAAAAACAGGAGGTCGTACTAATCCACACTACAATTAACTGTACTCTGGCTGACGTCGCCGATAGATACGTTGGGCAAGAGGCATCGTTACGCACAAGGAAAAATAGGTATAGCCAGCGTACACCGAGTACTGATCATCGACTACCAAGGCGATAATACAAGATAAAACGGCGGTGAGCGCCACCACCATCCATCCCAGAATTGCACGTTTACAAAAGTAAATTTCATAATGGCTTAACACTAACTCTTGCCTGTGCCTGAGAGAGTTCAGATATAACAAGATTATGATGGCCGACAAGACCATGAAACCCAGCGAAAAATAGGTAAACAAACTGGCTACACCACCGTTAGCCCAACCCTCATTTTCGAATATCGCCGTTTCAAGTATTGTCGTACCCAGTACGGTAACGGACAGGTAGACCACCGTCGCTTGAATAACCAGCTTAATCGGATAAACGAAGACAAGTACCAACATCACCAGACCCAGACTGAGCAAGATAGTGACTCCGTCCTGCAGTCCAAAAGTCCGGCTCCAGGTGGCATGGGTTAACCAGATGGAACCCACTATACCGGCGCTAATAATGAAAGCGGGTATATCACGCGAGAGCAGAAACAACTCCGAGGGGCTTCGAGGAATTTCATCGATGCTGATGACCAGCATGGTAAATGCAAAGGCAAAGGCGGCATCCACAAAGGTTTCAATGCGGGTCATATTTTCGCCACGCAGAATTCTGCCGTTGTCACGCCGGCAGGAATCAAGAAAAGTTTGAGATAACTTATCCATAGGCCGCTATTCCTCGAATTCCAGTCTGGAAATCGCGATGCCATGCTCGCCAGAGACAGAATAAAGAAGATAGATTTCACCGTCTTCCTCATAGATAGTCGGGTCACGTAGCTGATTCACCGGCTCATCGATATGGCCACGTCTGGAAGGCGCGTTTTCCAGATTGGCTCCTTCCCAGTCGGTCTCCGGTCGCAAAACTTCCACCGGCTCAGATTCAAGCCAGTTCATCCAGTCACCCTGCATTTCGATAGTAGACAGGTAAATTCTTTCTGGCGCCTGTCCTGCCTGAGTCCAGAATACGTGCAGGGTGTTGTCCCGGATCAGCAAGGCGTTATGGCGCATATTGTCGTTAAAGAAGCGCGGCCCCTCTTGAAAGTCAGTCAGACCATCAGGTGAACGATAGAGATAGCCCGGCATGGACAGGGCATAGTGGTAGCCGCCGTGCTCGATAACTCTAAAATAGGGCTTTCCCAGCACCTCGGGTCGGCCTGCAAAATGTAATCCGTCTTTGGAAAGCGCCAGGCGGCTGAGCTGCCGGCCGACATCACGGCCATGGATATACATAATTAACTGCCGATTCTCATCGTCGATGTGCACATACGGCGAGGCGATATGCGCATACAGAGCCGCGTTAGATCCTGCGTTTGGCGAGCAAGGTGGGCAGGTGGCCGGGAAAAATGAGTCTTCCAGGCGCAGAGAGCCTGCTTCGTGCATAGTCCAGGGGCCAGTGAGCTGGTCGGCATAAGCCAGTCGGATATAGGTGCCGCGGTGATCGGCAAAATACAGGTAATATTTGCCCAACGGATTATCGATCCAGTCGGGCACCCGAATTAACGAGGGGCCCTGTATATTGCTGCCCATCCTGGCATCCATATCCGGGACGATAATGGGGCCATTGCCCAAACGGGTAACAGTGGGCGCCTTCGGGGTATCTGCCTGAACAGGAAACACACCGCAAATTATGATAAAGAGTAAAACACAAAGAAACCCGGGAAATTTAGCCGATGAAGCTGGATAACAGTTAGCTGCGCGCACTTTCATTGCTTGTCCTGAATGTAGGGGTACACCCGAATGGAATCGCATGTACCCGGTATTTGCAAGATGTTTTGCCGCCGATTATACCGTTGTGTCTATGGCT
This sequence comes from Pseudohongiella sp., assembly GCA_013204155.1. Lineage (GTDB taxonomy): Bacteria > Pseudomonadota > Gammaproteobacteria > Pseudomonadales > Pseudohongiellaceae > UBA9145. Next base: position 18,718 of record JABMOK010000185.1, on the reverse strand, counting down.
GGTGGAATAAAGCCGCTTGCATCAAACAAACGCAGAATTTACTCTCTCCTATTCACAAAAGAAGCGATCCATGACTGACATCGAACAACAGCATTTCACATCCGGAAATTTTCTGCGAACAATCCTGCAAGAGCCCACTTTGCACTTCTTTCTTATCGCGGCGCTGATATTTGGGCTGTATGCCTTTACCCAGGCGAATAATGAGAATGTACTGGAAATCAACCAGAAGGAGATCGATGCGCGCATATTCCTGCAAGAGCTAAGCAGCGGCGAAGAATTGAACGAAGAACAACGCCAGCTCGTCGCCGCGACCTATATACAGGAGCAGATTCTGGTGCGCGAAGCCCTGGCGATGGAACTGGACAACGACGAGCGCATACACGAGATATTGGCGCAAAAAATGCGGCATGTGCTTAGCGGCAATATCATTCAGCCTTCGGCAGAGGAATTGTCAGACTATTACCAGCAAAACAGGCAACGCTATGAAACTCTAACCACGGTGAGCGCCGACGAATTGGTGTTTAATTCCACCGAGCAATTGTCCTCAGAAATTCTCGCCCTGCTGGACAACGGCGCAGAGCCACAGGCATTGCTGAAGTTAGAAGCGGGCAACGTCTCCCCTTTACCTAATGTTAACCCCATCGATTTAGCCAATATATTTGAGCCAGCATTCGCCGAGAAAGTTTTTTCCGCAGAAATTAATCATTGGACCGGGCCATTCATTAGCAACCGCGGGCAGCATTGGCTGCGGGTGCGCGAAATAACCGCGGCAAGAACACCTGGGTTAAATGAAATCGCCGATCAAGTTCGACTCGAATGGCTAACAGAAGAAGAAGAGAGTCGCCTGCAAGCAGAGGTGGATAAACTTTGGCAAGAATACTCAATCATTATTATCGATGATGATGAGGCCTAAGCCAGCGAGACCATGAAGCTCTTATCCTCCCAAATTACTGTTTGCCGAATTGGTTTTCTCTGCTTCGCCGCCGTCTTTAGCGCCAACATCCGGGCACATGACATTGATGTTACCGGCGTCGGCCGCGTTTTCCTGGACGAACTGGAAGCCAATCAATATCAACTCTCAATTGTCGATCAACAAGTCCCTCCTTTATTTAACATACAACGTATATTGCCCGAGCGATGCATAGGCTTGGAGCCAGGACGATTTAGTTACCGATTCAGCTGCGAGCCAGCACTGAATGTAGAAGACACGCTTTCCTTCCCCTGGTCTTTAGAAGGCGTAGTGCTTATCGCTCGCTGGAGCGACGGCAGCGATGTCACTGGTTTCTTCCCCGGCAATGGCAACACAGTCGATGTCCCCATGGCCGATCTAAAAGCCAGCTCAGCGTCTTTAAGCAGCCTTGCAAAGCGCTATTTGGAACTGGGAGCAAATCACATTCTGCTGGGTATCGATCACCTGCTGTTTGTATTAGGGCTGTTACTCTTGCTGCAGGGATTCTGGAGGCTGCTAAAAACCATTACTGCCTTCACCCTGGCCCATAGCATCACCCTCGCCTTTGCAGTGCTTGGCATATTTCCTGTACCGAATGCGCCTATCGAGGTTTTGATTGCTTTATCCATTGTCTTTCTTGCTCGCGAAATCATCATGGGCCAGCGGGGAATAAGAACATTAGCGCATTCGAAGCCCTGGATAATTGCCTTTGTATTCGGACTCATTCACGGCTTTGGTTTTGCCGGCGCACTGGGGGAGCTGGGGCTTAGCGATAAGGACATCCCACTGGCTTTGCTGTTTTTCAATCTCGGGGTAGAAGCGGGTCAGGTCGCCTTTATTTGCACTTTGATCGCGCTGAACTTTTTTATCACTAAATACCTGTCCCCAATGTTGTACAGCCTGCAACGGGGCCTAGCCTATGGACTCGGCGGTATTGCCGCCTACTGGTTTCTGCAAAGAATACCTTCTCTCTTTATAATTTAGGCGTGTATGAAAAATGAGTAGTGGTAAGCAATTCGACGTAATCGTAGTTGGTGCAGGATTCGCCGGCATGTATGCCTTACATCGACTGCGCACTCTCGGCTTCTCGGTTCAGGTATTCGAGGTTGGAGATGGCGTCGGCGGCACCTGGTATTGGAATCGCTATCCCGGCGCGCGCTGCGACGTTAACAGCCTGGAATATTCCTATCAGTTCTCACAAGAGCTACAACAACAATGGAACTGGAGCGAGAAATACGCACCTCAGCCGGAGATACTGAATTATGCCAACCATGTGGCAGACCGATTCGATCTGCGCAGAGACATTCGTTTCAGTACTCGCGTTCAGACGATGACATTCGATCAGAAGAATAATAGCTGGCAGCTGCAGACAGAACAGGGAGAAATATTTCAAGCCAGCTACTGCATCATGGCTACTGGTTGTCTGTCGAAAAATAATATTCCTGACTTCGAAGACCTGGACAAGTTCCGGGGCCGCTTACTCCACACCGGCGACTGGCCCCATGAGAAGGTGGATTTTTCCGGCCAACGTGTCGGCATAATTGGCACTGGCTCATCGGCGATTCAGGTCATTCCACAAATTGCCCAACAGGCAGCCATCCTGACTGTCTTTCAACGTACCCCAAGCTTTTCCATTCCCGCTCACAATGCGCAAATGGACAAGAGCTATGAAAGATCCATCAAATCCCGTTACGCCGATTTTCGCCAGGATAATTCCAAGCGTTATGCCGCGCTGAATAATAATCCCAATTCTATTTCTGCCCTGGAAATTAGCGACGATGAACGAGAAGCTGAATATGAAGCGCGTTGGCAGGCTGGTGGGCTCGCCTTTCTTGCGAGTTTCAATGATCTCGCTATCAACATTGACGCCAACAAAACCGCTGCCGCCTTTGTGCACAAAAAAATTCATCAAATAGTAGAGGATCAAGCGCTGGCAAAACGCCTCTGCCCACAAACTGTCCTCGGCTGCAAACGCCTGTGCGTCGATACAGATTATTACCAAACCTTCAACAGAGACAATGTAAAGCTCATCGACATCAATGAAGATGCAATCGAGAAAATTACTGCTACGGGACTAAAAACCAAGGACAACGTGTATGAACTCGATACGCTGATACTGGCCACCGGCTTTGATGCCATGACCGGCGCATTACTCAGCATCGACATTCGCGGCATCGACGGCTTAACCCTGCAAGAAAAATGGCAACAAGGCCCGAAGAATTATCTGGGTCTTACAGTACATGGATTCCCGAATTTTTTTACCATAACCGGGCCGGGCAGCCCCTCGGTGCTGGCAAACATGATCGTCGCCATTGAACAACACGTTGACTGGATAGCCGATTGCCTGAGCTATCTCAGAGAAAATTCCCTGCATAGCATCGAAGCGAACGAAGAGAGTGAGCGGCAATGGGTAAAGCTGGTCAACAGAATTGCCGATCAAACCCTGTTCCCCAGTGGCTGCAATTCCTGGTATACCGGCGCCAATATTCCAGGCAAGCGCAGAGTCTTTATGCCCTATCTGGGCTTTCCGTCCTATGTGGAAAAATGCAACGAGGTGGCGGCGAACAGTTACAGCAGTTTTAAACTCGAATAAAGCCAGGGGCCGCTTATTGTTTTTGATACTGCTGGTGACAGGATTCACAGGGCGGATACAGCGCGTCATTGCCGGCACTGGACAATGCCTCTTCATCCTTTTTCCCAACGGCGGTAATCACTTGCCTTGCTGCCGCAATCATTAGCTGATTATATTCTTGCCAATCGGCTTCGGCGGCTATCGCTGTCTCACCCTGGCCAGCGCCACCATGGGCAAGCAGATCTCCAGCCGCGAGCACCGTCAGTGCCGCGTTTTCAACTTGCTTCCATTCGGCATCGGATTTGAGATCATAAGCACCCCAGATGATGGTCGTCATCGGAGTAATTATTGCGTTCATTACTTCCTTAACCGTGAGTAGTGGCGGTTGCGGACTCTCGGTCTGAGCACCGGACGGCATTGCCAACACCAGCAAAGACAGGCCCAATAGGCGTAGCGATACAAACTTGAATGATGCCCTCATGATAATTACCTCCTGCCAGCTTTTTTACTCTGCCCTACAGACCCAAGCTTAATGATGCATTTGTAACACATTTCCAGTTATTTTCCCTGAGCTGCATCAAGTCAATTGCCTCGCGATCTAAAAAACCGAGAAAAACGCCGCATAAACAGCCGCTGGAGGCGTCAATTCCATCACCTTTTTAAGGAAAAATCTGTTTTAATCAGCGTTTACTATCCAGCACTATCCGTTTTACGCGACGGGTATCCTATTATTCGTAGCATCCTGATTTTCGATGTCCAATTGGAGAATATAAATGCCGCTAGTTAAAAGTCTTAGACACTCTCTCAACAAGTCCTTGCTGGTAATTGCTCTGCTTGCCTTCAGTGCCAGCACCCAGGCAGACATTCTGGATGAAGTGGAGCACGGTTACGCTGACAACAATGGCGTCAAGATTCACTACGCGAGTGTGGGCGAAGGTCCACTGGTTGTCATGATCCACGGCTTTCCAGATTACTGGTATACCTGGCGTCATCAGATGGAAGGCTTGAAGAATAACTTCAAGGTAGTCGCCATAGACCAAAGGGGTTACAACTTAAGCGATAAACCCCTCGGCGAAGAAAACTACAATATGCGCTATCTAATTTCCGATGTCGCGGCAGTGATACATAGCCTCGGTGAAGATAAAGCCACCATCGTGGGTCATGACTGGGGGGGTATCGTGTCCTGGCAATTTGCCTTCGCCATGCCGCAAATGGTGGAGAATCTGGTAATACTCAATCTGCCCCATCCCAATGGTATGGCACGTGAACTGGCTAATAACCTGGAACAACAGCAGAACAGCGGCTATGCCCGCACCTTCATTGACGGCAAACCTACCGATCCCGATATTTTCTTCGGTGCGCCTATGAACCCGCAGACTCTGTCGGGTTGGGTCCGCGATCCTGCTGCCCGAGAGCACTACATCGAAGCCTTCGGTAAATCCAGTTTCGATGGCATGCTGGCCTATTACAAACAAAACTATCCACGCGTCGATGCCAATAGCCCGGCCCCGGCACTGGCACCGCGGCTAAACATGCCTGTGCTGGTGTTCCACGGTCTGAAAGATACCGCCCTGCATTCCGATGGCCTGAACAATACCTGGGACTGGGTTGATGCAGATACCACGATTGTCACTGCTCCCAACTCGAGTCACTTCGTGCAACAGGATGCGGCAGAACTGGTAACCTCCACCTTAAAATGGTGGTTGCTGGCTCGACAAAAATAGCGCATTTTAAACAACAAAGCAGCGGCGCTTTGAATACTGCCAGAGCGCCAGACTAATCCTGGACAGGAGAAGAACGTGAAACCGTGGGACTTAATTTCTGTAAAGAAACTTTATCAATCGGCATGGGTTTTTGTTCTCACCCTGCTCATCAGCTCAACCTTATCTGCCCAGGTCTGGCAGCAACCTCCTCGATCTCGGGAAAACCTGGACGCTCTGGACCGGGTTGAAATTAAATCCTACCGCTTCGAGGAAGCCGGTGGCATCAAGATGGAGTATGGTCTGTATGTGCCTCGCAGTTACGATGCGAATGCCGACACGCCGCTGGTGATTGCATTGCACGGTCTGGGCAGCGGTATTCTGTATATGATGGAGTACAACAATCTTCTGGAATATGCGGAAAGTTATGGCTTCATCATCGCAACGCCCATGGGATACAACGAACGCGGCTGGTATGGCGCCCGCGGCATGGGAAACGATTTCAGTCGAATTCCTGCCAATGCACCGGATAGCGCGCACAATCCAGCCAATCTCGGCGAGCTAAGCGAGTTCGATGTGCTTAACGTACTCACCGAAGTGAAAGATCAATTTAACATCGATGAAGACAGAATCTACCTGATCGGACAATCTATGGGCGGCGGCGGTACCTGGTATATAGGCGCAAAGTATTCGAATATTTGGGCCGCTCTCGCACCCATGGCACCCGCCGCGCCGGGAGATAACAGTATTCTGGAAAATGCGACTCAGCTGCCAGTAATGGTAGTCATGGGCGATGCCGATGAACTGGTGGACGTAAATGTAACCCGCCAGTGGGTGCAGAAAATGAAAGAGCTGGAGATAAATTTTGAATATATAGAGGTACCCGGCGGCTCACATGCCAGTGCCGGTCGAGAGAACATAGGCAAGGTGTTTGAATTCTTAAGTCGACATAAAAAAGAATGAGCATAAAAGACAATAAGCTGTAGATTAAAAGCATAAGCCTGGGCAAAACAATACCGCCTGGAGATAACTGTGAAGCTGGTTTATAGATATGAGATTTTGGCCATAGTGCATTCAATTAAGAATGTTCTGGAACTGAACGGCATTAATTGCTTTCTGAAAAATTAACACAGTGCCTCCCGCGGCGGCAATCTGCGACTTTCGAATACCTGCGTAGAACTTTGGATTTACAATGATGGCGATCTTGAGAAGGCTGCATCCATTATAGCCAGCGAGATGACCGAGTCCGCCGAAAAAAAACCCTGGGTATGTGAAAATTGTCAGGAAGGCAATGACGCTGGCTTCGAAGTGTGTTGGAATTGCCAAAACGAAGCGCTCGGCTAACACCGGTTCAGCAGACAAAGTTCCTTGCGCAGGATCAAATTACTTCTGCACTAAACATGTAAAAATTTTTTACGGGCTAAGGCAAAATAGAGGTTAGGTATGAAATTCATTACAAGATATTGTGTTTATCTGCTTCCATTGTTCGCGCTCAGTGCCTGCGAGACGGGACATGAGACCGGGTATAATCCGCTAAACGACTACACACAACTGGATCCGGCCACTATCTTCGCCACGCCCGAACCCCTGCCTTCCAGCAATTATTCGACAGAGCAACTCGCCAGAGGTAAGTACATGGTGGGCCTGCTCGGTTGCGGCAGTTGCCATACCGACGGCGCGCTGGTGGGCGCACCCGATCCTGCTCGCCTGCTTGCGGGCTCCGATACCGGCATCGCCTATACCAGTCCTTTTATCGACGACAATCCCGGCGTGGTGTATCCACGCAATCTGACACCGGATATGGAAACAGGTCTCGGCACCTGGACCATGAGTCGCCTGGTGGATATGATCCGGGTTGGTACCGTTGATCACAGCGGCCGCAGTATTCCTGTTATGCCCTGGCCTGCGTTTGCCAGTATTACTACCGAGGACGCATTCTCAATTGCCGCCTACCTGAAAAGCCTGCGTCCCGTGCGCCATCAGGTGCCTGCCAACGTAAATCCGGGGCAAAAAGCCAAAGCTCCCTTTGTACACTTTGGGGTTTATCAAACCATCCAGTAGATCGATAGCAAACAGTAGATCGATAGCAAAGCACCCGCCGAGCGCTGATTTGACCGTTACAGCGCCGGTCTGATTGTTCGGCTATTTCCATGCAATAACGTTATTATTAGCAACGTGCCGGTTTTCAATGCAGAGGCTGTTAATGATTTCATCAATTAAAAAATTCGAGCCCGATCAGGAATACTATTTCGAAGAAGGCTGTCACATCGTCGAAATATCAAATTCTGTTGACGATGAAGAAGTTTCCATCGCGCAGGCGCGGGTAGAGCCAGGCCAGCAGACCAAATGGCACAGCCTGGCCGACACAACTGAGCGCTATGTCGTACTGCAAGGCGTAGGTTTAGTGGAAATTGGTGATTGCAATCCTGTCGAAGTGACTAGCGGCGACGTGGTTATCATTCCAGCCCAGACGCGACAACGAATCAGCAATATCGGTGCCGAAGATTTAAAGTTTTTGGCCATCTGCGCGCCGCGTTTCAAGCAGAGTAATTATCAACAACATTGAGCGATAATTTATGCTGGCGGCGGGAGAAAACCAATCTCGCCGCTCACTAAAATAGCCGAATCCTATTTGTAATGCCTCGGTTTCGACGACTGTTTCGAGGACTACTTCGACAACTGTTTCGACAACCGTTTCGACAACCGTTTCGACAACCGTTTCGACAACCGTTTCGACAACTACTTTGACAACTACTTTGACAACTACTTTGACAACTACAGTGACCTGGCCTGTGCGACAGTAGTTTTACTTGACAGATATGAATTTATCTGTAAACTGCATGCAGCTTGAAACTAAGCACATATTTATTGCCCCCGTTCGAAGTTTTCTCAGTAACACCTCGTCCTGTCGTTTATAAGTACGCCAAATTTCTAGCACGACCCCTGCATCGCAGGGTTATTAAATATTAAGACACAGGACAATCAACATGGCAGATAAAATTACTGGAACTGTAAAATGGTTCAACGAAAATAAGGGCTTCGGCTTTATCGAACGCGAAGGCGGACCCGATGTATTTGCACATTTCAGTGCAATCCAGAGCGCAGGTTACAAGACTCTAGCTGAAGGTCAGCAAGTTGAGTTTATCGTAACTGACGGTCAGAAAGGCCCACAAGCTGAAGAAATCGTAGCAATCTAATTGCTGGCTTTCGATTATTGAGCAGTGCAAGCTGATCAATATCAGCTCGTAGTTCGAGCAAGACCAAGATCAAGAGAAGGGGCAAATCCGAAAGGACTTGCCCCTTTTTTTATTTATGCGTATGTTAGTAAGTCTCTGTTTATTAATAGTATTTTTGTAACTTTTGGTAACTTTTCACCGACCTGACACAGCAAAGGCTCCGCTAGACGCACTATGACTTTATTTGAATTCCTGATGGCCTTAGCCTCGGTGGTGATCGCCATCGCGCTGACCGAGATGTTTGCCGGTTGGGGACGCCTGCTGCGCGCGCACATCACCCCTAGAATCGATTGGCTGCATCTCGGCTGGACTCTGGTGGTGGTTTTGTATTCGATTCAATACTGGGTAGGTATCTGGCCGTATCGCGATATTGTGTTCGATCGTATCTATCAGGTGTGGTTTCTGATCTTCCCTACGCTGTTTATCGTGCTGGTGTCCTATGCCATCACGCCGGACATAGAGCCGGATGCCAAACTCGATCTAAGGGATTATTATATGCTGCGCCGAGGCCCTATTTTCTTTGGCCTGGCGGCCTTTTTGGCCATGGCTCAACTGGCTGATATGGTTATTTTTGCTGAACATATCGATTTATTGAGCTACAGCTGGTGGCAACTTCACCAGATTGGCTTTGGCCTGATCATAGTCACGCTAATACCGGCGATGAGAACGTCCATTACCATTCACTCCCTGGTGATGCTGGTAAATTTAGTCTTCCTTATTAGCAATGGAATCGGACTTTATCCTGGTGCAAATGGCCTGATTAATTAAGCGCTCGACTTGCCTCAAATAGTCTCAACTAATTGACCTTCGATCATCGCGAGTACTCTCACGGCTCTTGCTGCATGGAATCTACAAGGCGTTGCAGTGCCACCGTATTCGAGCCGAGCGCCAGAATCGACTGATAATAAGCAAACAGCCCTGCATTCTCTTCGGGCAGAGCAATTTCCTTACCCTCTTGCAGCGTCTTCAGCTTGCCATTCTCGATCAGCAGGCTAGCAAGATGGCCGCCGTAGGATTTCGATATCCCGCTATCAATCACCAACACCTTGCCACCAAAACGAGGGACTATTGTGCCAAGCCCCGGGGTATGGCCGATTACGATGTGATCGACGTCATATTTGACCAGCACACTCTCAAGATGTGCTTTCTCTAGCAGCTCATCGTTATTAGCCAGCCCGCGATACCATAATGGTCCGTCTTCAGCCTCAGAAGCGCCGAGTCTATCTTCGAGTAAATTGCCCGCCAGCTCCGACCTGACCTGCTCATTGATTTCAGCAAGACTCATTTGTACATATTGTGAGCTAATTCCACCGTGCAAAAACAGGGTGCGGTTAATCTTGATTACCGCATTGTGCTCAGCTACCCAGGATCCAAATTCCCCTTGCCTAACATCCCAACTCCTCCGGTGCTCAACGAAGCCGAGCGGGTACTGTGCATCGAACTTCTCTCGATAGTCTTCTTCTACTTTAAATTCTGGGTTAGCAGCCTGTAATTGCTGGAGATGCAGTGCGTACATCGCATTGCGTAATGGTCTCGCGTCGCGACTCTTGAGCGCCTCATATTCGCCTGGGTCTACATAGCGTAGATCGCCATAAATATTCATCGCCTCATGATTGCCGATCAGCGCATGGACCCTGCCGCCATCTGCTGCTGCCTGTATCTCCAGCTTTTTCATATGCGCGATGATTTTATCGGTGTCGGGACCGCGATCCGGCAGGTCACCCAGCTGCACAAAGTGCGATTCACCGGCAATCCAGTTGCCCCGGCGATTAACCAGCCCGGCATCTCTTAAGACCTGAATATAATTATCGTAGTCTCCGTGTATGTCACCTACCGCGACGATGCGGTCAACACCCTGCCATTGATCTTCTGCCGCGATAGCTAATTGGCAAAGGCAAAGCACGCCGATTAGTAGATTGAGAACAAGCGATTTCTTCATGTTATGAAGACTCTGAATAAAGGCATGGGTTTAAAACTATTCCGGGTTACTGACCTCGGCAATCGCCGATTATAGCCCGATCGAAGCTTCGTTGATCAGCAAGAACTTCGAACAATTCCTGCACATATTTACTGGAGCTATTCGCGGTGCGCGCACTGACCCTCGACGCATCGCCAACGATGGCAGCGATATTGGCGCGAGCCTCCAGCATGATACGCATAGCCGATGGCAAAGCATCATTGTGCTTGCAGTAACCTCGATAGCGCCGTTGTCGATTACTACGAATATTCATCGCCGGTGCTGGTTCCGCGGCATACGGAGCATTGACAAAACCGGAGGCGTCAAAATCATAGGGGATGGCAAAATAGTCTCCTGCCTCACTCAGCAGCAGCTTGGCATTGTGACAGCACTCTTCTCCTTCTGCGGCCTGGGCAATTGAATAATCGGTATTGCCCAATAGATACATAAAAAGAGCAACCAGACTTGCCTGGCTTGCATTCAGTTGCTCATTGGGAATTGAGCTTAGCTCTACCTCTTCCATGCCAAAACGCGCTTGCAGACGATTCTGATGCTCAATAAAAAAAGCCAGCTGGGTACGACTACTATCCTCTCTCTCACTGTCCACATAACTTACATTGACCAGACGAGTATCGAAATTGTATTCGGAAAGTTCGGCGAAGATTTGGTAAGCCTGCTGTTCCTTAACAATCAGCTCAGCATAGCGATCGGGTCTTCGGCACTGAACTACCAGCTTCAGGCGGTTCTGATTTTCGAATATCGTGCCCGCAACTTGCCCGCGCTTGAAGTCAACCCATAACTGGGAATAAGTACAATTATCTTTTCTTAATCTCCAATTGCCTCTCACCTGCAGACCCACATCCAGGCGAACCTGCTCCCCAACCGCATCGGTATAACTCAAACTTCCTTCATATTCTTTTTCTTTATCACGCTCATCATCGATAAGACTAAAAGGTGCAGTCAGCGTAATATCGATTATCTCTGAGGACTGAAATAGTGGATCGGGCGCGGAAGCTGCAGCTAACAAGCAGCTTGGCAGTCCAAATAGAAGTATTAAAAGCTTCCTGTTCATCGTGCTCTAGCCCCCCAAAATGTTTTTAGCAGGTCATTCCAAACAACTACTCTGCTAGCTAACAGCTCGGTTTGAAGTCGAAATCGACCGTTGATTGAGTGTAACTCCTCGCCAGACCTCTCGCAACATTGGCCTATTAGCCAAATATGGATTTACTTTGGCGGCGTTCTTGATTAGCATCAGGGGACTATCCACCCCAACAACAAGAACTAATTTGTAATGCTTAAGTATTTCGCGATCATCGATCAGAAAACCGCCTATGTATTCATTTTGTGCATATTGATTACTTTCCTCTGCTTCCAATTCGACTTTCATTACAACCTCAACGTTACTTTATTTAGTATCGCTGTTATATTCCCGCTCGTATTCACCATACGCGAAGCATTCAGGAGACGTGATAGCGTCATTAAGCTACTGAGTATTTTCAAGTCCTCGATAAATGCTGTGTTCTACTGTTTTACTAACAACAATAAATTGTCCGCCGAACAGAAGCAGCTGGTAAGCAATAAGCTACAAGATATTTCGACCCTGTTTTTCAACACTCTCCGTGGAGCAGAGTACAACTCGAAAGAAGTTGGCAACAAACTCGACGAGGTTTTTAATTTCCTCAATGAAAACCGCGAATCAATTTCCAACGGGGTCGCACTTAAAATCATCCGCTTCCTGAAAGACGTTCATGAGAGCATCGAGAATTCTGTGGGTTTAAAAATGCACGGCTCACCGATCAGCTTAAGAGCTTACTGCCTAGTTTTTATTTATGTGTTTCCGTTCGTATTCATCCCTACCCTGGTGCACGACTTGGGCGGCAACAGTCACTGGGTTGTGTACGCCCTAAGCATCATTCACGGATTCATTTTAATCTCTTTGTATAATGTACAGGACGCAATGGAAAATCCTTTCGATCAGGTGGGTCTCGACGATATCAAACTTGAAGAATTTCATTTCAAGAAAACCGTCGCCCTGCCCGAAGCCACATCCTAGCCAGCATTTTCCCGCTTCCCTCTACTTTTGGCGCGCTTTCCCGTATTATTGCCATCCTTCACAGCCACGATTCAAGACTACCTATGCGAGCTTTTCTATTTGCACTTCTTCTCGGCGCAAGCACCATCATCAACACGCCTGTGTCGGCTGCCGCAATTTCCCCCGAGCTGAGCGGCCGCACCGAGCAAGGCCTAAAAATCGAGATTTATAGCAGCTTGTCGCCGCTGCTAATCAATCGCATTCATAGCTGGCACATTCGCATCCTGGACCTGAATAACCTCGCCGTTAGCGTTGAGCAACTCACCATCATCGGTGGTATGCCGGAACACGATCATGGGCTACCCACCCAGCCACAAATTACCGCTCGGCTTGAAAATGGCGACTACCTGCTGGAAGGTGTTCGATTTCACATGCCCGGAAAGTGGCGGTTGGTGGTGACAATGAACAGAGAGGGCGAAGACGATCAAGCCGTCATCGAATTCCAGCTCTGATGAAGAAGCTTCTGAGTATAGTCGTTGTTTTAGTGTTCTTCGCCGTGATGGCATGGAATTTTGCCGCGCCGCCGATTCCCTCCCAGTGGAGTGAGGAACAGCAGGCGCTTATCAGTTCGCTCTCTCTGGCAAAGCTTCCCCCGCTAGCCGATGATCCCAGCAATCGTGTAGCGGACAATCCATTGGCGGCAGAGCTGGGTCAGCGCCTGTATTTCGACACCCGGCTGAGCAGCAATAAGAGTGTCGCCTGCGCCAGCTGCCACAATCCAGAATTAATGTTCACCGATGGCCTCAGCCTGGCGATGGGACTTGCTATTGGCCCTCGGCACACACCCAGCCTCGTGGGCTTGTCTTACAGTCCCTGGTTTTATTGGGACGGCAGGAAGGACAGCCAATGGGCTCAGGCACTGGCTCCTTTAGAGGCCAGCCATGAACATGCTACTGACAGAGTTCAATTACTGCATCTGCTGGCCAGCGACAGTGTTTACACTGAAATGTACGCGCAATTATTCGGACCCCTGCCGACTGTGCTGAATTTACCCGGCTCGGCCTCCCCACTCGGCGATTCCCGGCAACAGACTGCCTGGAATAACATGGACGAGGGAAGCCAGAGAACGGTATCACGTTTTTTCTCCAATCTGGGCAAGGCCATCGCCGCCTATGAGCGCAAGATTGTTCCTGGCACATCCAGATTTGATGAGTATGCTGAGCAATTGATCAATAGCTCCGCTACCCAACAAGGGGATTTATTAAGTAATGCAGAGATCGCTGGACTGAATTTGTTTATCGGCAAGGCCCAGTGTGTGAGCTGTCATAACAGCCCTCTGTTTACCAATAATGAATTTCATAACACAGGTGTTCTGGCTGTGAGCGGGCAGCTGCCTGGCATGGGAAGATACGAGGGGATTCGAACCGCACGCAACGACCCCTTCAATTGCCTCGGTGAATTTAGCGATGCAAGCCCTCAGCAATGTATCGAGTTGCGGTTTGCCCGGGATGAAAACGATCTGGTGGGCGCGCTGAAGACACCTACCCTGCGTAACGTCACATTAACTGCGCCCTATATGCACGGCGGTCAAATAGCGTCACTCACCGAAGTAATCAAACACTATAACGACGCGCCAACATCCATGCTCAGCCATAATGAGGCAAAACCACTCGGCTTGAGAGCGGTCGAACGCAGGCAACTGGAAAGTTTTCTATACACTCTCACAGCCCCACTGGCAACGGCGGCAAAATGGTTGAGCGCACCAGCAGACTAAGCCAGCAAGCAGATGATAAGAACAACAGCCTATGAAAATGCACAAATCAGCAATACCGATTCAGGCAATAGCGATTTTTGTACTCCTATTTCTGCTTTCCCTCTCATCTCAAATAGCGGCACAGGATAGCCCGTCTCTATTACAAGCACTGCATGCGAATGAACGCGACGTGAAGCATTTACTGCGCGATGAAATTAGAAGGCCGCTTGAAGTCATCGAATTTCTCGGCATCGGCTCCGGCATGCAGGTACTCGATGTGTATGCCGCCGATGGTTACTACAGTTATATTCTGTCTAAAGTTGTTGGCCCACAGGGCAGAGTCTATGCCCAGAACCCGGCCGCCGGATCGAATGTCGAAGACATCCGCCAGATGTACTCACTCGCCGATGCGCTGGATGAAAGAATCGAGAGCGCGGCCTTGAATAATATCGCGCACCTGAGACAGGATTTGTTCGAACTGGAGATTGAACCCGCCTCACTGGACGCGGTGATGCTGGTGCAGATACTGCATGATTTTTATAACGCCGACCCGGATTACGCCGCCGCCGTATTAAGCCATTTGAAAAGCCGGCTAAAACCCGGCGGCATTGTCGCGATAATCGATCATGTCGGCGAGGCGGGTCAAGATAACCGACGCCTGCATCGGATGCAGAAAAGCCAGCTGATGGCATTAGCCGAACGTGTTGGTCTCACGCTTATTGGCGACAGCAATTTGTTGGAAAATCGAACAGATCAACATCGTCGGCCGGTGTTCGACCCCATGCTTGGTCGCGACACAGACCGCTTTTTATTGAAATTTCAGAACTGATTTTTCCCCGACGTTCTATTCCTGATCAACTATTTCCCTCAGCCATTCTCTTCAACTATTTCCCTCAACCATTCTCTTCAACTATTCTCTTCAACTATTCTCTTCAACTATTTTTTTTCAACCCAGGTACCCATGCTGAGCCAACTGCACGCGAATCCCGTCTGGATCGTTGAAATACAACTGATCACCCCCGCTGGTGCGGTTTGCTGCATCACGATTCACATCGGCCTGAATGCCATGATCGACTAATTTCTCCGCCAGCGCATCGGCATCGTAATTGTCCACACCGATACACAGATGATGCATGCCACCAGGATTGGGTAAATTATAAAGCCCGAGAAAACTTTCATCCCCCAGACCCATATTCAATCCACCATTGGCCGGACGGGAAATTATCTCCATCCCCAACACGCGTTGATAAAAATCCGCCGATCGATTCACATCAATCACCGACAGCGAAACATGATTCATCGATCGACCCACTGCCACAGGCGCAGCACCTTGCGCATGTAAAGTCGGCACCACCGCCATCGCCCCGGTTGCCGCCATCAACGCAGCCACCAACTCACGCCGCGTCATTTTCTTCTGCTCAAATCCCTCCACCAAATTTTCAATCACATCCAATTCATTCATCACGACCCACCCCAATAATTGATTTTGATTTTGACTTTGACCTACTTACTACTGAATCCAAAAAAGTACACAACTGACTCGAGCGGGCAGCGAGGACGTCGAGGCGGAGGCAAAAGCCCTCACAAAAGCGGAGCCTACACGCAGTAGGTGAGCATTTTGTGAGGGCTTTTAACGAACGAATCGACGTTCGCAGCAAGCGCGTCCCAACCAATAAAGCACAACGAACCCACTAATCTGGCAGCGCAAAAACCCAGATTACGCCACCCTGGGGAACATAGACCTCTTCACCTTTGGCCATATTCAGCAAATCTTGCTCTCTCTGCGCATCAACCCCCCAGCCCGATTGCACCGCCACATATTGTTTGCCATCCAGTGTATAGGTTACTGGCACACCGGTGATGCCAGAGTTCGTTCGCTGTTGCCAGAGAATTTCTCCTGTAGTGGAATCGAAGGCGCGAAAGTATCTATCATTGGTTCCACCCATAAACACCAGATCACCCGCCGTTGCCAGCACAGGCCCCCAGTTTTGACTTTCGAAAGTTGTGGTCCATGCACGCTCGCCGGTATCAACATTCCAGGCCTGGAGCTCACCAACGTGATCAGTGCCAGGTCGCACAAAAAATCCACCATTCTCTGATGTGCCTCTGCCTATATAGGCACGACCAGGACTGTACTGAATCTCTTCGCCCACCATGGTTGAACATACATTTTCGTTAGCGGGGATAAACAGCAGACGAGACTCGGGATTAAATGCCGCCGGCGGCCAGTCTTTACCACCCCAGAGCGATGGACAGAAACTCGCCTCGTAGCCAGTTCCCGGTTTCTTGCTCATATCGTATTCTGGGCGGCCACTGACAGGATCGATGCTGGTAAAAACATCTTGATAGACGTAGGGCTTGGCATCGACGAAATTAATTCCATCGCCTTCCCGCTCTAGAAACCAGAGATAGCCGTTTCGTCCTGGGTGAACCATACCCTTAACAGTTTTAGCCCCGCGCTGATAATCAATGAGCAACGGTGCAGACACTTCATCCCAGTCCCAGGAGTCGTTCCAGTGGTACTGGTGATGGGATTTCAATTCCCCGCTGCTTACATCCAGGGCAATCACTGAACTTGAATACAGATTGTCGCCTGGACGTGTGTCACCCATCCACGGTCCGCCATTACCGGTTCCCCAATAAGCCAGATTCAGTTCCGGGTCATAGGAGCCTGTTAGCCACACCGGCACCCCGCCTGTCTTCCAGGTATCACCCGGCCAGGACTCGGATCCCGGCTCACCCGGCGCGGGCACGGTAAAGGTTTTCCAAGCCTCTTCGCCGGACATGGCATCATAGGCCGCCACGAATCCGCGAATCCCTAACTCGCCACCGGAGACACCGACCATGACTTTACCGTCGGCAATCAATGGTGCCATCGTCATATAGTAGCCGTTGTAATAATCTTCTACCGCCACTTCCCAAATTACTTCACCGGTCAAGGCGTCCAGCGACACCAGAAAAGCATCGACGGTTGCCAGATACACCCGGTCGCCATACAGGGCAACGCCGCGATTGGTTGGGTGAAATTGCGCCAAGTCATCGGGTAAATAACGCACATAGCGCCAGATCAAATCCCCGGTGCGCGCGTTAATTGCCAAGATATGATTCTGCGGTGTACTTACATACATATAGCCGTCATTGACTATCGGAGGTGCCTGATGTCCCTCTCTGAGCCCGGTGGAGAAACTCCAGACCGGGACCAGGCCTTTTACGTTGTCCTTGTTGATCTGATCCAGCGCGCTAAAACCATGTGAGTCATAGCTACCGCGATACATCAACCAGTTCTCGTCTTCAGGGTTCAGCAATCTTTCTGCGGTTACCGGATTATAGGGAGGCAATGACTGGGCGAATAAGACAGCGGAGCACAGCATTAGAGCCAGTGTGACTAGCGAGCGATTAATCATGAGTAATCCTTTGAATCAGCTTTTGTCTTTTTAAAACTTGTTAGCCGGTAGTTTATTTTAAAACTGCTGGGTAAACCCTACCCGGCCACGAAACTCGGCGGCCACGGTAATAACACCATCCACCACTTCCAGTGGCAGCATCGCCAGCGGCCTCGGCGCGGGCCCACCCACAACCTTGCCACCGTCATAAATATCAAACTGGGACTCGTGACAGGGACAGGCCATATTTAACTCACCTGCATCCCAGTTAATCACGTCGCAACCAGTATGGGTACAGACCGCCGAATAGGCAATTACACCCTCGGCCGCATTGCCTTGATAACGCGCCGTCATCTTCTCGGTGTCGATACGGGTAATCATTACCCGGTTCAGACGTGAGCCGTCTCTCAACACTTTCGTTTGGGGATCGCGCGCCATCGCCGACACCGGCTTCTGCTCCAGCTCCAATAAATCGGCTCGTACCAATTGGTCCTGATGCGGCCCCTCTTCAAACACCAGCTGATCGCCGGGCTGCGGTCGCATGCGGGCAGGCGGCTGACCAAACGCCGACATAGGCACGGCAATGCCGGTGGCCAGACCCATCTTGAATATTGTTCTTCTGCTAAGCGGCTTGGCTTTACTCTTACTGCTGGAATCTACCATCTTTCTTCCTGCTATCTACTGCTGACTGATAATGTGCTGCAAGCAAGGTATCAAAGTGCCTCCACCTCTGCAATCCGACTGTTTAAATCGCAAAATTGAAAAGCGCAGGACCCGGCGCTATATTGCCAGAATTACTGATATTTTCGGGCCACAATAAGGATTAGTAGGGGCAGATAATGAGAAAAGCAGAGGGCGATCTTTTCGGTGGACATCAATGTGATTGACCACCACAGGCAACACCACTAGGGGACACTAATAAGATAATAACTTAAGAATATGCGCCGGGAATAGACTTCCGTTAAGTTATTATCTTATTAGTGTCCCCTCTGCCCCCTTATTTACTCTTTTTTAGGTTTGCCATTTTGACTCTTCCTTGCTAAATTCGAGCTCGAGGCTCATTCGACTGTTCGAGATAATAAATCGGGTCGACCCAGCGCCCTCGCTTGTTAACGGTCTTTGCGAACCTTCAAATC
>JABMOK010000020.1 GCA_013204155.1 Pseudohongiella sp. | reverse complement strand
GGCTAACCGCATCCAGTTTAAACTCCTTCGAGTATTTCTTTCTTGCTGCCATTTCTTCTACCTCCAGTTATGAGTATTATCTCTTAACTGGGTTGTACAGATCTATTGGACCATCTCAGCGTGGATTGTTCTGACCATGAGGTAAATATAAAGATACTGCTAAACAATCTTGCGCGGAAGAAAGGCTTTTCCCCGCAGAAACGCAGCGCCTTGCTAAAGAGTATGACCGATGACGTTTCTACATTGGTGCTGGAGAACAATTACAGACAAGTGCAAGCGATTGGACTGGCTTACTCGGAAGTGGAATATCGCAACAAGGAGTTTGCCGATCTGATTGTTTATTTGGAGAAAAATGCAGGTCTGGTGCGGGAACTGGAATTTCTGCCTAACCACGAACAGATGGAAGAGCGCACAGGTAAACAGCAATACCTTACCCGCCCGGAAATTTCAGTGCTTACCTCCTACATGAAGATGTACCTGAAACAAGAATTGGTATCGGCGCCCTATATCGATGATGAATATTTACAGGCGAATCTTTTCGCCGCCTTTCCGCGGCAGTTGAAGAGGCAGTATGAGAAGGAAATTCTGCAACATCCACTGCGGCGGGAATTAGTCGCCACCCAGCTGGCAAACACTCTGGTAAATCTTGTAGGCCCGAGTTTTATCTATCGTATGGCGGATTCTACCGGTGCTTCGCCTGCCGAAATTGTGAAGGCGGCCATCATCGCCAGAGACATATTTCAGGTGCAAAAGTGTTGGGAGCAGATCGAGGCGCTGGATTATAAAATAGCGAGCAGTGTTCAGGATGAAATGATGACTCGACTCACGCGGCTATTACGTCGGGCTACACGCTGGTTGTTGGGCAATAAGACCATTGAGCTCGATTTCAGCGCCAGCAATGCCATGTTCCAGCACAAAACTGAACTTGTGCAAGCGATGCTTCCGGCCAGGCTGCCGCCAGATTTGCATGTCCTGTTTGATGCCAAATATCAGCAGCTGATCGATAGTGGAGTAGGGGACAAATTGGCCATGCAATTAGCCCAATGTGAGTTTCTGTTTCCCGCGGTAAGCATTATTCAAATAAGCAACGAGACAGGCGAAAAACTGGCGGCGATTGTCGAGGTCTATTATGCCCTAGGCGAAGAGCTGCAATTGAATTGGTTGGGTAAGATAATCAATCAATTAGACGTTAACAGTAATTGGCATGCGCTGGCCCGGGAAACCTATCTGGATAATTTGTTATGGCAGCAGCGTGCGCTGACGCAGAATATTGTTGCCACAGTGCCTGGCGCAGGCTCTGCAAAAAGTAAAGTCGCGCTCTGGAGTAAGCGGCATCGAGATTCTCTGCTGCGCGCACGGACCATGCTGGCTCAGTTACAAGCCGAATCTGCGCCGGACTATTCGATGTTCTCTGTGGTATTGCGGGAGTTGCATAGTCTTGCGGATTCGACCGCGCCGGTAAAGCAGGATGTTGCTTAGTTTCGTGCCGGATCGGGCCGAGCAATCATTGAATAGGCATTTTGCACTGTCAGCTTGGCTAAATACTAAGTACAATTTCGCCACCCATTCAAGCAAGAAAAAATCAGCGGCCAGGCATTGTATAAACTTTTAAGAAATCTTCTGTTCTGTTTACCCGCAGAGGCATCTCACAATTTTTCCTTAAACGCGATGAACGTGACTCAGCGTTTAGGCTTGTCAGGACTGTTGGCCGCCGAAATTGACGCGTATGCGCAGCCAAAAACGGTGATGGGGATTAAATTTCCTCACATCGTCGGTCTGGCCGCAGGGCTGGATAAGAATGCCGATTATGTTGATGCCTTGAATGGGCTTGGTTTTGGTTTTCTGGAAATCGGCACCGTAACGCCACGGCCGCAAGCGGGCAATCCTAAACCAAGGATGTTTCGGCTGGTGTCAGAGCAGGCCATCATCAACCGGCTTGGTTTTAATAATAAGGGAATTGAATACGCACTTGATAAAATTCGTAAGCGTCGTAGCCAGGGAGTGCTTGGCATCAATATCGGCAAGAATTTTGATACGCCGGTAGAGCAGGCGAGTCAGGACTATATCAGCTGCCTGAGGCAATGTTATAGCCAGGCCGATTATGTGGCGATTAATATCTCATCGCCGAATACTCCCGGCCTGCGCAGTCTGCAATTTGGCGATGAACTGAATCGATTGCTTGATGCGCTGAAACAGGAGCAATCCAGATTGAACACCCAGTGGGGTCGTTATGTTCCCATCGCGGTAAAGCTGGCTCCCGATTTGAATGACGGGGAAATTCAATCCTGTTGCAACAGCCTGTTGAGTCGCGAGATGGATGGCGTGATCGCAAGCAATACGACTCTGGATCGGAGCCTGATCTCGCAACACCGTCTTGCCCGGCAAGCAGGGGGCCTAAGTGGTGCACCGCTGACGGATCTCGCTTGCAATGTAATCGCTAAAATCAAATCCCAGGTGGGAGAGCAGATGCCGATCATCGGTGTTGGCGGAATAATGACTGGCCAGCAGGCGCTAGAGCGAGTTGCGGCCGGTGCCGATCTGCTGCAAATCTACACAGGATTTATCTACAAGGGGCCGCCATTAATTACCGAGATTCTTGCCGCGCTGCATGCGGAGGACAGTGATACGGGTGTTGTGAGAATCAGGGGTGAGAATCAGGGGTGATGCGTTGAAGACTTGCGAGAAAAACGAGTGATGGCTAATAACTGCTTGCTACTCTACACCACGGCGGGTTGTCATCTGTGCGAGCAGGCTGAGCAGCTTCTGGCTCAACTGTCTAAATTATCTCAAGCACAAAGCGGTGAAAATCAATTACAGATAACAGCCGTAGACATCAGTATCGATGAAGGCCTGGTCGAGGCGTATGGTATTCGAATTCCGGTGGTAAAGAACACGCTAACGAATGAGGAAATAGGCTGGCCTTTCACCTTAGCCAATCTGCAAGAATTGCTTAAGCCAGTTTGATGTGCCAGGGCTCGAATCGCACGCCAAACAGGTTGTCAGTCGGATAACGAATATCGACATAGTTCAAGTGTGAAATTTTCCTGTACTCCTCGGTAGTGGAAAAGTCCGCGGTAAAATTTCGCGCGCCAAAGCCAATCTTGCCGATATCGAAATCCCCAATACCATGATAGGAATGTCCCGGTGGCGCTAATGAGCGTGAGGCTCGAGAGAGATTGCCATTGGCCTCTATGGCTTTGGCGAGAAAAAGATGGATCTGTTTGACAATCCCGCGTACACCCGAGGTAAGAATGACTTCCTCACCGACATCGCGTTGAATTTGTTGATACAAATTAAGCGATTCACCTTTTAATAGATAATGTCCGGTATTTGATATTTTGGCGACATCGTTGGCAGGGATGAAATCGGTGATTTCAGCACTTATTTTTTTGCCAAAAAAGCCATAGCGATGAGGGTTGACGAAGAATATTTCTTCGAGAAAGTTAAGTTCATCGGCTTCAAACGCACCGATTTCTGGAAAGTTCCTGCCGTGTTTGAGCATATTATCAAAGCTCGTCAGGTTAAAGTTTCCGTGGCCTATGTGGGTTTCGAGTCGCGTTAAATGCTGGGTAGTTTTCAATAATACTGATTTATAACGCTGATCCAGATAGATGTCATTGGCGAATACGGCGTCAAAGTTACGTATTTTCCGTAGATAGCTGTCTACTTCATGATCAGTCAGTTTGACGGTCTCAAGGTTAATTTTTGCATCGAGACTCGGAACAGGCTTGGGTATGCCTTCAGCCGGTTGAATCGATTCAATCTCGATCGGTGTAAATTGGAATAGTTCGGGCTTGGCGGTCGCTATTCCGGCAGTTTGGGCTGATTCGTCGGCGCGGGCGAGCAACGGACTCTGCTGATTTATCCGTTGCCACATGAAATGACCGCCAAACGCGGCGGTACTGGCTGTGAAGAAGCCTTCTAAAAATGCCCGTTTATTCAATGCCTATCCTCTGCCTACCTCTATATAACGGCATAACTGCCTGCCGAATATAGCAAAATTCGTCGTAAAGTTTAATAGTGACGGTGAATAAGCCAAATATGAGCCATTAGCCCGCGGATTCCGCGGCGCCAGGGGGGAGTTTGAATAATTCTGTGGCATTGCGAGCGGTCTCCGTGGCGATAGATTCTACGCTACGGCCACTGTGTTCGGCGACGCAGCGTAGTATTTCCAATAGATACTTTGGCTCATTGCGTCGGGTCTTCGGTTTTGGCTGTAGTGTTCGGGGGAGCAAGTAGGGCGCATCGGTTTCCAGCAGCAGTCGATCCGCTGGCACTTTATCGACCAGTTTCTGCAGCTCCAGGCCTCTTCGTTCGTCACATATCCAGCCTGTTATGCCAATATGCATATCCAGATCCAGATATTCCATCAAGGCGACTTCGGTATCGGTGAAGCAGTGTACGACACCGCCAACCAGATTTGCCCGGTATTTCGTCAGCAAGCGCAGGAAGTCATCGTGTGCATCTCGCTGATGCAGAAACACCGGCTTCTGTAATTCCACCGCTAGCTGCAAATGCTGCTCGAAGGCTAGCAGTTGCTGCTTTTTCGGCGAGAAGTTGCGGTTATAGTCCAGACCGGTTTCGCCGACCGCCACTACTTGCGGCGTGCGGGCAATGTCGCTGATTTTTTCAAGCTCGGCCTCAGTAAAAGAGGCGGCTACGTGGGGGTGAAAGCCGGCCGTGCTGCTAAACAGTTCGGGGTTTTGTGCGCTTAGTCGCTGGGCGCTCTGGCTCGATTCCAGGTCGGTACCGGTTAATATTATGTGCGAGACACCGACGGCCAGCGCAGAGGATATGACGTCATCCAGATCGTCAGCAAAGGATAGATGAGTCAGATTAGCGCCAATATCGACCAGATTCATTGCATCGCTCGTTTTAGATTCTGCTTTTCGATCAAGTCAGCTTCCCGGACATTATTGATTTCCTACATTATGAGTTTCCCACAGTATGAGTTTCGGACACTATGGGTTTCGGACACTATGGGTTTCGGACAGTAGTTGCTTCATGTACCAGGCGCGCTGAGTCTATCTTATGCCTGCTTGCTGAGCCAGCGAGGGCTCAGTTTGATGGTGGATATTGCGTGCTTTTTACTCGATAATACCCGCCCTGTCGGCCTTAGCAGCCTCTGGATTCAAACTTCAGACCTGATAATTTTGCCGTTAAACTTCATAGCGGAATAATAGAGTGGACGCCAAAGTGAGTAAAAAGGATCTTAATTGGTCAGAACTGGGATTTCAGTACCAACGAACTGATTTTCGTTTTTCTGCAACCTGGGAAAAGGGTAGCTGGAACGAGGGAGGGCTGGTAAGCAGTGAATTCATTGCGGTTCATGAGGGCGCGCCCGCCCTTCATTATGCGCAGCAGTGCTTCGAAGGCATGAAGGCACAGACCGCGGCCGACGGTCGAATACTGTTATTCCGTCCCAATCTGAACAGTGAACGGATGAACCTGGCGGGCCCGAGATTGCTGATGCCCGAGGTTCCTGCCGAGATGTTTATGTCGGCGGTGGAACAGACGGTTCGGGCAAATTATGCCTGGATTCCTCCCTATGGCTCGGGTGCTTCTTTATATATACGCCCGATGCTGATCGGCATTGGAGAGAACCTGGGCTTAAAACCCGCGAAGCAATATGAATTTCGCGTTTTCGTGTCACCCGTAGGTCCCTACTATCAGCAAGCAGGTCTGGCAGTGATCAGCCTGGCGGTTTCAGATGTTGATCGCGCGGCGCCGCTTGGTACTGGGAGTTTTAAGGTGGGAGCGAATTATGCCGGAGGCTTACTGGCAACCAGAATGGCTCAGCAGTTAGGTGCCAATGAGGCGCTGTACCTGGATTCGCTGGAACGTCGCTATATTGACGAGGCGGGTTCGGCAAATATTATTATTGCCCTGAAAGACGGAAGTTTTGTCACGCCAAAGTCAGACGCCATTTTGCCGAGTATTACGCGCAGATCGATTATGCAGTTGGCAAAAGATCAGCTCGGCCTTGTTACTGAAGAGCGACCGATCGATTTACGCAAGGAATTTCCCAATTTCCAGGAGGCGGCCGCCTGCGGCACGGCAGCAGTGCTGACTCCGGTGGGTCGTATCTGGTATGACGATGCGTGGCATAACATCAATGGAGACGGTGAATCTGTTGGTCCTGTTATGCAGAAGCTGTATGATCTTTTGATCGGTATTCAAAAAGGTGAGCTGGAGGATCCTTACTCCTGGTTGCACGAAGTCGAAATTTGATTTAGCCCTTTATTCCTCTTTTATGCATCAAATAGTGCTATCTGGCACTATTTGATGCGTCTGTTGGTTTTTCTTCCTATCCCTCAAAAATATCAACCGTAAGTGTTTTGTTTGTTATCAAATTTCATCCATGCTGTTGGCTAAGCTTTCGCGATTTGGTGGCTGATATTCGTTGCTGAAAAGGGTTTGTTGAGCTTTGGCGCTGACTGACATGAGCCGGGGCTTGTCGCCGTGCGGCTGGCATCTTGCTGACGACACTCACTGCGGTAAGCCCGCGATTCATTTCCTGCAGGTTAAGATGCTGGTGCTGGATATCTGTCTGAGCACGGTTTTGGCCGCACGTACTGTGCATGCTACGGGGTTTTCAGTGCGGCTGAATAAACGCTTCTAGCGTCCCGAATCCCTTCTGCAGCGCCAACAATAGAGGGGCGAAGCAATTTGAATTGCATCACTTCTGCAAAAACTAATTGAGAGAAAACTTGACCCGTCTGCAACTTATCCTTATATATGTGCGCTGTTTGCTCCGGCACAACCCTTAAAATTCCTGGAATCATCAATAGCAATGGCAAAATCTTTAGTAATAGTTGAGTCACCCGCAAAGGCTAAAACTATTAACAAGTATCTGGGACCCGAGTACATCGTTAAATCCAGTGTAGGACATATTCGGGATCTACCCACCAGTGGTAGTGGCGCGCCGGTGGATACAAAAGCACGGGCAGCGGCGGCCGCTATTACCCGAAAAATGGCGCCTGAAGAAAAGGTCGCCTATAAGAAAAGCAAAGCTAAACAACAACTTGTAAAAAGAATGGGCATAGATCCCGAAAACCATTGGGCGGCGAATTATCAGATCTTGCCGGGCAAGGAAAAAGTCGTTGCCGAACTCAAAAAGCTCGCCAAGGATGCCGATTATATCTATCTCGCGACTGACCTTGATAGAGAAGGAGAGGCCATAGCCTGGCATCTTAAGGAGGCTATCGGGGGTGATCCGGATCGCTATAAGCGGGTAGTTTTCAACGAAATTACCAAGCGAGCAATTACCGAGGCGTTTGATGAACCTGGTGAACTCGACATGCGTTATGTTGAGGCACAGCAATCGCGGCGCTTTCTGGATCGTGTAGTGGGATTTATGCTGTCGCCCCTGTTATGGGCTAAAGTTGCCCGCGGACTATCCGCCGGGCGGGTACAATCCGTAGCCGTCAGGCTTGTGGTGGAGCGGGAACAGGAAATTCGCGCATTCATTCCCGATGAATTTTGGGAAGTGTATGCCAAGCTCGAAACAGCCTCTAAAGAGCAACTACGCTGTCAGGTAGCACGGCAGGCGGGTAGCAATTTTCGGCCCGACAATAAAGCCGACACCGATGCCGCTCTGCAAACACTTCAAGCGGCGGAATTTTCCGTGCTTAAGCGTGAAGACCGTCCGACTTCGTCGAAGCCCAAGCCACCGCTCATTACCTCCACACTGCAGCAGGCGGCGAGCACTCGTCTTGGTTTCGGGGTTAAGAAAACCATGGTAATGGCGCAGCGATTATACGAAGCGGGTTACATTACCTATATGCGTACGGATTCAACGCACTTGAGCAATGATGCTGTTGCCATGGTGCGCGGTTATATTGAAAAAAACTTTGGCGATAAGTACGTGACGGAAGAGCCATTATCCTACAGCTCCAAAGAAGGCGCTCAGGAGGCTCACGAAGCGGTTCGTCCTACGGATGTAAAGCTGGCGGCGGAAAAGCTCATGGGTATGGAGCCAGATGCCGTGCGTCTGTACAGCTTGATCTGGCAATATTTTGTCGCCTGTCAAATGCCTCCCGCTCGTTATCTGAGTTCCTCGATCACAGTACAGGCCGCTGAGTTTGAATTGCGCATCAAGGGTCGCATCATGCAATTTGATGGCTATCTCAAGGTGATGCCCTCGAAAGATGAGGATGTCGTCTTGCCAGATGTGGCAGAAGGCGAAAAACTTGATCTTAAACTGTTGGAGCCTTTTCAGAATTTCACCAAGCCACCGGCTCGATTCACCGAAGCGAGCCTGGTTAAAGAATTGGAAAAAAGAGGCATAGGGCGACCGTCAACTTATGCATCGATTATTTCCACTATTCAAGATCGAGGCTATGCAAAAACCGAAAATAAACGCTTCTATGCGCTGAAAATGGGTGACATCGTTGCCGAGCGCTTGCATGAAAGTTTTGCTGAACTGATGGATTATGATTTCACCGCCAAAATGGAAGAATCTCTGGACCAGGTAGCCGCCGGGGATAAGAACTGGAAGCAAGTACTGGACGAATTCTACGCGGGTTTCACCAGTCAGTTGGCGACGGCCGAGGCTGACGATGGCGGGATGCGGACTAATAACCCGACCGACACCGATATAAAATGTCCGAAGTGTGGGCGCAATATGCAGATCCGAACCGCATCGACCGGTGTCTTTTTAGGTTGTTCCGGTTATGCCCTGCCTCCCAAGGAGCGCTGTAAGTCCACGCTTAACCTCACCCCGGGTGAAGATGCCATTCGTACCGATACAGCGGAAGAAGCCGAGGCGCAGGAAAATATCATGCTGCGTCACAAGCACCGCTGCGGCATTTGTAATACGGCAATGGATGCCTATCTAATTGACGAGAAGCGTAAGCTCCATGTGTGCGGAAATAATCCTGACTGTGCCGGATATGAAGTAGAAAACGGTGAATTTAAAATTCGCGGTTACGATGGTCCGCTTATCGAGTGCGATAAGTGTGGCCAGGATATGCAGTTAAAGACTGGGCGCTTCGGAAAATATTTTGGTTGCAGCAATGAAGAGTGCAAAAACACGCGTAAACTTTTGCGTAGCGGTGAAGCGGCACCACCGAAGATGGATCCGGTGCATATGACCGAACTGGAATGCGATACCGTGGAAGACCATTTCGTGTTACGAGACGGAGCGTCCGGATTATTTCTTGCCGCCAGCAAATTTCCGCGTAATCGTGAGACCAGAGCGCCACTGGTCGAGGAGCTATTGCCGCACAAGGACGAAATAGATCCTAAATACGCTTTTCTCATGGAAGCGCCCGTCAAGGATAATAAAGGAAATAAGACCTTGGTGCGCTTTAGTCGCAAAACCAAAGAGCAGTACGTGCAAACCGAGGTAGATAAAAAAGCAACAGGCTGGAAGGCGTTTTATCAAAATGGCAAATGGGTAGTCACCAAGCCGGCAGAAAAAGCCAGTAAAAAGTAATTATTGTTACTGTGTGAGTGTGGCTGTGTGACAGCAGCAATGCTGTCACAGTGCTCGGCTAGAGCGAATCCTCAAACACCGCGTCGTATTACCCCGACACTTATTCCCTCGATGGCGAAATTACTGCTGCGCAAATCCACTTCGATAGGCGCATAGTCCGGATTTTCCGGCAGCAGGTTCAACTTGTATTTGCTGCGGCTTTTTTCCAGTCTTTTTACCGTGACTTCGTCGTCGATTCTGGCCACGACAATATCGCCATCGTTGGCCTGGTCGGTTTTGTGCACCACCAGAAGATCATCTTCATAGATACCAATGTCAATCATGCTGGCACCTTTGACCCTAAGCAGATAATCAGCCCTCGGTGAGAACATATCCGGCGGTATATTGCAGTAATCGGCGATGCATTCTTCGGCCAGAATCGGACTGCCAGCCGCAACCTGTCCAATAATAGGCAGACCCAATTGCTCGTTAATAGGCAGCCGTAAACCCCGTGAAGTACCCGAAATCATCTCGATTGCGCCTTTTCGAGCCAGTGCACGCAGGTGCTCTTCGGCAGCATTGGGCGACTTGAAACCCATTTTTTCGGCGATTTCGGAGCGTGTAGGAGGGAATCCTGTTTCCTGCAAATAGTCCTTGATGAACGCAAGAATCTCTTCTTGTCTGGCGGTCAGTTTAAGCATGCTATTTTGTCCTTGGCCAAAATTTAACTGTAATTATATACAGTTATCTGGCAATGACAATAAAACTTTAACGTCACCAAGGCAGGCGAACCGGCAGGGGATCCCGATTATCGGTGTAGCTCCAGTAGGAGGACAGAGGGGGGAGGTCGATTTAATAAATCTGAAAATCGTCGCCCAGATCTAAGG
Organism: Pseudohongiella sp.; assembly: GCA_013204155.1. Lineage (GTDB taxonomy): Bacteria > Pseudomonadota > Gammaproteobacteria > Pseudomonadales > Pseudohongiellaceae > UBA9145. The sequence goes on along the minus strand of JABMOK010000020.1, from coordinate 10,148 downwards.
AGTCGGGCTCGATATCCGATAGGGCACCGGAGAAGTTCTCCGGGATCATGGTCTGATCAGAATAAGCTCGATCTTCCGGGTTTAGCTCGAAGGGGCCGCGCCAGTCTTCTGGCGGCTCGGCCGTATTCAGATAAAGTTGCTCCCAGATAGTAATGTCATACTCTCCCAGTTCACCATCGAGCATCTGATACTCGACAGTGCCACTGTCTTCATCATAGGCTACAATTTCAAAAAGATTTCCGCTGACGACATCTTGATACCAGACGGAAACTTCGGGTATGAGTGTGTTCATTGCCATGTCTCCAGAGTAAAACGGAATTAACTGCCTTAATAACTCCTTGGTGATTGTCGATAAACAGGTTTGCTTGGGATAGGGCTACTATAGTGACTTTTAATTAGAAATTGGAAGTAAATTTTTGTAACAGTCTTTATGATTCAAATTAATACTGAATGCTAATTAATTGAGCTTATTGAGAAACTGAGTTTTGCCAGCTTAAAATATTTTTGCGAGAATGGAAGCATCAAGGAGTGAGTGAACACAATGAGCGAATATACCGAGCCTGTCGGCGCATTAATGTTGGATGTCGAAGGCCTGACGCTTAATGCGAAAGAAGAGGATTTATTGCAACGACCAGCCGTTGGCGGGGTGATTTTATTCAGTCGCAATTACGCAACGCCGGATCAGCTGAAACAACTGGTGGCCTCGATCAGGCAGTGCAAGCAAAGCTTGTTAATTGCGGTAGATCAGGAGGGCGGTCGAGTACAGCGGTTTCGCGAACACTTTTTGCAATTACCGGCGCTGCGTCAGATTGGCTTGATCTATGAGCAAGACGCACCGCGTGGCCTGTTTACTGCCAGCCAGTGCGGTTGGGCAATGGCGGCGGAAATCTTGCACTATGGTCTGGATTTCAGCTTCGCGCCGGTGCTGGATTTGTACAATAGCGAGAGTCGAGTGATCAAGGAGCGCGCATTTTCTGCCAATGGGGAACAGGTAAGTCTATTGGGCAGTGCCTATATCGATGGCATGCATGAGGCAGGCATGGCGGCGACTGGCAAACACTTCCCCGGACATGGCAGCGTTATCGCCGATTCCCATGTCGAGCTTCCGCGCGATACGCGCACAATCGGAGCAATAAGGGCGCTGGATTTCAAAGCTTTTGAAAACTGCATTACTCAACTCGATGGGATCATGCCTGCCCATGTAATTTACCCGGCGGTCGATAAGGTCTGTGCAGGGTTTTCAAGTATTTGGCTGCAATCAATACTCCGCGATGAATTAAATTTTGATGGCGTAATATTCAGTGATGATCTCAGCATGAATGCGGCGCATACGGTTGGCCGTATGGAGCAAAGAGCCGAATTAGCGCTCGGAGCAGGTTGTGACATGGTGTTGGTTTGTAATGATCAGGCAGGTGCCATTGCGGTTGCAGACTATCTGGAGGCCAGCAAGCATTCAGGCAGCCTCAGACTAAATCGGATGCGTGGCAAGCCCAGCGTCGAGATTGCCAATTTATATCAGGAAAATAAATGGCTTGAGGCCTGTGAATTAATCAAGGCAATACCTGCCTGAACGGCAGTTGCTTTGAGAACCTGTGGAATTGATAAATAGAAGTGAAGAGGAACTAATGGAAAAATTTTTTCAAAGCCTTGGGGATTTTGGTTGGGGTGCACAGCTGTTTGCAGTCGTTATTTTGACGCTGCTGATTCGGTTCATTGCCATGCGTTTGCTAAAGGTGTTGGCCGGACACCTGTCGAAAACAAAGAATGCCTGGGATGACGCCTTCTTCGAAGCCGCCAGAACTCCCCTGAGCTGGTTTATTCTAATAATGGGTCTGTTGTGGGGAATTGGTATCAGTGACGGCTATGTGGAAGCCGAACTGTTTTCTGCCACAAACCTGCAGCTTGTCAGGCAGCTCACGTTTATAGTGCTGATTGCAATGTTCCTCATGCGATTTGCCAGTTTGGCCGAAGCCCGTTTGCTGGAAAAATTGAAAACTGAAAAAGATTCAGGGCAGACGCGTCTTGACCCAACCACATTGCAGGCGCTGACAAAGTTGATTCGCCTGGCCGTTTTAATTTCTGCCGTACTGATCGCGATGCCGACAATCGGTATCGAAATAACAGCCCTGCTTGCCTTCGGTGGTGTGGGGGGTATCGCCGTCGGTTTCGCTGCGCAGGATCTGTTATCGAATTTCTTTGGCGGGCTGATGATCTATATGGATCGGCCATTTATTATTGGCGACTGGATTCGATCACCGGACCGTGATATCGAGGGCACGGTAGAAACTATTGGCTGGCGACTGACCGTGGTAAGAACATTCGATAAACGACCTCTGTATATTCCAAACTCCGTGTTCAACAAGCTGGCATTGGAGAATCCTTCGCGCATGTCGAACAGGCGGATCAAGGAAACTATCGGCATTCGTTATCAGGACGCGGCGAAGATGGGCGCGATAGTAGAAGCGGTCAGGGACATGTTGCGCAATCATGAAGAGATCGATAGCAGTCAAACCCTGATTGTAAATTTCAATAGTTATGCGGCTTCTTCGCTGGAATTTTTCATTTATACCTTTACTAAAACAACCGATTGGATTCGCTTTCACGAGATCAAGCAGGATGTGATGCTGAAGATAATTGAGATTGTGCATGCTCATGATGCCGATTTCGCTTTTCCTACAACTACGCTGGATGGCATCGAGGGTATTTTTAACAAACTGGAGATAGGCCAAAGTTGAACGCCTTGAAATCAAACTGTGCGCGGCGAAATAAAACAAGATGACGCCATCGGAAGTCAGAAAGATTCAAAATCGCGCCCGCTGCCTGCACACGAAAGAGGAGGTCGAGGCGGCGCTAGACAAAATGGCGGAGCAGATTTCCGCCGAGCTGCAAGACTGCAATCCAATTTTACTTTGTATCATGAACGGCGGCCTGATCGTAACTGGCAAGCTGGCAACGCGTCTGGATTTCCCTCTGCAAATTGATTACTTGCACGCCACGCGTTATAGGGAGCAGACCCGCGGACAGGATCTGCAATGGAACAACTATCCCTCGCAATCATTGCAGGGCAGGGTGGTGCTGCTGGTCGATGATATTCTGGATCAGGGTACGACACTGGAGATGATTATCGCCTACTGCCAGGCACAGGGAGCCCAGCGCATATACACGGCGGTTTTGCTGGACAAGCAACATGACCGGAAAACCTCGAGCTTGACTGCGGATTTTACCGGATTGCAGGTGGAGGATTATTATTTGTATGGCTATGGCATGGATTACAAAGGCTACTTGCGCAATGCGCCGGGCATCTTTGCGATCGCTGAATCCGATAGATAAAACTTCTGAGTGAAATGCCTGGCGTCAATAATAAGCAGAAAACGCTGGAGCTAAAGCGGTCTAATTTAATTCCACCAGCCGGGGAATGCTGGTAAAGAACAGGGCTATTTTGACCGGCCTCGATTCCATTGCTTCGAAGAGTGACTTGTAGTTTTGTAGCTGCGCCGTATGCAGTTCGCTCTGAAGCCTAATAAAATCCTGGATGCTTTGCGCGGCGGCCGGCCTGGCTGTTTTGTAATCTATCACCCAGCGGGTGTCATGCTTGTCGATAAAACTTCTGTCCACGATAAACTTATTGCTGCCGAAAGCCGATTTCTGACTGATGGCTAATTCGCAACGGCTTTCTCTTAGCGAGTGATCAAAAATCCACGAATCGATCTCATCTTCGATGCTGCGCAGAACAGAGTCCCGAATAGTCGCCACGGCAGTGTCCAACTCTGAATTTGAATCCACTGACTTACTTAGGCGTAAGCGCCAGTAAGCTTCCAGTTTTTTAATTTCAGGCCGCTGTGAATCGGCTTGCTGTGAGGTGACATAGGTTTCCAGCGCCTCATGGATAAGCGTCCCTATCAGGGAATTAACAGACCCATCAAGCCCTGAGGCCGCCGCTGCGGCGCTAACATCCGCTTGCTGTTGCTGGGCGTCGCTGTCTTCAGCGCCCACGTTGAGGGCATCTAACTGTGCGCTTAACAGAGAGTCTTCAATCGGGCTTAGCTTGATCGCGTGTTGTAATCGAGTAATAGGGGTCGCCGTCAGGCGGGTCAGTTCGGCCGATCGAACATTGTCGACCGCATTAAGAGGGTTGCTGCTCAAAGCTTCGCTTAAGTCAACTCGGTTGCAGGAATCATTGTCCAATGTTTGCAGTTCGCGCCAGATGCGACTTAGCAAACTGTTTTCCGCTGGCTTGGCATCGCCTTTGCTATTGACGGCGATGGTAGCCAGCAATGAAACTGTTTTCCTGGCGCGGGTAATTGCAATATACAGAAGGCGCGTGTTTTCCAGCAGAGTCTTGTGTTGACGCTCGTGTCGAATCAAGGAGTAAAGTGGATCATCATCTTTTCCGGATTTGGATAGGGCCGCGATAAACAGACGCGAATCACCTTGTTGATTGAGTCGCTCATGCCATTGAATCAAGTCTTTATCGTCACTGCGTGCCTTGTTGGCCAGACCAGGAATTATCACGTGATCGAACTCAAGCCCCTTGGCTTTGTGCATCGTGAGAATATGAATGCGGTTTTGAGAACTGTCATCGCCTGCCGTTGCGCGTGTGGGTACAAAGGCCTGATAAACTTTTTCTTGAAATTCATGTAAATGCTTAATGCCGTTTCCGCTTTCATGTTCGGCCAACAAATTCAGGAAATGCGCGACGCAGGCAAGCTCCTCTTCTTTTCGTACGATGAGCGGCCCTCTTAACAGACACCAACAGGCTTCTACTAACTGCCGCAAGCGGGTTCGATAGCGCATGCCAAGGATAAATTTCATTATCTGCACAAAAGCTTGCAAGCGTTCGTAGGCATCCAGGGACAGGGATTCTATTTCTGCAAAATTTTGCACGGCGGACCAAATGCTTTTATCCGTGGCAGAGGATTCGATGGCGTGTAGATCAGCGAGTTTCAGGCCCATCCAGGGAGCGCGCAAAATCGCCAGCCACGCTACTCGATCGGCGAGATTTAAGATCGCCCGTAACAAGCTAAGCAAATCTTCAATCAGCGGCAGACTATCGAGTCGATCTATGTCGGTTGCTTGCCACTGTATTCCTGCCGCCCTCAAGGCGGGAATTAATTCGTTAAGATGAGGCCGGTTGCGTATCAGAATAGCAATGGAAGAACAGCGGCCATCTTTATCCTGCTTTCTTATCTGCAATATTTTTTCCACCACCCGCTGTGCTTCATATTGCCTGGCGACAATACGCTGTGTTGGCTCATGCAGAATAAGTTCGGTGGTTACGCCCTGGTCGGACAATTTTTCTTTTTCGGCAACAGACTCAGTGTAGGGAACGGCGCCGCGTGAGCTGTTGGCTTGTTCAGGAAATGCCGAGCGGAAAACCTGGTTTACCCAGTTCACGATATTGCCCTGGGAGCGAAAGTTGGTTTGCAGTGTCAGCGGATGAAGATAGATTTGGCCTATGCCGTGCTCTCGGGCTCTTAAATAAATTCCTACGTTGGCATTACGAAAGCTGTAACAGGATTGCATGGCATCACCAACAACAAACAAGGTTCGTCCTTCGTCGGCTTGCCAGCCTTCGGTAAGTTTCTGCAACAGATCCAATTGTAGTTTCGAGGTATCCTGAAACTCATCAACCAGTATGTGTTGAATCCTGTGATCCAGTGCCAGTGCCAGGTCGGTCGGGGAGTTCTCGCTGCCCAGGGCCATGCTGGCGCTCGCACCGGTCTGAGTATGATCGATTATTCTGAATTTTCTGAACGACAGCAGTAGTTGTCGATTTAAGAAACTGAGCACTTCAGTAAGCGATGACAGAAATTGCCATTGGCTCTGCTCAAGATCCGGATTGGGTAGCCGTTCAAGATAGCTCAGGATATCCAGCAGATCGTCACTTTCCTGCAATTGCTCCCTGAGTTGCAGATACAATTGTTTCTTCTGCTTGCAGATGGCGCTGAACGACGGATTGCTCTTATCATCCGCGGGAAAGCCATTGCGCTTATCGACTCGCAGTCGCCAGCCGCCAGATTGGGTAGTTAACATGCCGGTAATTCTGCGCCAGCTCTGAATCTCGCTATAGTCCGCCCCGGGTAGAGCATTCAACACACGGGGTGAATTCGCGTCGCCGAGATTGCTGGCGGAGAAATTGGCTAGCTCGAGTATTTCGCTCTCGTACTCCAATAATTTCTCAGTCGCCTCGAGCAGTGATTCTTCGATGAGTTCTGTGAGGCTGTGTTGTAAATAGGTTTTTGCGCTTTCGGAAGCATCCTTAATTTGCAAAATATAGGGCAGCCATTGATCGCGCTGATAGAGCAATCTCACTAACAGTCTTTCCACCTTGGCGACATCGTTATCCAGTTGCTGTAACAACTGACTAATGGCATCGCCCAGTTCATCTTCGCGATCCAGCTTCGCAAGCGTAGATCTGACCGCGTCAATGAAACAGCTCTCTACCTCGGTGCTAATGTTCAGGCTGCCCCCCAGACTCGACTGAATGGGTAGCTGGTTCGAAAGGTACAGGCAAAAACTGTCAATGGTTTGTATTCTTAAGCGGGATGGATTTTGCAGAATGCGCCAGTCGTGCTTGCGGTCATGTTTGACTACCTGGTCGGCGATTTCAAAGCGTTTGCGTTGTAACTCGTCTGCAAACACAGGATTAGATTGATTCTGTAGTGAGTCGGCCCAGCGAATGGCTTCAATTATTCGCTCGCGCATTTCTCCAGCCGCTTTGCGGGTAAAGGTAATCGCAAGCACTTCTTCTGGTTTGCTGCAGATGCTTAACAGCTTTAGATAACGCAGAGTGAGAAGTTCGGTCTTTCCCGAACCCGCAGGAGCTTGCACAATGAATGACTGCGAGGTGTTCAGCGCCTGATCGCGATGTGCCTGATCGTATAAGGATGACTCGCTCATTGCAGGCCATCCATAAATTCTTCGTCGTCTTCACTGTCAGCTACAGTGGAAGACAGTTCTCGAATTCTGCAAAGAGAATTAAGGCCGCAGTAAAGGCAGCTTTTTTTAATGTCAGTCGGCGCAACGTTGGCAATGCCCGCGGCAAACTCTGCTGCCAGTAAATTTACTTTTTGTTGCCAGTTAGCGGTCAATTGCGCCCAATCGCTATCAAGTTTTCCATCGTGGTTGAAGGCTTTTATGGATTCATGAAAGTTGTCGTTACGACTGATGCCAGAATAGCCAATCTTCTCCACATTGATGTGTGCAATACTGATCGCCGCTATTTCCGCCGATTCAGTGGCTGAGGCGGCGCAGTAGTAGACGGGTAACTGCATCTCCTCGGGGCGCTCCTCAAGCCAGTCGCGATTGGTATAGGAACGTTTGCCGGTCTTGTAATCGATAAGTGCCAATGAGCCATCATCCAGTTGGTCAATGCGATCTATTTTTAGCTTCAGCTGCAGGCCAGGGATGCCGCCTGCGGCCTGTAATTGCCACTGCTGAGTCTGTTCGCGCGCAATAACGGTGAAGTCGGGGCGCTCGAGTTCCTTCTCCAGGAACGACAGCAGTAAAGCCTGTATTCGTTGTTGTTCAATCTGCTTGAAGCGAGGGGTCATGACATCGGGGTGTTTGGCGCTTAAATATTCAATCGCCTGGGTGGCAGAGTCTTCAAGTAATTGCTGTTTCTGCTGCCCGGACAAGGCTTTCAAATCGGCGCTACTACAGATTTTAGAAAACAGGGTTTCCAGAGCGGTATGTATCGCGATGCCTCTGGCCATGGCGTTTAGACCATTCTCAAATTCTCGCAAGGGCTCGGCGTGCAGTCTGTGCGTGGCGAACGCCTTAAAAGGGCAGTTCGATTGATTGCTGATAATGCTGTGTCCACCGCTGGGTGCTTCCCTGTCTTTTAAGGCCAGCGGTGGGTTATCTGAGGTGGTGTGCATGGCATTGCCGTTGGCGCCCCCATTCACCCCCCCATTCACCCCCAGAACAGCTGCGCCGTAATTGCTCATGCCGTGCAATGTGGCCTCGGCGTATTGACCCGCAGCAGTCGCTAGCGGGAAAGCTAAAATCAAACTGCTGGCACGCAGAGCCTGGTCACCATCACTGCTGTAATGGCTGGCGATTATGCTGTCCGAGGTGGAGTTGCACAGGTTCGCGAACTGCTCACTGCTTAGCTGATGCTGGAGTTCGCTATTACTGTGAGGAATTTTTAATTCCCGTTGCAGTGCATGGGGCAGAAAAGGCGACGGGCGCGCAGGTCCCGGCCAGCTCTGATCATCACATGCCAGTATCCAGATGTGAGAAAAATTGAGTCCGCTTGCCTCCGCCGCTGAATAGACAGACACTTGACTGTTTGAATTGGAGAACCTGCTTGCAGATTTTTGCATGCAGAGGCTTCGCAGCTTTGCCAATGCAGTGGGAAAATTTATGTTGCCCAGAATTCGGCTGGCTGCAGAAAACTGTTCCAATAGCCGCTGCCACTCTTGCCGCTGCAGGTTTTCTTCTGTGCTCAAATTTATTCCTGGCCATCCAAACAGAGACAGCTGTTCGCGGAATAATTTGGCCCACACACGGGCGCTGTTGGTTTCCCTCAAGGCGCGAAAATCAGTCCTGGCCTGCAGCATCGCCGTCGCCAGCCTGGGACTGGAGTAAGATTTTTGATCGCGGCTCATCAGCCTGCTCAAATCAATGGTAGAGCAGTTGCTGTTCATGTTTTTGCGCATGAACAATTGCATTTGCAATCGCGCTTCGATCTCTTCTTCATAGGCGAGCAGGAAAGGCGACTGTAACAGGCGGCACAGTTCTTCACTACTCTGTTGCTCCGTATTAAGATTCAGTAGGAGCAAGGCATCATTGATAAAGCCGATATCTGCCAGCTTTTGACTGTTGGCACTGTTGTTAAAAGAAGGGGTGTTAAAAGAAGGGGTGTTAATTGCATGAGATTCGGCGCTTAGCGTGATTAAGGATTCCGGGCAGCGAAGGTCCTGGTAGTAACGTTCGAGCTGTGCTTTGAGTCGACTGTCCTGATTGCTGATTAAGCCTATATGGCAGTTTGCTTGTGTGCGAACGGTTTTCTCAATCCAGTTGGCGCAACTTTTTATCTCAGCCTCGGCATCAGAAAATTCATGACGGATTTGGATTTTTGCATGCGTATAACTGTTGCTGTGAAAAAAGCTCAGCTCTGTTTTCTGTGCAAAGGCGTTAAACAAAGATTGGTACAGTAGAGGGGGATGATAAAAATTTACCAGCAATAATTTGGCCGGCAATTCAAGCTGGCCTGAATCAAGCAGTTGGATGAGAATTTTTGTAGCGTCTACCAAAGCTATAAATTGACTATCCGCACATTGCTTCTGGAATTTTTTCTGCCAGCGGGCAAAGACGGCCACATCGGGGATAGTCAGGTAGTGATTCAGATTACAGGTGGTTTCCTCCAGAGACCATAGCCGCAAGTCTTGGTAGGCTCTGCTGGTCAGTGAGGCGGTTTCATCGGGATTGAGTAAAGGGTATTGTTGAAGTGATTGCTCGATAACATCACTCCAAATAAGCAGCTCTTCGGTGTTTTCCAATATTTGCGATTCGCAACAAGGAGACACTCCAAGATTTGCCAGCAGTCGCCACTGCTGTTTTATCCATATGTCGATTGCGCTTACAGCCGGAGTTTTCCATATTTCAGTTGTTACGCAATCAGCATAACTGTCAAGAATAGCCGTGCTAATGCGATGATTAGGGGTGAGGACCAGCGTCTCATCTTTAAGCTGGGATTTAATTCCGTCAATGTTGATGCGCGTTACAGACATTTAATTTGTGCTATGCATTACTCGAGTTTATATGCGATGCCCAACTGAGAAACTCCTGACTATCTCCCCGGTAGACAACCCGCTGTAATTTTTTGTTCATTTGATAATCGTACATGGGATCGTAGTAGTCGGTCAGCAGCAGCCGTATCCATTGGCTGTGTGAAGAGGCGTCGTCAGAAGCAAATTGCTCCTCCAGTGCCAGCTGCATTAGCCCGTGTATTTTCCGATACTTCTGCTCACCGAGCCGCTTCTTGATGCGTTCGAGGCTGGATAACAGAAATTCTGTGAATAGCTGCGGTGCCGCCGCGGGATCGTATTCGGCAAAATCCTGATAGTTAGAAATAATATAGTCATTGCGTATAGTCTGAACGCGAGTTTCCAGTGGTTCTTCTACCATCGCTATGGGTGAGG
>JABMOK010000019.1 GCA_013204155.1 Pseudohongiella sp. | reverse complement strand
TCGTTTACATGAGAACGCCACCAGCTTTTCATGATGACAACTTTCACAACGTACTCGTAAAAATCCATGCTCAAGCAGGCCGCACTTTAGGAAGTCAGTAAACTCCTGTTGGACATACTCAGGCAACGATTTACCTTCAGCGGCCAATTGTGCCAAAAATTCAGGGTAGTGTTTATCGACAATCTGATAGAGAAGAGTTTGTTCAGGCCGGTGACGCTGGTACCTGGGCACAGAGTGATCAAGTAGCTGATCACCCAACCCGGCATTCCCTGTCTGCAACATGCCGGAATCCTTTCCAGTGCATTGTTCACTTAGGGTAGTTCGGTTAGATAGAAATCAGCAAGTTTTGGCTGCAGTCGAAGCTATGACCGTCGGTCATTGTCAACTTTCCAGTGACCCATAAAAAAATCCCTGCACTCAAACGAATGCAGGGATTCGCCAAGAATCGCCTGCAGAATATACGCCCAACATAAATTTCACTCTGCAAACCGGCATTGGCCGCGAAGGCATGTATTTTGTCGGCGTGGGCGGCCAGATCGATGGCGTTTTAAACCCGGATTTACACGTGCCGGACAACGCCATAGTTCAGATCACGCTTATCAATGGCGATGGTGCGCTACATGACATTTATGTATCTGACTTCAATGTGGGCTCCGATCAAATAGCAGGTATCGGTGCCAGTTCAGTATTGGCATTCAGGGCTAATGCTTCCGGTAATTTTGAATACTTCTGCACCGGCGGGCCTTAATCGAAGCCGAAGGTGTGGAATTTGTAATACATTCTGAGGCGACGGAGATACTCCCCTCAGTTTGGATTTCAGGGCCTATTGATCGTCCTCATCCCGAAATAAATTATCCTACTGGATCGGCAAGTAATGTATTGGAGGTATCCATGGAAGAGCACTGGGTTGAGGATTTTGTCCCTGAAAGCCAAGCGCTCGTGGTACGAACCAAAAATGGCCCCATTGTACTTCTTGGCTGTGGTCACTCTGGGGTAGTTAATGCGCTTTCACAAATACGTGAAACTATACAGGACAAATCGATACACGCTCTAATGGGGGGATTGCATTTATTTGCAGCTGACGATCAAACCTTGACTTGGACTGCGGAACGTCTCCGGGGAATTGGAATTGAAAATTTAATGGCGGGGCATTGTACGGGGATTGAGCCATTGATTCGACTACGAGCTGGATTGAGCCTTACGCGTCGAACAGCAGTTGTGGATGCTGTGGGTTCCAGTTTTTCACTTGGTGTAGGCATAAAGCCAACCAATATAGCGATGTGACAGAATTAATATCATGGTCCGAATTGAAAAAAGAGTATTACCATCAGCGAGGAGCGGGCTTAGGTGGTTTTGGGGTTCAACTCAACGATCATTCCTCCCAATAATCACGAAGCCGCTCCTTAGCCGGCTCTCGATCAGTCCTGTTCACGTGAATAACATCGCAACCCAGATCAGCAGGCTTAAACCGGGTAGGGCGCTCGTCTTCTACTGCGACTACTAGCCCACCACCAGAATGCTCTACAAACGCATAGGAGCGCCCCTGAGCATCAAACAATTTATCGCCAGCAAACACCTCTCGATCGTCCAGTAACCGCTTGATCTGCATATTTAGGCCCTCTGTGTGGTGGAACGGCCTGTATTGTAACCCCGCGTATCAAGCAGACTCAGACCCCACCCCTTTAAACCTCAAAATAGGCCCAGCCAGACCCCACCCTAGGTGGTGCTTATGGTCTTGCGTTCAGTTCTCTAACTCGCTATTTTGTATTATTCTAGGATAGCTAGTAATTAAGTTATAAAAACTGAATATAGGGCGACTCATTTCCACGCTATCCATAATTTTCTTAAAGATAGATTTACACAGTTGAATTTTTATGACATTGAAAAAAAAATTAATAATTATATTTGCGGGGCTCTCGTTATTATCCTGCGAGAATGATGGGGCCAATTCAAGCCCCGCAGATGAGTATCTCAATGATTCTGAGGCGCTCAAGCGTGGTCGTTTATTGTTTGTAGGAACCTGCGCGGGTTATTGTCATAAACTAACACCGGAAAGATCTGATGCGCCATATCTTTTTGATTGTCAGTGGCTACATGGCGGAAGCGATGAAGAAATATATACAGTTGTGACGGGCGGCGTGTCAGGAACGAGAATGATCGCCTTTGGTGAAAACTTTCCAGAAGGTGCAAAAGACCTTTGGAAGATTATTGCATTCTTAAAATCTAATAGATCAACTTGCAGTTAAAAATATGCGGGTAACATAAATTTGTGCTTAGTCTTTTTGATAAATATCTCCGGGGAGTAGTTCTCATGACAGACATTAGGATATCGAGTCTAATAAAAAATGCAGCAGTAATACTTGTTTCACTAGGACTCGTGGCAAGCTGTAGTCCTAATGAAACTGGTATCGTTGAAGATCAGCCGCCAGCATCAAATGATTTCGATGGAGGAGAAACCATTGAAATTCTCACTACACATTGGATTAATAGTCGGGATATTGGCCAAGGAAAAGGGCCGATTACAAGTCAAATGCTGGTAGAAAGCCAAAGCAATTATTCTGATAGCTGGATTCAATACGGCGGTGACTACGCGAACCATCGTCATAGCCCTATCAAAGCCTTGTCGCCCGACAATGTAAAAGACTTAGAGTTTGCATGGAGCTTGCCGACAGGTACGCAAGGTCAATTTGCTGTTTCGCCTATCGTTTATGACGGCATCATGTACGTAACTTCTTCTTTCAACAGATTGTTTGCAGTAGATGCTAAAACAGGAGAGCTATATTGGCGTTACGATCACCCACTCCCACAGGATCTGAGGCTTTGTTGTGGCCCCGCAAATCGAGGTGCTTCAATACACGGTGATACTATTTTAATGGCTACACTGGACGCCAGGCTTCTTGCGTTTAATCGTCTTACAGGAGAAAAGCTTTGGGAAAGTGAAATTATTGAATATTACAAAGGCTTTAGCGCAACGTCTGCACCACTTGTTGTAAAGAACTTAGCAGTGATAGGTGTAGGAGGCGGCGAATTTGGTATTCGTGGTTTCTTTGATGCTTACGATATCGAAACCGGTGCGAGAGTTTGGCGCCACTATACCGTCCCTGCTGAAGGCGAGCCTGGATACGAAAGTTGGTCCGGTAATTCTTTCGAAACTGGCGGCGCACCCGCATGGACCATTGGTGCATACGACTCCGAGCTTGATTTATTGTATTGGACAACTGGAAATCCTTCCCCAGATTGGAACGGAGATGCGAGGCTAGGAGACAATCTGTTCTCAGATAGCGTTTTAGCAATTGATCCGGATTCGGGTGAAAGGAAATGGTACTACCAATTTACACCCCATGATGTATGGGACTATGACGGTAACACACACCTTTTTCAGGTTGATTTAAATCAAGGAGAGAGCGTCACAAAGGCTTTAGTTCAGGCAAATCGTAATGGGTTCTTTTACGCAATCAATCGCGAGAACGGAGAGTTCATACGAGCAACCAGTTATATGGAGCAGCTTAATTGGGCTGAATCTATGGAACAAAATGGTCGCCCCGTAGTTAACCCCGAAGCTATGCCTTCAGAAGAGCCGACTATGCGAGTTTGTCCTGGCGCACTCGGAGGAATGAATGGGTCTGTTTCAGGATCGGTTAATACTTCATTGAATCTAGCATTCTTGCCTGTAATTGAGAGCTGCCAACTCATGCAAAAAGGAATAAGCATGCATGTTGAGGGCCAACTATTTATGGGTGGATTACCTGTGTCTGTAGATGGGGTCTCTGATGAATCTGGTGAAACTCCATCTTATGGTCATATTACTGCAATGAATTATCAAACCGGCGAAGTCGCGTGGCGTCATTATGATGCCGAGCCAATGCTCGCTGGTACTCTAAGTACCGAGGGTGGTTTAGTTTTTTCTGGAAGTCAAACTGGTCACGCTTTTGCACTCAATGCTGAAACGGGAGAAGAGGTTTGGAGAGCTCGTTTAGGAGGGGGAATCAGAAGTCAGCCCATAGCCTATGAGATAGACGGTGAAAGTTATGTTGCGATTGCCTCTGGAAATTTCGGCGGTATATCGGCTTTTTCGGGTGCAGATACTTCAATCATACCGGAAGGGGGACAGCTTTATGTTTTTAAGCTTTCGCGCGAATAAAGAATCGACTAATCAAATTTTGGAGCGATTTTTATTCCGAAGATGCCGAACAAAGTGAGTTAATACCGGTGACGGGCTAGCGGCCGCTAGGGGGGGGGCTAGCTTTCTGAAGCGGCTGGTCGCTCGATCTGCATAATCAGAGCCTCTGCTGGGTGAAACGACCTGTATTATAACCCCGCGTGTGAAGCGGACTCAGACCCCACCCCTAAAACCTCAAAACTGCCATAGCCAGCACCCCACCCTATGGGGCACACCCCGATAAGTCAGGCTGGTACCATTGCACCCGTATACATACTATTGTGGACGAACGGTTAGATTTTTTTCCATCTAATTGTTAATAAGTACCCCAAAAATATACAAGGAGGAAAGATAATGAGAAAAGCTATTTTTTTAATTTTGACTTTGGTAGCTCCAAGCTTTGCGATTGCGGATCACCATGCGCTTACATTGGAGGCAAATCAGGCCGAAACGGCATGGCAGATAACCTCGATCGATCTGACATCTGACGAATCTGTTATCACAGTAGAAAGGGAGTCTGATGAAGGTGGCCGATCATACGTAAGTTACCATTTAAGCTATGACAGAAATGGAAATGGCGGTACTTATACTGCAAATGGTCGCGGATATGTTGACGCCAATACTATAACTTCAGCATACGCTGCCGGGGTCTGGCATAGAGATGGTGTTTTGGTTGTTATGGACGAAATAGTAAGTCATTCAGACGGTACTAAAACTGTAGGCAGGATTAGAATTGATCCTTTAGCAAGAACAATGACGATGGTCCAATATATTCTCGAATAGTCATTGCTTTAGAAGCGCTCGATTTGCATGACTGTAGTGGTCAACCAAAACTGGACAGTAAATTAG
>JABMOK010000184.1 GCA_013204155.1 Pseudohongiella sp. | reverse complement strand
TTCAACGAAGACTGGCAGTTCCTGTATTTCAATTTGGGTTAGAAGAACGACTTGCAAGCAGACCATGCTTTCGCGCTTCGATTTTTTCAGCGTTGCGAAACGCGCGGTACTCAACCAGGGTCGCCGAAATCGGTAGCGGGTTCTGCTCAAGGATTCCTCCAGCGACATCTCGGAATCCGAATGGAAATACGCTTTCACTTACCGCAGAGATTGAGCTTAACGTGTTCTGTCCTCACTTGACCTGAAAAAATCGAAGCGCGAAAGCATGGTCTGCTTGCAAGTCGTTCTTCTAACCCAAATTGAAATACAGGAACTGCCAGTCTTCGTTGAATTGAGCGGAGCTGAGTAGCCTGGTCTCTCTGCGCACAATCAGGCCATGTTTCTATCCTTCGCTTTAGCCAGATTGAGCGAGGACTGTTTGAGCGAAGCGAGTTCCGCAGCGCTGGCTAAAGCGAAGGATAGTTGGCCGTGCGCAGAGAGACCAGGCTACTCAGTTGCGCGGACAAGTGACACAAGTAGTAATTGAGGCGTGACGAAACGCTGGAGGAGTTCTATCCAATGGCTCCTATTGCTTGTTAATAAACATCGACTGGTTCAGGGGGAATTTGTGTAGCGCTCTAGCGGAGATCTAGAGCGAAGACGCGGGGAAAATTCTATCGATTAGCTCCTGTTAATCCGTTTCGTTTTTAAACGCTGACTTGTTCAATGGGCCCTGGTAGAGGGTTCTCTATTGACATTTCCTGCCACTAAAACTACTGTATATATATCCAGTATTTTAGATTAACTCATAATGGCGAAATGTCCCCCCGAAAAACCCGAAGTCGGCACTAGCAAGCGCCTTGAGCATGTGTATGCTGAGCTGCACTGTATTTCCAATTTCACTTTCCTGCGCGGCGCATCCTTTCCTGAAGAGCTGGTACAGAGGGCAGATTCGCTAGGCTATGAGGCGCTCGCCATTACCGACGAATGCTCTTTATCCGGCGTGGTGCGGGCTCACAGGGAGGCGAAAAAACGGAATATAAAATTGATCATCGGCAGTGAGTTTGTCCTGCAAAAGAGTGCTGAAGGCATCAAAGATGATTGCAAGCTGATATTGCTTGCCTGCAATCGCCAGGGCTACGGTCGGCTTAGTCATCTTATAACGTGTGCGCGGCGAGAGGCGAAGAAAGGGGAATATCGAATCGATCGCGCCATGCTCGAAGATAATCTGCCTTTGGATTGTCTGGCACTGTGGTTGCCAGACTTGTCGCAGCCAGCCGAGGACATCGCATCACAGGCAGTCTGGTTGCGGCGCCTGTTTACAAAAAAAGTCTGGATAGCTGTTGAGCTATTACTGCGCGGGAATGACCGTCTGAAACTACAAAGACTGCAAACCCTGGGGGAGCAATTTACCATGCCTCTGTGTGCTACGGGCGGGGTTTATATGCACAGGCCTCGGCGCAGGATTTTGCAAGATACGCTTACGGCGATTCGACTTGGCAAGCGAATCAGTGAGCTGGGGTTCGATGCTGAGAGTAATGGTCAGCGTCATCTGCGTTCAGTTGAACAATTGCGCAAATTGTTTCCGCCACAATTACTGAATGCCACAGTCGATATTGCCAATTCTTGCGATTTTTCACTGGATGAACTCCGTTATGAATATCCCCATGAGTTGGTTCCCGATGAGTATACAGCCAGCGGATGGTTGCGCGAGTTAACTGAGGCTGGCATTCGACAGCGCTGGCCGGATGGCGCTACGCCAAAGGTTCGGAATATCATCGAACATGAGCTGAGCTTGATTAAGGAGCTTGGCTATGAACATTATTTTCTTACCGTACATGACATAGTGGCCTTTGCCCGCCGTCAGCATATCCTGTGTCAGGGTCGCGGCTCGGCGGCTAACTCTGCCGTCTGCTATTGTCTTGGTATTACTGAAGTAGATCCCGCGCGCATTGAAGTCTTGTTCGAGCGCTTTATTTCCAGGGAACGGGATGAGCCGCCGGACATCGATGTGGATTTCGAAAATGCCAGGCGTGAAGAAGTTATTCAGTACATCTATAACAAATATGGCCGTGGCCGCGCCGCATTGGCAGCCACTGTGATTAGCTACCGTTCTCGTAGTGCATTACGGGATGTAGGAAAAGCGCTGGGCTTCGATGATGCGTTGCTGAGCCAGCTTGCCAAGTCCATCTACTGGTGGGGATCAGATCTGCAGGAACAACTTAGTGATTCGGATGTCGATCATGCCGATCCGGCAATACAGAAACTGGTTTACCTCGCTCAATCCCTGATAGGATTTCCCCGCCATCTTTCTCAACATGTGGGTGGCTTTATTATTAGTCAGGGATTGCTCTCTCATCTGGTGCCTATTGAAAACGCAGCAATGACCGACCGCACGGTTATTCAATGGGAGAAGGATGATCTGGAATCATTGGGCCTACTAAAGATCGATGTCTTGGCTTTAGGTATGCTTACCGCCGTGCAAAAATGTCTGGACCTGGTGAGTGCTTATAGTAAAGAGTCGCTGACCATGCAGAAGATCCCCGCCGAAGATCCGAAGGTATATGACATGATGGGGGAGGCGGACACGGTTGGTGTTTTTCAAATTGAGTCTCGCGCCCAGATGAGCATGCTGCCTCGCCTGCGGCCACGAAGTTATTATGATCTGGTCATTCAGATCGCAATAGTGAGACCTGGCCCTATTCAAGGGGACATGGTGCATCCCTATCTTAATCGGCGCAGCGGCAAGGAGGCGGTAAGCTATCCCAGTGAAGCGGTTAAGGCAACTCTGGAGCGCACCCTGGGGGTGCCTATTTTCCAGGAGCAGGTTATGCAACTGGCGATGGTAGCGGCAGGCTTTAGTGGCGGTGAGGCGGATCAATTACGTCGCGCGATGGCTGCATGGAAACGTAAAGGGGGTCTTGAGCCCTATCGAGAAAGACTGGTTGGAGGTATGTTGCAGCGAGGCTATCAGCGTGACTTTGCGGAGCAATTATTCAAACAGATAAAGGGGTTTGGTGATTATGGATTTCCCGAATCACATTCAGCCAGTTTTGCACTCATTGCCTATGTATCGTCCTGGCTCAAGTATTATCACCCGGCCGCCTTTTGCTGTGCTTTGCTTAATAGTCAGCCCATGGGTTTCTATGCCCCAGCTCAGTTAGTAAAAGATGCGGAACGCCATGGTGTTAAGGTCTTGCCGGCAGCTGTGAATGATAGCTTTCACGACTGCACGCTGGAGTTTGATGGCGACTACCAAAAATTGGACTCGCCCTGTCAGCTAGCCGTTAGTCCAAAGCTGCGAATTGGTTTCGGGTTAGTAAAGGGTCTATCTGCAGCGGGCGCGCATGCTATTAGTGAGGCACGAGGTAGCGGAGCGTTTGCTTCCATTCAGGATCTGGTGTTTCGTAGCGGCATTAACAAGAAAGATTTGGAAGCTATGGCGGCAGCAGATGTCTTGCGCGGGCTAAGCGGCGACCGTCACCGGGCATTTTGGCAGGCTTCCGGGGTCGAGATGCGGCAACCAAAACCAAAACAACCACGGGGTAGACAACCAAGGGGTAGACAACAAAGAGGTCAGGGTAAAAACGCGGGTACATTATCCGCCGGAGGGCGTGCGTCATCGGGGGTTTATTCTGACCCTGAATTCGAGCCCGAATTCGATACCGGCGCAACGGCTGAAATTAATATCTCCCTGTCCTTTTACTCTGATCCCGATTTCACCGATCGAGACTTTGGCGTAGATGTGCTCTTACCTGTCGCCAGCGAAAGTCAAAACATTGCTGGCGACTATAACGCTACCGGCTTCACTTTGCGGCGCCATCCTCTGGCGTTGTTTCGCCAGCATTTGAATAATTTTCAGGTGTCTACTGCAAGCGATCTCGCGTTCATCGAAAATGAAGCTATTGCCAAAGTTGCTGGCCTGGTTACTTGCAGACAACGCCCCATGACGGCAGCAGGCGTCACATTTCTAACGCTGGAAGACGAGAGTGGCTTTGTAAATATTGTCGTCTGGCCAAGCCTGGGAGAAAAGCAGCGTCCGCTGGTAAGACAGGCGATGTTGTTGGGCGTGGTAGGTCATGTGCAAAAAAGCGAAGGTGTCATTCATTTTATTGCCAGAGATCTAGTAGACCTTAGCCATTGGTTGGGCTCTATGGAACTATCTATGGAACTATCTATGGAATTATCGTCACGTGATTTTACTTGATCTGGAGTTTTTGCGCCCGACTCGGATTTCGGCGCGGCGATAAGACACGGCTATAAATCGAAGAATAATACTTCCAGATTAAGAATCAGGCGCGGCTGAGGGCGCCAGTTCTCGTCGCGTGACACCAGCAGCTGAGGCAATACTTCAAGGAACAGCCAGTCACTGCGAATTGCCCGGCGATACTGAGCGCCTACATAGTAATCACTAATCCTGACGTTGGGTTTATTCAAGCCCAATATACCCAATTCATAACTGATTGTTTCATATTGCGCGAGCGCAGTGTGCAAGGAAATGGACTGACTAAATTCCGTCTGTCTACGGCTCTGTTGATATTTTATTTCCGAAGCAACACGTAAAACTCTTTTCGGCGTAAGTTCTCGATTAAAAGAAACAGTCGTGTCGTAGCCCCAGCCCTGACTCTCGTAGTGCCAGATTTTTTGTCGAACCCCGAGTGACCAGGCATCACTGATTTGTTGCTCACGTTGCGCCTTGAAACGGTAGAAGGGGTCGGCCGATAGTTTACTGCGCAAGCCGATTGAATGACTCAGCTGCCACGAGTCGCCGGCTTTTTGTTGATAGCTAAACCCGGCTATCGATTCGCTCGAGGGTTCCTCTCCAAGAGCCCCTTCTCCCAGTGAATTAAGCTGCTTATCATCTGATTCGAAAATCAGTTTCCAGCGTTCCGATACGCGAGGAAGATCAAGGCTTCCGCCTAGCTTGACGTGCGAGCTATAGCCGTCGAATGAACCCAGTTGTTGATTAAGGCGAATGCGCAAATAGGTTTCATTGGCCTGCTCCCCCAGCCCTTCGCCAGCAAGCCAGGCATCCAGACTTCGCCCCAGCGCCGTAACGTTTCTCGATACCTGATCTCTCCTGCCTTCCAGCCACTGCCATGGGCTGGCCTCTAGCCCTGCATCCTGCTCGGCAGCAACCCCTGTAGAACTGCAGAAAGGCGCAAGAACAAACAGGCACAGCGCAGCAACCCTGTTGTGGGTTAGAGTTCGTACCTTCGACACGTTTCTCATACTGGGAGTCTCGCGTTGCAAGTGATGCCACCCCTGTTTTTAACTAGTCCACAGCGAACACTTTACGGCAAAGCAGTTCCCGAAGGACTAATTTGGATCATGGTTCTGGGTGATAGTTACGCAAAAAATCCATGCAGATACCAGTTTTTTTCAACGCCTTTTTCTCGGTAAATCCATAAGCGACTGCCGTTGGCTTCTCTGGCGACATAGTAATCGCGACGTATATTGCTTCCTGACCACCAATAGGTCTCGATACGTTCGGGTCCGCTTACAAGGGAGATGGTTTTACGATGATAAAGTTTGCCCTTTCTGAGGGTAAGTTGCACGGGGTCTTGCAGTAACCAGAAAGGTCTGGGATTTGAAGCGGCTTGTTCAGTAGTAACGGGTTTGTTTTTCTCTGCGTCGTTTAATGAATTGAGATTAAATTGCTGACTGGCATATTCGGGGCAATGTTCGGCTAGGTTATTAACGCGCTTAACATGATGCTCTCCCAGTCGGCTCTGCAATTGTTCAATGAATTGGCTAAGCTTGCTGTCGTTGTATCGCCTTGTTGCCGGCTTGCCTGTTATCAACAAAGAATCGCTGTGTCCGCTAAAGGCATCGAAGTTTTTAGCTTCAACTTTAATTGTGCTTACTGGCGCCGGGATAGTCAGATTGCTGAAGCGAGTTTCCAGCAACAGCATGAGATGTTCTTGTGAACGACTGGCCTGGCGCAGACCCAGTTCGATTTTAGTACTACTGCGCCTCTCATGTGACAGGGAGAACAATAGATGACTAGTGGCAAGATCGCGGCGGCGTAAGAAATCACAAAGCTGCGCCAGCATCTCATCGGCCAGCGGAAGTAATCGATCGAGATTTTCCAGTTCATAGGGCAGCTCACAGGATGTGGCGAAGGCAGGGGGTGGCAAATAATTTCG
The DNA here is from genome assembly GCA_013204155.1 of Pseudohongiella sp. Lineage (GTDB taxonomy): Bacteria > Pseudomonadota > Gammaproteobacteria > Pseudomonadales > Pseudohongiellaceae > UBA9145. The sequence continues at coordinate 41,801 of JABMOK010000184.1, read as the reverse complement.
GGTAGGTTCAGGAACCTTCCCCAAAGCCTTATTCAATTGATTAACAAAATTGCTGCCAAAGCGTTTGCGTAAACCATCGCCTGGTAGACGCCAGATATCGCTTAAATGACGTACCCCCATATTATACAGGCGGCGCCTCTGCTCCTTGTCCAGATCCAATACCTCGGTAGGTAATTTCCCCAGCGCCGAACGCAGATTCTCTTTCTGATAAACCAATGTGTTTCGGCCAGATCTGGCCAACAGCAGGCTGGCTGTCACAGTAGGGCTGGCGGCATACAGAAAATCATTCGCCAGGTCCCATGCGCTCAATTGCGCGCCAAGCTGCTGTTTCAGTTTGTTGTGAATAACATCGATGCCGGCAAAATATTTCAGACTACTGCGTATCTCGCAAATCAATGTCAGAGGATGAAAGCTGACGGTGGAACTGACGCTCTGAACCAGTCCGGCCAGTTCATGTAAATATTTTTCCTGCTGTGGCTTGTTCAATTCGCCTAGCTGGGGGAAATAGAGCGCATACCACAGGCAGTTTCGCTTGCTGGCTGTTTGACGATTGGTCGTTTGCTGGTCCGAACGGCAATGATCCGAACCAGCATCCTTAGCCGTCGTTGCTGCATTGCCTAAAGACTTTGCTCCGCCGCGAGGGTGCAGCCTAATGACTCGAGCGGTGGAATTATCCGGCAAAGATGGCAGGGGGAGTTGGGCCGTGCTGTCTGGATCTTCCAAGGCTTTGCTCCAGAGCGGCTAAGTTTGCTGATAGAAATTGACTCGGGCAGTCAAGGGTCGAAAGTTTCCACGGGCCTTTATCAGGGTCACTTCGGATTCATTAAATTGGCCTTCGCTAGGCAGAGAATCCCCTATTTTCAAGCGCATAAGAGAGGGTGAGTGTTCACTATCATGATGCTTGAACAGGACGCCCAAGGTGTTTCCAACATCTGCCGCCAGCTGCAAACGTCGCAGTACCTTATTCGGTAGCCAGTTTTGCCAGGCGAGTACCAGTCCGCAGTTTTCAGTCTGCAGGGCTTTTTCCATACTCCACAGAGCGTCTTTACAGGAGGTGTCCAGTTTTACCAGCAGAACCTGGTCGGTATTAATCCCGGCCTGAATCAGGGCAGGGGCATAAAGCAGATAGGGAGGGGATATCCACAGAATCCACTGCCCCTGTTCAACAATTGAACGCATGAGCGGAATCAATAGCTGTAATTCACCCATGCCCCAATGAGGAGTGATGATTTCCATCAAGCCCTTATGCGGCCAGCCGCGCCCGGGAAGAATATTGTCCAGCTGGGGAAAACCGGTGCTGTGGCCATGGCAGCCCTGACCGGCCATATCGACGCCGCGCCACAGATTCGGATTACTGTGTAACAGCGTATCTATATGCGTTGTATGGCCACAGGCCTTGTCCGCCGGGAGGTTTTTGTATCCTGCCTGGGGCTGGTCATGATTTCTGATAGTAGTCATTTTGAAAACCCAATTCCCTATTACTGCCTATAAGTACTGTATGTATGTACAGCATTATAGAGAGCGATTCGCTGAAAGCAAGGAGTAGGGAATAGAAATTTTAGCTAACAAGGCCTAGATGTGAAGCGAAGTTCTTCAGCTAATCGATTGTTTTTTAGGGAAAACTAAAGCTTTTCCCGGAAAAGCCGTTAAGGAATCTGAGCGTAGAATCTGTCCCGGAGAAAGACATGAGAAAGAAACCGGATATGGTTGTGATAGTTATCACCCTGTTTGTAGTGAGTGTGTTGGCCAGCGGCGTTGCCCAAAGTGCATTGATGTAGGGCGCCCAATCCCGGCACGACCCTGAATTTAAAAAGTAACAAAGGAAAGTGCGCCAGGGATAGGCGCTTAGCTCAGTATTCCGCCCTATGCAGTATCGGGGCGGTATATTTTTTTGTCGGTGGCAATCGCGTCCATTCGAACATCCCAGTTTTCTACCGGAAATGAATCAAGCCGCTGGCTTTCGTGAGCCAGACCCACCAGCAGTGGATTGCTGCTCCGATTAAGAATCTTGAAACTGAAGCGGCGGTCGTAGAAGCCCTTGCCCATACCCAGTCGAAAACAATCCGCGCTGAACCCTACCAATGGCACAAAAACTACGTCAAGCTCAGTGGGCGAGACTATAAGCTCCGTGGATGCCGGTTCCGGAATCCCATACCGATTCTCGATCAGCTCTGTGCTTGTGTCATAGGGAGAGAAAGAAATAAAGTCGGGATTATCTTTTGCCAGGACGGGGAGGAAACAAGACTTACCCTCACTTAAAGCCAGTTCCAGCAACAAGCGGGGATCAATTTCGCCATCGGCGGCCTGATAGAAGGCGATGCGCTGAGCAACGCGGAAAAATTCCTGCTTACCAAGCAGATTAAATAAATCCTTTGCCGCGGTGTTCTGTTGCTCGGAAGACATAGCCTGGCGAGCCTGACGAAGAGAAGATCGTAGCACTTTAGGTGTGTCGCCAGTCATAGAAGGATAGCAATAAATGCGCTGAGAAAAAGTGTTAAGCCCCCCGGAACACCGCTACCAAATTTGCCCTGAACCCAAAGGTCCAGGTGGTGGCTCCCGCGATGTATAAGGCTTTCCGACGAGCGGACATGCACAACAACATCTATCGAGTTGCCTCCGGTGATACAGATATCGGCTCAAGAACATTTTTGATTGGCAAATGTTCTAGGGAACTCCGCGATCAAGTATATATCGGGCGACGGGAGTAAGGAAGGAGAGCGGGCAAGGAAAGCGCAGAGCAAGGGAACGCCCTGAATAGATGGCACTTTAAGTGCTCGCCACTAGAGCTCGAGTTGACGGCTACTGGCAATAGCGGAATCGATTCTATCTTCGAGGGCCTTAACCTGTTGCGCTGTGGTGTGCCGGGTTTCATTAATCAGGCGGTTCTTGCGCAACATGTCATGGGTAATATTGAGCGCCGCCATGACCGCGATTTTCTCCGCTCCATGGATATTGCCCCGTCCCTTAATCTTCCGCATGTTCTCATCCAGATAGCGCGCAGACTTAATCAGGGCTTCCTGATCTGAAGCGGGACAATTCACCTGATACTCTTTATCGAGAATTTTTACTTGTACAGAAGTGCTTTGTTCGTCCATTACTTATACCCAAGATTACTTATACCCAAGATTACTTATGCCCGAGATCGGGACTAGGATTGATCCATGGCTTTGAGCCGGGCCAACACGGACATCAACTTCAACTTTGCATCTTTGTTGTTATCCTTCAATTGCTTGCGCTCGGAATGCCAGGAGATTTCATTGGCCTTCAGCAATTGATTTTCGCGCTTCATGTCAGCATGGCGATCGATAAGGTCATCGACTTTCTCGCTCAGGGCCTGGAATCTATCTTCGCTCATATTGGTTTATTCTTCAGGAATCTCAAATTTTAACTAAATATCAATGACCGCAACGGGCTATTGGCAATAGCTTAGGATTTACATTAACAATCTGCTAACTATAGAGCCGTGCGGGAAAGGGGTCAATAATGGAATTGCAAAAATTGGCACTTGGTTCCGCATTGAGACAGCTATATGCTTGTGCGCTGTTGTGACAGCGTGGGATTGAGGAAAAATGAGCAGTAAATACCGAGAAATAAAGCTTCGCCGAAAGGAACTGATGGCACAGATGGAGCCGAATAGCATTGCCTTGCTGGCATCGGCGCCAGCTCGAATGCGTAATGGTGATGCGGAGTACCTGTATCGCCAAAATAGCGATTTTTATTATCTCACGGGATTTACCGAAGCAGATGCCTTGCTGGCACTAATACCAGGCCGCAAGCAGGGTGAAGCGGTGTTATTTTGTCAGCAGAAGAACAAGGAAAAAGAGCTGTGGACAGGCGTATTGATGGGCCCGGATGTGGCGTGCGAGGAATTGCTTTTTGATGACGCGTTTCCGATTACTGATATTGATGACATTCTGCCTGGCCTGATCGAAGGTCGTGACCGGGTTTACTATTCCATGGGGAAAGATGATCAGTTTGATAATCAGGTGATGGATTGGGTTAAGGTTATTCGCAGTAAGGCAAAAATGGGAGCCCACCCTCCCAGCGAATTTCTGGTACTCGATCATCTATTGCATGAGCTGCGTTTAATCAAGAGTGCAAACGAAGTCAAATTGATGGAACAGGCGGCAAAAATTTCGGCCGAAGGCCACAAACGGGCAATGGCCTATTGCAAGCCGGGTATTAAAGAGTACGAGCTTGAGGCGGAGTTACTCCATGCTTTTACCCGGAATGGTAGCCGGGCTCCGGCCTACAGTTCAATTGTGGCGGCGGGAGACAACGCCTGCATATTGCACTACAACGAGAATAACGCCGAAGTTAAAGAGGGCGACCTGATACTTATAGATGCAGGTTGTGAATATGAGCACTATGCCTCTGATATCACGCGCACCTTCCCTGCCTCGGGAAAATTTACTGCAGAACAAAAAGCTATCTATGAATTGGTTTTGAATGCGCAATCTGCGGCTATCGAAGCTATAGCTCCGGGCGTTCCCTGGGATGAGCCGCACAAGATATCGGTAAAAATTATTACCCGAGGCCTGGTTAAATTGGGTTTGCTTAAAGGTCGTACAAGTCAGCTGATAAAGAGTGAGGCCTACCGGGATTTCTATATGCACAAGGTAGGTCACTGGATTGGCATGGACGTGCATGATGTGGGTGACTATAAAATTGATGATAGTTGGCGGCTGATGGAGCCCGGCATGGTAACGACAGTAGAGCCAGGTATTTATATTTCCCCTGACAATAAAAAAGTCCCGAAGAAATGGCGTGGCATCGGTGTGCGCATAGAGGATGATGTGTTGGTTACCAAGAAGGGGTATAGAATTCTCAGCAATGGCATTCCGAAAACGGTTCAGGAAATCGAATCGTTTATGGCGGAAGCTGCACACTAGCCTATGCGAATTCAGCAACCCCAAGATAATTATGATCTGGTTGTTGTGGGCGGCGGCATGGTCGGAGCAAGCTTTGCCTGTGCAATTGATCATGCAATCGACAAAGAGAATTTCTCGATTCTGGTTGTCGAGGCCATTGCTGCCAGCAGCAGTATTTCCGAGCAGTTGAGTTTTGATGCCAGATCAACCGCGCTGTCTTTCGGTTCCAGCAGAATATTCGATAACATGGGTTTATGGGAGCAGTTAGCAGATGTTGTAACTGCGATAAAAGAAATTCATGTTTCCGACAGAGGACGATTGGGTTCGAGCCATTTACACCACGCCGAGCACGGCGTCGATGCCCTCGGCTACGTGATTGAAAACAAGGCGCTCGGCGTGGTATTGAATTCGGCCATGGAGAGTTCGCACTCAATCCAGCTGTTATGCCCGGCGTCTATTTTAACTATTAAGCCCGACGCCGCCGGAATGGCTCTGCAGATTGAGAGTGGATCTGAAAGCTACTCAGTTAACGCCTCGCTTGTGGTATTGGCAGACGGCGGTAAGTCTCCAATCTGTTCGCAACTTGGAATCGACAGGACAGTTGAACAATATTCACAACATGCGCTTATTGCCAACATAGCATTTGAAAAGCCGCACAATAATATTGCCTTCGAAAGATTCACCGACACTGGGCCTTTGGCAGTGTTGCCACTGGAGTCCATCGATCAGTGCAATCGAGGGTCGCTGGTTTGGACGCTAACGACAGAACAGTCTGCGGAATTTGCCGCGATGAGCGAAGACGAATTATTGCCAAGGCTGCAACAGCGCTTTGGGAATCGACTTGGGCGACTGCAACAGCTAGGCGAAAGATTTATTTATCCACTGAGCTTGTCTGTTGCGAAAGAACAAATCAGGCCGGGTCTGGTACTGCTCGGCAATGTAGCTCATACCTTGCACCCGGTCGCCGGGCAGGGTCTTAATCTTGCCCTGCGTGATACGCAAGTACTAGTAAGTGTTTTGCAGAAGGCTTTTTCCCAGGCCAGGTCATTGGGCGAAATGAGTGTATTGCAGGAATATCTGGAGCAGCAGGAAATGGACCAGGCGCAGACGATCAATTTTACTCACTACATAACACAACTGTTTTCGAGTAATAGTACCGCCAAGACCTGGCTCAGAAAATTTGGTTTACTCTCTATCGATTTGATTCCATCCATCAGAAAAAGCTTCGCCGAACGAGCGATGGGACTCTTCAGCAAGTAGGGATGGTGATTGTTTTAACAGCCGAAGGATTGACGTGGCTGCAGCGAGAGCGAGGCGCTGACTACTTCAGTTTTTCACGGATCGATTCAATCCGTTTGCGGTTGGCGCCAAGGTCGCTATGTCCGAGGCGTGAGGCAGATCGAACATGGCTTACACCGCGTGCGGGATCGTACAGAAATTCCACATCATCCACATAGCCCATCAGGCGGCTGGTAAATTCGGCATACAGGTAATTATCCCCCGCTTCGACAATATTCGCCGCGTCCATGGTCAGTAATACCTGTTCGATCTGCTCCAGACTGGCGGCAATGGCTGGTATTGAATGTTCTTCGTCGCTCTCAAAACTGGAAACGCAATTCGGAGATGCAGGACAGGCTGCCAATCTGTCGTTTTGAATGCCAATATTCTGCGGAGGTTCGCCAGCGCAGGCCGTAAGGAATGGAATTAAAGCGAGTAAGGATTTTTTCATGGTGCGTTCTCGGATTATGTTTTGCTATTTTACTGCTCGGTAATGAATGCGGGTTGTTGCGCTCGACTAAGCTTAAGCAAGTTTTAACTCTACCTAATCAAGCCCTATTTAAATCAAGCCCTATCCAAATCAAGCCCTATCCAAATCAAGCCCTATCCAAATCAAGCCCTATCCAAATCAAGTGACTACGGTCATTCCTAACCATTCGGCAATCAGGGCTGGTTTTTCTTCCCCTTCTATTTCGATAGTGACCTTGTGCTTCATCAGGAAGTGATTTTCCTTCTTTTCATCGGCGCTGAGCAATTCAAAGCGAGCGCGAATTCTACTTCCCACTTTTACCGGATTGATAAACCTGACTTTATCGAGTCCGTAATTTATCCCCATCACTGCATTTTCCAGTTTGATGGCGCCATTATTCGCGCTAAGCATACTCATTAAAGATAGCGTGAGGAATCCATGGGCGATAGTTGTGCCAAACGGAGTTTCAGCGGCCCGCTGCGGGTCGACATGAATATATTGATGATCGCCAGTGGCATCGGCGAATTTGTTGATTCGATCCTGATCGATTTCCACCCAGTCGCTTACACCTACCTCCCGACCGATATAATTGCTTAGCTGATCGACACTGACAACATTGCTCATCCTGCTCTCCTTCTGGCAAGCTCGACTACAGCCAGTATTTGATGGCTTGCGAAGCGAAACAGTCTAGCAGTAATTTTCTGTGCACGGAACAACAGGACAGTCAGAGACGGGAACTTTGAGACCTGGGGACAAGTAGTTGGGGAATAGGCAGACACAGCCTATAATGCTCGCCTATGATTTCAAAACAGCCAGAGGAATTCGATGTTGTTATCGCCGGCGCCGGAATGGTCGGGGCGAGTCTCGCCTGCCTGCTTGAGAATACTCCTCTGAGAATAGCGCTAATAGACCAGCTGCCCGTAAATAGCGGTGAAATATTCTTCGATAAAGCGCAGCCAAAATTTGATCCGCGGGTCAGTGCTTTCACCAAAGCGTCCAAACAGTTATTTATAGAACTGGGAGTTTGGCAGGATATCGCGGGGAAAAGATCTTGCAGCTATCAGGATATGCAAGTGTGGGATGCGCAGGGGACCGGATCAATTCATTTTTCTGCCGCCGACATCAATCAAACTGAACTTGGCACAATTGTTGAGAATTCAATAGTGACGACGGCGCTTCACGCCAAGCTTGTCAAGCTTGAGAATCTGCAGGTTTTGCCTCCCTTTACTATCGAGAAGCTGCAGCAGATTCGACTCAATGGTGAGCAATTTCTACAGCTTGAATCCAGCGCGGGAGATACCCTGCACACCCGACTTCTTGTCGCTGCAGACGGCGCCAATTCAAAGATCAGAGAATTGGCAAATTTTGCGACCAAGGAGTGGGATTACAATCATCAAGCATTGGTTACCACAGTACGAACCGAGAAGGCGCATAGCAATACAGCGAGGCAGTGTTTTTTGCAAACCGGCCCGCTGGCATTTCTGCCCCTGAGTCCGGAAGCTGATTCTGATGATCAACATTTTTGTTCTATCGTCTGGTCGATGGTGCCGGAAAAAGCCGAAGAAGTAATGGCGCTCACCGACGATCAATTCAAAATTCAGTTAGCGTTGGCTCTTGAGCAGGAACTTGGCGCGGTGGAATGGGTGGATCAGCGATTTATATTCCCTCTGAGACAGCGGCACGCGACAGACTATGTGAAAGATAATATTGTATTGGTAGGCGATGCCGCGCACACAATCCATCCTCTTGCCGGACAGGGTGTTAATTTGGGTTTATTGGATGTGAAGGCTTTAGCCGAAGAGCTTGTTCGAGGAATCGAGGCAGGACGAGAAATATCGGATGTTACTGTATTGCACCGCTATCAACGCCAAAGAATTGGGCATAACCTTGGCATGATGTGGCTTATGGAAGGATTCAAGCATTTGTTTGCGCAGCAGAATTTAACCGCCAGATGGCTGCGCAATATCGGGATGAATTCTGTAAACAATGTATCGATCCTAAAGAACCAGCTTGCGCGTCGCGCGATGGGGCTGGATTGATGAGAGATGAAGTCATCTACCGCCGCGTTGACTATACAAAATTACATTATCAGGATTGCTAGATTTGAAAGTTATATCTCAGATGTAGTTGCAGCACGTCATTATTTCTAAAACTGTAGAACGGTGAATCATCCTCACTGCTGTAGTCGACCCACATCAGCCCAAGGTCCAGATTGTCCGACCAATTATAGTCGATGGACATTCTGCTAACGCGGCCGGCGTTGTCCGCCAGCTGGCTCCAAACGGCTAAAACCTGTAGTCGTTCATTGAGTGCGGTCCAAATCAGTCTCGATCCAAAGCTGAGCTGATTTTCCCTGGCGGCCATAAAACTATCGTGCTCTCTGGTATGGTTGCTGTCTATTTCGAAGTTGAGAAGCAGGTTCCTGAAGCCGCTATATTCAATTCCCATAACGGATAACAATTGATCTTTTTCATCCCAGCCATTTCGTTGTCTGAGAAATGAGTCGGGCTTGGGGCGAACAGCCTTATCAAAATGCATGCCTAATTCGCCGAACAATAACCAGGACCCATCGGCCCAATTCGCCGCCAGTCCAATTGCGCGCATTCGATTCTGCTGGTAAGTAAGCTGGGGGTCTATCGAACCCAATGCACTAATCTTCTCAATGCTGAGAGCGTTGTCATTAAATTCGCTGGCGACAATTTGCAAATCGCCCTGGGACATATGAGTGGATGCTCGAAAAAAGATTTCGGAGCGATTAGCGGGACTGTCTCGCAGTAGCGCCATCCCGGAACCACGTTGCGTTATTAGCGGATCGAACTCATCCCCTGTGGGTGCGATGTCGTTTCTGCCTGCTCGATAAGTAACGACGCCATCGAATACCCAATCGCCTGCTGTATAACTGAGCAGGGCGGCAGGCACCTGCAGACGAATATCTTCCAGGTCTTGTTGGGCATAAGTCGTTTGATCTTCGGTGTTAATCAGATCAGTGACTCGAAGATATTCAGCGAGACCCCACGCCAAAATTTGATTGCCTAGCTTTAGATACAAGCCATTTTCGTATTGGCGCTCAATATAGAAATCTTTTACTTCAAGGCGGTTGCGGAACTCATCGCGCTCGTCGCGACTATAGTCGGTGCCGTCGTTGAGACGATAAATTTCGTCGTGATATATTTTGCCACTGATTCGAAAATTCAGTTGTTCGCCGAAGGGGCCATCCAGTTGGGCAAACAGGCTGGTTTCGATTTTGTTGAGTTCTCTTTCCTGTCTGCTAAAAATCGGGTCCGGTTGTTCCAGCCCTTGCGCTACCTTCTGTGTTATCCACGCGATGACGGAGTAGTCCTTGCTGCGCATGGAATTTCCACGCGTGGGGTTGACATCGATGTTGCTGAAAAAATCATCTTGCGCAATTGCGCAAGGTATGGTGCCGAGAACGGCGAATGCCAAACAGCCTATGCTGCCTACTATGATCCTGATTGTTTGATATTTTCTAGCCACCGTTTATATGCCCTTGTTAATCCAGGCCGCGTTGCATGTACTCGGTGGCAAATAAACTATCGTCAACTTCGACATTGTACTCGATGCTATTTATTTGCAGCACACTGGCGTGTTCCTGACGTCCGTTTCTGCTGGTAACGACCTGTAGTCTTTTTATGGTCCAAATCTCATCTATCAATTGTATGTCGGATGCGGTGAAATATTTGATTCGGTTGCCACGCAATTCCCATGCCTGACTGCGAAGTTGCAGGTAGCTCTCCTTGCTTATCCAGCTTTGCATCTTCGAATAACCGGTAGCCTCCTCGGCCCTTTCTTTAAACGCGGGCTTGGGTATTGCTTCGATAATCCAGCTTTCTTCTCCATCTATCATCTCGGATTCACTAACGAAGGCATAATCGTACCAATCTATTTCGAAGCCGTTGATATCCGCATAGGTAAAATCACTTCCAAGAAAGGAATCGGCCGTGTCGCCGCTCGTTATACGTTTAACCCTCTGTAGAGAGGGGAGATATAGCCATGAATCGTCATCCCGCTCGGCATCATCCCAGTCAAAATGCAAATAAGCTGTTCCACGAATATCCGCCGGCGTTTCGAACAGCGACAGTGTTTTGCTATCTTCAGCAGAATCCTTTGCATAGATACGAAGGTCACGGACGCGTTGTCTATCGCGGCGATCAATGAGTACCATTGAGACTTCGGCAATTGAAGAGTCGCCGTCAAAGCGTTCATCGACGCGTTGCATGATTTCTGCGGCGGTGAATTCAGCGGCATTAGCCCACAGCGGAACTCCAGCGGCGAAACTGGCGATTGCGCCGAGATACAAAGTCAGCCTAATCTGTTTTCGAGTATAATCCATGTTCGACCTTTCTACTTTCCTATTAAAATTTCTCAATTCTGTTTATTGAGAAATTTTTGATTCTTCTACAGGACTCGATTCTGTCGGCACAGCATCATTCCCATCTGCCAGATATAAAATGGCGGGCAGAAAAATCATATCACCCAATAAGGCGAGAGACATGATAATGGAGCCGAATAGACCGACAAAGATTACCGTAGTAAAAGAAGCAAAACAAAGCACGCTGAATCCGAAAATTAAAACCATGGAGCTAAATATGACGGCTCGACCGGATTCGTCCATCGCGCGCTGAATGGATTGCCGGGTGCTCATGCCAGAGTCCTTGGCTAAAAGATACCGGCTCATGACATGAATGGCGTCGTCAACCGCAATTCCCATTGTTATAGCAAAAATAATAACAGCGCTCAGATCAAGATTGACGCCTAGCCAGCCAGCGAAACTTCCGGCAAGAATAATGGGGACTACGCTCGGGATAATCGACAGGATTCCGTATCTGAAAGATTTGAACAGGATGATGAAGAAGGCGGTAATCACTAGCAGTGCAATTATAAATGACTGGGCCATGCCTTCCGAAACATAAATATCCTGAATGGTATACAGAGCCATAGTGCCAGTGATTACCGGTTGCAGCGGTGAATAGTTGGCATCCAGATAGGCATCGATGCTGTCCAGTTCGTCTTTCATCGCCGAGGCAGGCATATTTACTACGGGAACAACAAGTCTCACGAATCGATTGTCGAAATCTTTGATGTCAGAAAGATCTTCATTGGCACCCGAACTGTCATACAGAAGCAAGAATTGAGCGGTCATCTCTTTGCTATCGGGCAGGCGATAGTAGTCCGGATTGTCGCCGTTCAATGATTGATTTATCTCTTGCAGATAATCAACTAGCGAATTTACCGGGCCGAGCGTTCCCCGGCCGACCAGCCAGGTTTCAATTTGCTCGACTTGTCTTAAGAAAGCAGGCTCTTTGATGCCGTCTATTTCGCCGGAATCGAGGATGATGTCCAGGTTCATCATGCCGCGATAGACATCGTCGAAATAGATGATGTCTAGTCGGGTGGGGCTTTTTTCTTTAAATAACGTGACATAATTGGTATCGATCTTGATATTCGGAATATTCCAAATTGAAAATGCCATCACCGCCAACCCAAAAACGAGAATCTTGTTTCTGTTTTTCAGGGTGAAGTCAGGAACTTTTTTTGTAATGCTTGAAATAAATCCGACATCCAAAAGATTTACGGTATTGCTCGGTATAGATTTCATATAGCTTAAAACAGCGGGTAGCACCGACAAGGCAAATAGAAACAGAATGATCGGACCGATTGCGCCGAGTAAGGCAAACTCTTTGATTGGCATTATCTTGGTGATAGATAGAGCATAGAATCCAGCGGACGTGGTGATGGCTGTAAAGAAAGCCGGCCGCCAGATATTAATTATAGTTGAGCGGGCTGATTCTATGCCGCTATTGCCTGCTCCCATGAAATGGAAAAATTCGAGTAACACATGGATGGTAATTCCAACGCCAATAATTATAAGCGTTGGACTCAGCGCGCCGGAGTCGATCGTGGTATGAGGAATGCCCAGATAGGACTGGATTTCCAGAACCGATAGAATGCCGCAGGCAATGACTAGCCATGGAGCAATTGTTGCTACTACAGAGCGGAAACTGGCGAATAGTATTACTAGCATCACCACAATCATGATTGGGATTAAGACGCCGGTATCTTCTGCAGAAACGGTTTCGAATCTTTCTTGTACCAGAGGGTAGCCAGACAGGTGAAGAATGTAATTGTCAGAGCTGAGTTTTTCTTCTTCGACAAAGCGGTAGAGATCTTGTACCAGTTGAATTTTTGTTTCTGAAGTGTCTCCTCGATACTCAACTCTGGCAGCAACGCGTGTGTGTCGAAAATCTCTGCTTATCAATGTGCCGAGCGCAAGTTTTTCATCGACAAGAATTGCTTTCACCGCCTCGATAGCAGACGGGTTCTCGATCAATTCCTCTATGTCATCAATCAAATAGTCGGTACTGAGATCGTCCCCATCGGCATGTATATACTGAAACGTGGTAATCGATCGAAGTTGGCTTACATGCTCGTGAAACTCGAGAAAATCAGAAACTCTGGCAATATCTCTTAAAGTGTCTGCACTGAATATATCTGCTGTCCCGGGCGCCGCCTCAAAGCCAACAATTAAATATTCATTGTCGCCGAAGAGCTCAATCAGATTGTCGTAATCAATAAGCGCGGGATCACCAGCAACGAAATAACGCTCGGTACTATTATCGAATGGGATGTCGGGGCCGGTAACTGAAATAACTGGCAATAGAACCAGTGCCGCGACGATTATGTAGAGCCGTTTGGCAATCACAAAATCTGCCCAGGCCTTGATAAGAGCTGTCATCCTTAAATCCCCGATGCATTTGGGCGTGTCTGCCCTGTTTGTTTTAATTAGTAGCGTCGCAAACAACGGGCTTCACCAACTTCGGGGGACAGTGTAATGCCAGATGTTAACCGCGTAAAGTTTCTGCTGAATCCATGACACTTTTGACGAAATAGTCAAAAACCTTATATATAAGAATTTCTTATGAAGTTTTCTTAATGTCAGTCGATACCCTGCTTGTGCGAATATTTGGCCTTTATTCAGGGCTTACGCAACTCAGGGAGCAGTAGTGAGATATGTCAAAGGCGTCCAATTTCCCATTCGATCTGGATCTAAGTGACCTGGATACGGGCAGTATTACTAATATTCTCAATGACATTGAATTACATTTACCTCTTATGGAAAGCGAAGGTGATGTTAGCCAGTTATTACAGGTAAGAGAGTTTTTCGAATCCGAGCTTAAAGTCGAGCGCCGACTCCACTAGTCTCAAGCGCCGACGCTCCACCCTCATCCAGCCAGGCTCAGTAGCGTTTTACCGTGCATCCCATGGGATATGCCGAGTTTGAGCCGCGTTATTCGCCCTATACACCCTTGTGAGCTTGCTTTATGCTCCTATGCCCTGTCGTCAGGAATAGGTGTTTTTCGGCTTTTTGTTAATGTCGAAGCAGGCCTGGGAGCGCGGGAATTAATCAAGAATATTTTCAGAACTAATTAAAGGGTCACTACTATGAAGTCCGTATTATCTTTGCTCGCAGTATTCAGTCTGGTTTGCAGCACGGCGTCAGCGCTCGATATGGCGGCTCTCGAAAGAGCCATGGCAAGCCCGGACCGGCCAGCCGCGGATAAGGAAAGAGACGCCAGCCGAAAAGCGCCAGCAGTCCTCGACTTCCTGGGACTGGAAGCCGGCATGACGGTTTTGGATATTAATGCGTCGGGCGGCTGGTACACCGAGGTTCTATCCTACGCAGTTGGCCCCAATGGCAAGGTATACATGCAGAATCGACCAGGTGGCAATGCCGCAGAAGCAGCCGCGGCAAAGGCCGCCAGACTGGCTAACGTCGAGGAATGGGGAATGCCCATTGCAGATCTTCCAGCAAATTCGGTTGATTTTGCAATTACGGCGCTGAATTTACACGATTTTCATAATTCGAACCCGGCGGCGGCCCAAGGCCTTCTGCATCAGGTGGCAGGCGCATTAAAATCGGGTGGCATACTTGGCGTGATCGATCATGAAGGCACTTCAGGGGCAGACAATGCAACTCTGCACAGGATTGCCTTTGACGAAGCAGTAAAAGCGCTGCTGCAAGCAGGTTTCGTTTTAGTCGGTGCCAGCGATATTCTGGATAATGCCGCAGACGATCACTCCGTTGGGCCATTTGACCCATCACTGGGACGCAATACCGACCGGATAGTACTGAAGCTGATGAAATTGTAATTGCTATTCGCTTTTTTCAAAGGGAAAGGGTCCTGGTTTAAACTAAGGCCCTTTTTTTTTGTGCTAAAATGCGCGTTTAGCACCCATCCTATTGACTGGTCCCAGCCAGCAATCTTATTCAGGTAAGCACAGTCCCGAGAGTAGTTTGGAAAATAAACCCCCACTAAATCCGATTAAGAAATTCATTTCGGTATTTCAATACAGCGGTGTCGCCTTAGAGATAGTCTGGAGTACTAGTGCCAAACTAACGATTACTATGGCCTTGACTACTCTGATCTCCGGGGTACTGCCTGCCGCGATTGCCTCCGTCGGCGGTCTGTTTGTCGACGTGGTGTCGACTGCCTTTCAGCAGAGTGGCGAGAACGCAGAACAATTGCGCCGCGATGCCTTGTATTATATTTTTCTTGAGGCGGGCCTGGTGGTGTTGATGACTGGTGCGCAGCGAGTAAACATGGTTTGCCAATCGATTTTACGCGTGTTGCTGGGAAACAAGATCAATGTGATGATTCTTGAGAAAGCACTTACGCTTGAGCTGGCACATTTTGAAGACGCAGAATTTTACGACAAGCTGGTTCTTGCCCGTAGAGAAGCCTCGAGTCGACCTCTCAGTCTGGTTGTCAAAACCTTTGACCTGCTCAGAGATGTAATCGCCTTGATTACCATCGGCGCCTGGCTGTTTCAATTTTCACCCTATGCTGTATTGCTGCTCGCTCTGGCGGGTGTGCCTGCATTTCTGGCAGAAGCCAAATTTTCCGGCGAAGCTTTTCGATTGCATCGGCGTCGGTCCGCTGAGCGGCGAATGCAAATCTATCTGGAGATGGTGCTTACGCGGGAAGATGGTGTTAAGGAAGTCAAATTGCTGCAAATGGGAAAACTCTTTTTGCAGCGTTATGTAGACATCTTTCTGGCTATCTATAAAGAAGACAAGAGTCTGGTATTGCGTCGAGGCTTCTGGGGCTACCTGCTTGGCTTGCTGGCCAGTGCCGCCTTTTATTTTGCCTATGGCTGGGTAGGCTTCGCGGCAATAGCTGGCGCGATAACGATCGGACAGATGACTATGTACATTGCTCAGTTTCGCATTGGGCAAAATGCAGTGACTAGTAGTCTTACGGCGATCAACGGCATGTACGAAGACAATCTCTACCTATCCAACCTCACGGAATATCTGTCCCATAAAGTGCCAGAACAAACAGGCGACAAACAGACAGGACCAGATCCCGCCGATGGTATTCGTTTCGAAAATGTAAGCTTCTATTATCCTGAAAGTGAAACGCCGGCATTGAAGAATATTAACCTGCATATTACTCCCGGCGAGAGTCTGGCGATCGTGGGAGAAAATGGCAGTGGCAAAACCACGCTGATCAAATTACTTACCCGTCTATATTCACCTACACAAGGCCGCATCAAAATTGATGGACTGGAATTGAAAGAATGGGATATTGATGCGCTGCGACAGAAGATTGGGGTGATATTTCAGGATTTTGCCCGCTATCAATTAATCGTGGGGGAGAATATTGGTATCGGCGATGTGGCAAACATCGAAGAAGATGCGCAGATTGAAGAAGCGGCCACGAAAGGCATGGCCGATGTGTTCGTCAAAGACCTGCCAAAGGGATACAAGACTCAGCTTGGTACCTGGTTTAAGGACGGTAAGGAATTGTCCGGTGGACAGTGGCAGAAAATAGCGCTATCCCGCGCGTTTATGCGAAGTCAGGCAGATATACTGATTTTGGACGAACCCACCGCCGCCATCGACGCCAAGGCAGAGGCAGAGATATTTGCTCATTTTCGCGAACTGACGGCTAATCGGATTTCAATTATCATCTCTCACCGATTTTCAACCGTGCGCATGGCGGATCATATTATTGTGTTAGAAAAGGGTGAAGTTATTGAGCAGGGAAGTCATAGCGAATTGCTCGAAGCAGATCACCAATATGCGAAATTGTTCAAGCTGCAAGCGAAAGGTTATCAATAGCCGTGGCAAGCCCAGTGCACTATTTTTTACTGGGATTCGCCGTCTGCTTTGTTGGTACTATCCCGTTTGGTCCGATTAATTTGGGTGTGGCAAAGACCACAGTTGATTACGATCGAAGGAGTGGAACCGAAGTTGCCATCGCGGCATCTATTGTTGAAATATTCGAAGCACTCATTGCACTCTCCTTTGGCTTAGTAATCAGCACTTACCTCGATGCCAATTTTGTAATCGAATTCCTCCTGGCTTTTATATTCATCCTGTTGTCAGCCTTCGTATTCACTCGAAAACCGAAGTCTTCATTGTTAGCAGAAACCAGCCAGCAAACCTCTTTCTTTGGCAGAGGACTTCTGCTTGCGGTGCTAAATCCTCAGGCTATCCCTTTCTGGATTTTTGCATTGGCGGGCATTAGTCAATATTTCAGCTTTCAGTATGAGGGAGTCTATCTGCTCAGTTTTTTGACCGGGGTGTTCGCAGGAAAATTGGCGGCGCTGTATGCTTTTGTTATTGCCAGTTCCTATCTGAAAGCGCATTTGCGGGAGAGTGGTCAACTGGTGAACCGATTGCTGGCCGGGGTGCTGTTGTTAATCGGCTTAAGTCAGGCCTGGAATGGATTCAGCACGCTTCTGGCCTAGGGATATTTCCGAAATTGGTTTTCCCGTGTACATATTTCATCATATCCGCTACATTAGCCTTGGTTCGTTTGCCCAGAGCCGAGCTTGATCTGTTATGAATAACAGACCTGCTACAAAATCCTTGAGCGACTTCCGGTAACAGCAGTAACGGCAGTAACGACAGTAACGAAAGTAACGACAGTAACTATGCACTATGACTGAAGCATCTGAAGAAAAACCCGGCGCCGATGATGATCCCGGCGTTGCAGCGAGCCAGCAACGTTTGCTGTGCAAGATCGGCCGAACTCGAACCAGGCTACTGGTCTGTTTCTGGACCTTGCCGGTGTACGTTGTGGCGATTTGGATGTTGCTGAACAATGGCAGCGGTGTCGATACCTTGATGTGGATCTATATAGCCTTGTATGGAATTTTTGCCGTGGACATGTCCAGGCAGCGCTGTCCAAAATGTCACAATCAATTCTTCGTGAAGGCAATCTGGCTAAATCTGATAACTTCCCAATGTGTTCACTGCGGGCAATCCTTGAGGACTTCACAAGTCAGTGAAGGCGATTAGGACAAGACTGACTAGGGGATTAGTCGCGGTTGCGCAGCAAGCGAAACAATTCTAATAATTTGGGCGGTTGTCCCGTTCTTAGTACCCCTGCCCTGAATACTTTTCCTGACATCCAAAGCACAAAAATTATGCTGAGAAGTAACAAAATAGTGGTTCCCACTATGTCGATCATGGGTGGGTCGGCGGCCGCACGGTTCATCATCAGATAGGGGGTGAACAAGGGGAACCAGGACATCACCCGGACGAGGGTATTATTCGGATCGAGTACCACGAAAGCCATCATCGCAATCGGAATGATCTGGATCAGTATCATCGGCATCATCAGTGCCTGGGCTTCTTTGAGTGTGTTACAAAGGCTGCCAATAGCCAGGAAAACGCCCGAGTAGAGCGCATAGCCGGCGAAATAATAAAAAACAAACCACGGAATTAGTTCTGAGCCGAGAACAACTTGCAGAATTTGAGAGATCAGTTCTGTCTGGCTGCTCTCATACAGGGTGACAAACAGATAAAAAGATAATAGCCAAACCCCGATAGTGGTAAGACCCGACATGCCGATGCCGACCAGTTTGCCCATCATCAGCTCACCGGCGGTAACTGAAGCCAGCAAGACTTCAATAATGCGATTGGATTTTTCTTCGATGGTATTGCTTAAAAGGTATTGCACGCTCTGCATTAAAGAGATGAACATCAGATAGACAAAGCCGATGGGCGCCAGTTGTCTAAAAGTATCAGCGACGCTCACCGCCTCCTCGCCCTCGGCGGCGGTGGGGTCCAGTTGACTGAGCGGCATCCTTGTGCGCTGAACATTTCTGACAATTTGACTGTCTACTCCGAGGCCAATGTATTCTCGATTGCGAATTTCGGCGTTTACACCATTTATAATGGCATCGGGCAAGCGTGAGTCCGTCAGGTTTCTGGCCCAATATTGTATGCCGGCGGGCGCATCCTGCATCTGCCCCATGTTAGCGGGACGGGTGATATGCTGATCTACATTCTCCGGTATCAGAATCAATGCAAATAAATCACCGGACTCACCGTCGGCAGTAATTTGCGTGTCTCCGCCGAGATAGGGTTTCAAGGCCATGACTATTTCTGCCGGTGAAGCTGTAATATCGACCTCCGGCGGAAGGGTGGCGGCGATGAATTGATGGCCCGGTTGCTCGAAGGGCTGTACATCTTCTACCAGGTAGGGACTCGCCATTACTAGCGCGAAATCCAGCCCCCCGCTGTCCAGCCATTCCTCTAGCGCGGCCACTTCATCGGCGTCTACATTGTCGATCAATTGATCCGCAGCACTCGAGGCATTGCTGGCAGTAATTTCCAGCTCAGACTCTTTTCGATTGTCCAGTAGATAGCCGACAAATTCCTGCAAGACTCTTTGCTGATGATCGCGCTCAATGGCGGTGGCTACTGCCTGTTCGTACTGACCGGACTGATCAATAAATAGGTAGTAGCGGGTAGGGACTGTATTAGAGAGTGTGGTTTGCAAAAAATACATGGCAGTAAAGATCAGCGGGAAAATAAGAATCCCCACCCAGAAGCCTTTGGTTTTTACATTTTCCATGTATTCGTGCCAGGCAATCAAACGAATCATATTCATCTAAACGTGTGCTCCCTGGCATCGTCACCGACAAGATGGACAAAAACATCGTGCAGACTGGGATCGGTAAATTCAAAGCGACTTAATGAAATTCCGCGCTCGAAACAGCTTCGCAAAACTTCCTGGGGATTAAGCTGCTCTCCAATCTGTAATTGCCACTGCTTGCTTTCGGAATCATCTGGCTGCGCCGTTTCAATGCGTAATATCTCCTCGACTCCACTAATCGAGTGCAACGAGGAGATATCGTCTCTGCTTTCAATAAGTACGCGGCGGGGGATCGTTGATTTGGCTGCGGCGACAGTGCCATCAAAAATTTTGCGGCCCTTGGCGATTAATAAAATGTGATCGCAGAGTCGCTCCGCGTGTTGCATAACATGGGTTGAAAAAATGACAGTCTGACCGTTGCTGGCCATGTCGGTAATCAACTCCTCCAGCACTGACTGGTTCACCGGATCCAGGCCGGTGAAGGGTTCATCGAGTATGATCAGTTCCGGCTCATGAGCGACCGCCGAAAGCACTTGTACTTTCTGTCCCATGCCCTTGGACAGGGATTCAATTTTGGCTTCAGCGAAATCCTTCAGTCCATATTTTTCCAGCAGATACCAGGCCTGTCGTTTGGCCTCGTGCTTGTTCATGCCCTTCAACATGGCAAAGTATTGAATCAAGGCCCAAACCTTCATTTTTTTGTACAGGCCTATCTCTTCGGGTAAATAACCGATGCGATTGCGAACATCCAGCGCAGAAGAGTGGCCCAGAACAGAAATCTCGCCGCTGCTGGGTTTGATAATCTCCAGAATCATACGAATAGTAGTCGTCTTGCCGGCACCATTGGGTCCGAGAAAGCCGTAGATCGAGCCCTTGGGAATGGACAGACTTATACCGTCCACGGCGGTGAAATCGCCGTAGGTTTTTACAACGTTCTTCAGGCTTAGAACAGGACTTGAATCAGGTACTGAAACAGAGTGATTCATCAAACCAACTCAACAGTGAAATGCGAGGGCCAGTATGTCAGAAAGGGTTGAGGATTAAAAATTACAGGCTGGCCATTGCTGGCCAGCATCCAGGCTTGGTCTCGGAGGCAGCGCAAAACGGAGTGAAGTGCTTTGCCGCGTGGCTCGCCTGGCGGGAATTTTCTAAGGCGGAATCTATGGCTGAGCTTGTCAGCCTTATTCGTCAAGCAGAAATCGATCGATTTCTTCGGCCACCAGGCGACCTTCGTCAATTGCACGCACAACCAGAGACTGGCCGCGCCGACAATCGCCCGCCGCAAACACTTTGGCCCTGGATGTTTGGAAATCCTTGTACTCGGCTTTGTAATTCGAGCGTCCATCCAATTCCAGTTCGAGGGAATTGCTAATATAGTGCTCTGGTCCAAGAAATCCCATCGAGAGCAGAATCAGGTCAGCTTCCCAAAACTGAATGGTGCCTTCAATCTCTTTAAAATGTTTATCCACCTCAACGGTATTAATTCCGAGTAAATTGCCCTCGTCATCGCGTACGAATTCCTTGCCGGAAATGGAATAAACCCGTGGGTCTTGTCCAAATTTTTTCGTGGCTTCTTCGTGGCCGTAATCGACACGATGGATAATCGGCCATAGGGGCCAGGGATTATTATCACTACGGTCTATTGGGGGCTTCGGCATGATCTCGAAATTAACCAAAGACTTACAGCCATGACGAAGAGAAGTGCCGATGCAATCGGTGCCGGTGTCACCACCGCCAATTACGATTACATTTTTGTCCTTGGCGCTTAGGTAGTTGCCGTCTTCAAGCTTGGAATCCAATAAACTCTTGGTATTTTTCTGCAAGAATTCCATCGCGAAATGAATACCATTTCCGTCCCGCTGGGGAATATTCAGATTACGCGGAGTCGTTGCTCCCGTTGCCAGTAATAAGGCGTCGTTCTCGGCAAGCAATTGATCGACATCGATTCCGTTCTCACCGCTGCCGCCTACGTCTGCATTGACGACAAATTTTACGCCTTCTTCCCGCAAGAGGTTTACCCGGCGATCTACCACATCTTTTTCAAGCTTCATATTGGGGATGCCGTACATCAACAGTCCGCCGATGCGATCGTCTCGTTCAAAAACGCTGACTTCATGGCCGGCGTGATTTAATTGCGCAGCAGCGGCCAGGCCCGCTGGGCCGGAACCTACAATCGCCACTTTTTTACCACTGCGTTGCTGTGGTGGATTGGCGACTACCCATCCGTTTTCGAAACCCTTGTCGATAATGGCACATTCAATATTTTTGATGGTGACGGCAGGTTCATTTATGCCCAAGACGCAGGCTCCTTCGCAGGGAGCGGGGCAAACACGGCCGGTAAATTCGGGGAAATTGTTGGTTTTGTGCAGACGATCGAGCGCCTCTTTCCAGCGGTTCTTGTAAATTAAGTCGTTCCACTCGGGTATTAGATTATAAACCGGGCAACCCTCATCGGATTGACAAAAAGGTACGCCACAATCCATGCACCTCGCGGCCTGATTATTTAGCAGCGCTTCATCATGACTGGTATAGATTTCCTTATAGTCGACCAGCCGCTCCATCGCATTGCGATAGGGCTCCGTTTTGCGGTCAAATTCTTTAAATCCTGTTACTTTACCCATGTAGCTTTCCAATTAACTTTTTAAACAACTCATCAAAATCAGAGTTTGGTATTCGCCTGTTGGTTTAGCGAAGTCTGGCTATTAAGCTGCCGCGACAACACTCTCGGCGAGAACTCGTTTGTAATCACTTGGAATGACCTTAACGAACTCAGTGAGTGACTGCTGCCAATTTTCCAATACGGCCCTGGCGACTGCAGAATCTGTGTACCGAAGGTGATTCTTAATCAGCGTCTGCAATTCCAGAATATCTTCGCTTGCAGTTAGAGACTCCAGCTCAAAAGTATCTGTATTACACTGGCGCGGGAATACACCTTCCGGGTCCCAAACGTAAGCGATGCCTCCGCTCATGCCAGCGCCGAAATTTCTGCCTGTCTTGCCCAGTACCACAACACGACCCCCCGTCATGTATTCGCAGCCGTGATCACCAATGCCTTCTACTACAGCACTGGCGCCGCTATTTCTAACGGCAAATCGTTCGGCAGCAATACCGCGGAAATAAGCCTCACCGCTGGTGGCGCCGTACAAATTGACGTTGCCGGCAATAACATTCTCTTCCGCCTTGAAGGTGCTTTCCTTTGGTGGATAAATAATAATCTTGCCGCCGGACAAGCCTTTCCCCACGAAGTCGTTTGCATCACCTTCAACAGTCAGAGTGATCCCATTCGTCAGCCAGGCTCCGAGACTTTGTCCTGCCGAGCCATTAAGCTTTATATTAATTGTGTCTTCCGGCAGCATGGCTTCTTTCCAGCGTTTCGCCACCTCATTAGAAAGCATAGTGCCAACCACGCGATTGGTATTAATAATATCGTGTTCGATAAAGACTTTTTCACCGCTTTCCAGGGCTTTGCGGGCGAGTCGAATTAAATCGTTGTCCAGTGCCTTATCAAGGCCATGATCCTGATCTTTGGTTTTGTAAAATTCCGTGCCTTCAAAAACAATTTTGGCAGGCTCCAGCATGGCAGACAGATCCAGGCCGCTGGCTTTCCAGTGCTTAATGGCCCGGTTGCTGTCGAGCAGATCAACGCGGCCAATCATTTCATTTACTGTACGCAGCCCGAGTTCTGCCATGATGCTGCGTAAATCTTCGGCTACCATAAACAGGTAATTAACCAGATGTTCTGGCTTGCCCTTGAATTTTTTCCGTAGTTCCGGATCTTGAGTAGCAATGCCGACCGGGCAAGTATTCAAATGGCACTTGCGCATCATGATGCAGCCGAGGGTAATAAGAGGCGCGGTTGCGAAACCGAATTCCTCTGCTCCGAGTAAAGCGGCAATCGCTATGTCTCGCCCGGTTTTCAGTTGCCCGTCGGTTTGAAGAGTTACACGGGAACGCAAATTATTCATAACAAGAGTTTGATGAGTTTCAGCGACGCCTAACTCCCAGGGAAGACCTGCATGCTTGATGGAAGTCAGGGGAGAAGCGCCAGTGCCACCATCATGGCCGGCAATAACAAGATGATCAGCTTTGGCCTTGGTAACGCCCGCGGCGATAGTTCCAACACCAATTTCGGCAACCAGTTTCACGCTAATACGAGCTTCTCTATTGGCATTTTTCAGATCATGAATCAGTTGTGCAATATCTTCGATCGAATAAATATCATGATGAGGAGGTGGGCTGATTAATCCGACGCCGGGTGTTGAATGGCGAATGCGAGCAATGTTTACATCAACTTTGCCGCCGGGCAATTCTCCGCCTTCTCCTGGCTTCGCGCCCTGTGAAATTTTGATTTGCAATTCATCGGCGTTGGTCAAATACCAGGTAGTCACACCGAATCGGCCCGAGGCAACCTGTTTGATAGCTGAACGCTTTGAGTCACCATTAGCCATAGGCTCGAAGCGGGCTGGATCTTCTCCGCCTTCGCCGGTATTGGATTTCCCTCCGATGCGGTTCATTGCGATCGCCAACGACTCATGACTTTCTTGCGAAATAGAACCGAAACTCATCGCTCCGGTTGCGAAACGCTTAACAATCTCACTCACCGGTTCTACTTCATTCAGGGGCACTGCCTGATTAGCTTCAGTACGAAATTTCAGCAATCCACGGAAGGTACAACGGCGTGTGCTGTCTTCATCCGCGTGCTTGGCGAAGGCGGCATAGGCATCGGCGTTATTGTTTCGCGCCGCCAATTGCAAATTAAAAATAGTATTGGGATTCCACATATGGGACTCACCACCGGAGCGCCAATGAATGTCGCCAGGATTAGTGAGGACAGGAATTCGGTCGCTGTCCCGCGCAGGAAACCCAATGCGGTGTCGGCGTTTTGATTCTTCGATAAGCACATCGAAGTTTACGCCTTGCACTCGACTGGCGGTGCCGACGAAGCAACGCTGAATAATTTCATCTGCCAGTCCAACTGCTTCAAAAATCTGTGCCCCCTTATACGACTGTAATGTAGAGATACCCATTTTCGCCATGACTTTTAGCATGCCTTTTGCCACACCTTTTTTGTAGGCGGCAACCAAAGCATTTTCATCAGGGCACTTGTTGCCTAACAAACCTTCTTTGTTAGCTTCCCATAAAGCTTCAAAAGCAAGATAAGGATTTATAGCATCGGCACCATAGCCAGTTAACAGGCAATGATGATGTACTTCTCTGGCTTCGCCAGTTTCGACAATAAGGCCGATTTGCGTTCTCTTGCGGTTGCTGATGAGATGATGATGCACCGCGCCACATGCAATAAGCGAACTCAGAGGGATACGGTCCCTCGAGACGCCTCGATCGGAAATAACAATAAACGAGAAGCCGTCGGCAATGGCTGCGGTGGCTTCCTGGCAAATTCTATCGAGGGCATTTCTGAAGCCGTTGCTATCGTTCGCATTAAAGGTGCAATCGATTACTTTAGTCCTCATTCCCCGATAGTTCATTGCCTTAATATCAGACAGTTCCTGATTTGAAAGAATAGGGTGCGAAAGGCTTAAGCGATGGGCCTGTTGTGGTGTCGTCTCCAGCAGGTTGCCCTCGGGCCCGAGAAAGCACTGCAAAGACATGACGATTTCTTCTCGAATCGAATCGATTGCAGGATTTGTTACCTGGGCAAACAATTGTTTGAAATAGTCATACAGCATCCTTGGTTTGTCAGACAGACAAGCCAGGGCTGAATCATTACCCATCGATCCAAGCGGATCACGCGCCTTGGTAACCAGGGGAATCAACATGAATTGCATGGTTTCCGTGGTGTAACCAAAAGCCTGCATGCGCTGCAGAATGTCGTCACCGTCCAAAGAATGGGCGGCGCTGTTGCTGGCGATGTCCGCCAGGGTCACTTTATTTTCAGCCAGCCAGTCACCATAAGGCCGCATGCTGCTAATTGTCTGTTTAAGTTCTTCGTCCGGGATTAATCGACCTTGCTCAAAATCCAGTAAGAACATCTTGCCCGGTTGCAATCGCCCCTTAATTTTCACATTGGCAGGGTCTACGTGTACCACACCGACTTCAGACGCCATGATTACCTTGTCATCGTGGGTTATGTAATAGCGGCTGGGGCGCAGGCCATTTCTATCCAGAACGGCACCGATGTATTGGCCGTCGGAAAACACAATCGATGCCGGTCCATCCCAGGGCTCCATCAGGGCCGAGTGATATTCATAAAAATCTTTCTTGCTCTGCGCCATATTAATATCTGACTGCCAGGCCTCTGGAATCATCATCATCACCGATTCCTGCAGAGAGCGACCGGAGAGTAGCAGAAATTCCAGCACCGCATCGAAACTTCCAGAATCGGTACAGTCGTCATCTATTATCGGGAATATTTCCTCGAGGCTATCGCCAAAGGCGTCGGTTTTTGCCGTTCCCTGACGGGCAACCATGGAGTTTACATTGCCGCGCAGGGTATTGATTTCACCGTTGTGGCTCATGAATCGATTTGGCTGCGCCCGGTCCCAGGAGGGGAAAGTATTGGTGCTAAAACGCGAATGCACCATCGCCAGATGGGTTTCGAAAGCAGAATTGGTCAGATCTCTATAAAAAGGGAACAACTGCCCCGGGGTCAGCATGCCCTTGTAGACAATGACTTTAGTCGACAGGCTACAGGCATAAACCTGTTTGGCCTCGGTGAGCGATGCATCGCCGCGCAAACGATGAGTGAAGCGTTTGCGAATAATATAAATTTTGCGTTCAAACTGTTCATCAGTCAGGCCGGCTTCTGCGGCGATAAACAGTTGCTCAATTCTTGGTTGTGCCATGAGAGCAGCGGGGCCAACGTTGGCACCCTTTGCATCGACAGGCACTTCTCTCCAGCCCACCAGAGTTTGATTTTCCTCGGTGATGATCTGCTCGATCACTTGATGGCATTTCTCTCTTTCTTCATCAATCTGTGGCAGGAAGATATTGCCGACGGCGTATTGCCCGGCGCTCGGTAAGTCGGCATCCAGCTCCCGTTTGGCAATTTCATGAAAGAAGCTGTGAGGAAGCGCCATCAAGATGCCCGCCCCGTCGCCAGTATTGGCTTCGAAGCCGCATCCGCCGCGGTGATCCATGCGAGAATTCAGATGATAGGCATCCAGCATTATTTGATGGCTGGGCTGTCCCTTAATATTGGCGACAAATCCAACACCGCAGGAATCCTTTTCCTGTGCCGGGTCGTATAGTCCTGTTTTCTCAGGAAACCCAAACTTCAACGGTATACGAATTTGCTTACTCATAATTTAATTGTTCTCTATACGCTTTTTGCAGATCAGTTCTTTTCTGTATCCGTTACTTCATCCCCCGTCAAGGTCGGAACCTCTCGGCTTGGATGGCGAAACTCTGCTGAATTTGTCCTGACAGGGACTGACGATTCAATCAGTTCCCCTTTTGTTGGTCGCCGAATGCCAATGAGCACTGCACGAAAAGGGCCGAATACAATACCATCGCAGAAGGAAAAGTCAAGGTTTACGGGGCCTTGCGCCGACCCTGCCTGAAACTAAGTGACTGATTTATTTGCCTTTGATAATTCGCCCCGGCAGAAATTCACCGCGTGTGCAGATGCCTGGACTACTAAAAAGTAAAGCGGCCATCACGATTCGAGCGTATGAGCCAGGAAATTGAATGGCAGGAAAAATTTCTATCGGTAGCAGGGGAACAGGATTGATATCAGGATTGATATCAGGATTGATAGTAGTCATCGGCATGCACGGATAGTTACGGACTTGCTCTACTCTACATAGCCGGGTAATTGGCGGGCCAATAACGGCTTTTTGACGAGAGTATTTATGCCGATCCCTTAATCCATTAGCCACTCGATCTGACAGAGGCCTGCATCCGCCTGCGCACTCGCCCATCAAGCCAGATGCATTGCGCTGAAACGACCAAAATACATGCGCTACGAGCGAGTGAGCTGCTTGATAAAAAGCAACAGGTGATTTACTCTAACCGACGTTATTACTGCTGAAGAAGAAGAATAGCCAAAACCAATTAGATGTATGCCGTAAGAAAGGCAGAATTCCATTCCACAAAACGGAGGCGAAAGTATCCCGTGAATCCTAAACTAACTCGTAGACGTTTCATTAAAGGCGTAATTGCCTCCGGTGCAGCGGTCACCTCAACTTCGATCTGGTATGCAGCCAATGGCGCTGAGCGACCAGCCGGCTCGGTTGAGCGTCTAATCAGAATTAATGTTAACGGCCAGATGCGCAGTGTTGATGTAGCTCCCCAGGAGACATTGGCATCCACCTTGCGCTATAAACTCGGCTTGACCGGAACCAAGCTGGGTTGTAACCGCGGTGAGTGCGGAGCCTGTACGGTTTTGGTTGACGATACGCCAAGCTATGCTTGCTCAGTGCTTACCCATTCAGTTAAGTCCATGCGGATTGAAACAGTAGAAGGTCTGCAGTCGGCTAATGGTGACCTGCATCCAGTCCAGCAGGCATTTGTGGAAGAGTTGTCTCCACAATGTGGTTATTGCACACCAGGGCAGGTGATGGCGGCGGTTGGTTTGCTGAGAGCTAACCCGAACCCCACCAGAGAAGAAGCACAACAAGGCATGGCAGGAAATATATGCCGCTGTGGTTCTTATGACTCTTACCTCAATGGCGTCATGCGCGCAGCACAAATAGGATAATAATCATGGCATATATGCATATTGGTAAAGATTTTGTTCCGCCAGATGTGGTCGGCAAGGTCACCGGTCGCATTAAGTATTCTGAAGACTATAGCCGCGAAGGTATGGTTTATGCGCGGTTGCTCACCAGCCCGGTCCCACATGGCCGAGTCGTCAATATCGACGCGGCTGAAGCCTTGGCGATGGATGGTGTGTTTGGCATTTTAACCGCCGACGACGTGTATCCGGATGGTGAACCACAAAGCCCGGGTCTGAAAGTTCTGACCAATGAACCGACCCTGGTAGGCGAGCCCATTCTTGCTATCGCCGCAATCGATGAAAAAACCGCCGAAACGGCAATGGCTAAAATTTCCCTGACTATTGAAAGACTGCCATTCGTGCTGGATCCACTGGACAGCCTGGAAGCCGGTGGCGCAGATGCCTACACTGGCGGCAACACCTTCGTCTTCCGTGAAGGATTTGCCCAGGAAAAGTGGACTACAGATCAGGTGGCCAGCTTTAGAAGTGGTAATGAGCCTACTGCTGAAGCACAGCAGAGCTGGGCGTATGGCGATCTCGAGGCGGGATTCGCCAGTTCAGATTTTATTCACGAAACAGTGTTTTCCACCGCCGGCTATCCGCATATGTCCATGGAGCCTCGCAGTGCTATGGCCTACTGGGAAAATGGCAAGTGCTATCTGCATGGAACCTCCCAGAGCTTAAGTGCAATAGCGGAAGAAATGGCGGGTATTGTAGGTGTTCCGCTGGAAGACTTTGTTTTCATCAATGAAGCAACGGGCGGTGGTTTTGGCCAGCGCGCCAGAGCGGGCAGTATTCCCAGCATGGCGATACCGGCAAAACTGTCACAGAAGATTAATCGTCCGGTGATGATGCGCGTTACTCGCGAAGAGGAATTCACCATCGGTGGTGCGAGACAGGGTCTGCAGGGCTGGATCAAAGTGGGTTTTAGAGCCAATGGCACCATGGCCGCTATGGATTTGTACTGTATCTCGGATAATGGCGGTAAAGGGGGTGGTGGCGATGCGAACTCTGCCGCCGCTGGTGTTAGTGCCTTATACCAAACTGAGGCAATGCGCTTTAGAAACTCCTCAATCGGCACCAATACCGGTCACCGTGGCGCACAGCGTGGGCCTGGTGAGAACCAGATTATGGCGATCATGGCGCCTATCATGGATAAAGCCGCAGAACAGCTTGGCGTGGATAGACTGGAAATTCGTAAACTCAATGCCGCCCAGAATGGCGACGTAAGTGGTCAGAGAAGCGAGCCTTTCACCAGCGCCTATATGCCCGAAGCTTTAGAGCTGGCGGCAAAGCAATTTGGCTGGGAAGAGAAAAAAGGACGTGCTCGACAAACCAACGGCAGCAAGGTCAGAGGCTTTGGTATCGGCCAGGGTTATCATAATGCCGGTCGCAGTGGCATGGATGGGATCATCAGATTGATGCCTAGCGGACGTTTGCAGATTCATAATGGGGTCGGCAATCTGGGTACTTATTCCTATGCCTCAACCTCCAGAGCGGCGGCCGAAGTATTGAAAATGCCTTGGGAAAACTGCGATGTCATTACCGGTCGAACCGATAGACACCTGCCTATTACTTCCCCGCAAGACGGCAGTAATTCTATCTTCACCAACACGCGCACCTGCTACGGTGCCGCTCAGGATCTGTTAGGCAAGATGAAAGAGATTGCCGCCATGGATCTGGGCGGGAACCCTGCTGATTACGATATCGATGGCGCCAGAATCCATCAAATAGCTGACAATACGGTGGGCATGAGCTATGCCGAAGTGGCGCAGCGTGGCATGGAGTTAGGCGGTAAATATACCGGCGAAGCCGAATTGCCAGAAGAACTGAATACCTTGACACAATTGTCAGTATCCAGATTGGCAGGTTCTGCCTTAATGGGAATCTACCATGACCCAAGACACAACAATAACCCTCCGGGTTTCGCCGTATGCCTAACCGAGATCGAATTGGATAAGGAAACCGGCAAATTCCAAATTCTCGACATGGTAAATATCGCCGAATGTGGAACTGTAGTTCACCCACAAGGCCTCGCCAATCAATTGCGTGGTGGAGCGGTTTGGGGAATAGGCTTGTCGGCTCTCGAGCGACACCTCTACGATCCGCAAAATGGCTTGCCAGCGAGCTCCGGTTTCTGGCAGAGCAAGATCCCGACCTATCTGGACACGCCTTTGAATATAGGCACTGGCTGGGTAGACCTGCCTGATCCGGAAAATCCGGTGGGGGCAAGAGGTATTGGTGAGCCATCAATGGGCTCTGTATCAGCCGCACTTAACGCTGCAATTTCAGACGCACTCGGTGGACATCTGTTCGACGCCGCGCCTGTTACTACAGACATGATCATAAACCACTTAGCAGATGTATCGTCAAAAGCGGTACCTCTTGCTCAGAACAACTTTAGAGGTTGATATGCCAGCCACATCTCATGACGTAATGCCCGATATTGAACTTTATCAGCCAACTGATGAAGCAAATGCGCTGGAGTTGGCAAGCACTCTAGGCAGCGATGGCTGGCTACTAGGTGGTGGTCAGGATACTTATGGCTGGTTGAAAGACCGCAATAAGACGCCTGCGGCCATGATCGAACTCACCCAGATCGATGCCTGGAAGGGAGTGAAGGAAATTCCTGATGGTGTTGAAATTGGTGCGGTTACAACCTTAAGTGAAATCGCCAAACACCCTTTAATCCAGTCTAAATTCGGATTACTGGCAACCGCGGCCAGCAGAGTTGCCAGCCCGCAAATCCGTAACGTCGGAACCCTGGGCGGCAATGTCGCACAGGACGCTCGTTGCTGGTACTACCGTCGCGGGCTGGATTGTTATCGCGCAGGTGGCAATATTTGCTATGCAGATTCGCCAGAAGGCCTGAATCGCGAACACGCTATCTTTGGTGCCAGCCGCTGTGTTGCGGTAAGCCCTTCGGATACGGCTCCTGCACTGGTTGCTCTGGATGCCACTATGGTGGTTGCAAGCTCAAGTGGCCAACGCTTGATTCCTGCACAAGACTTCTTTGTGGGTCCTGCACGCGACATCGTCAATATGACTGTACTCAACGAGGGCGAGATATTGACCGCGGTGAGATTACCAAACGCCTGGGCCAACGCTGAATTCTATTTTGAGAAAGTGGCGGACAGAAATGTGTGGGATTTTGCCCTGGTAAATATTGCAGCAGCGATCAAAGTCTCAGGTGGCGCCATCGAAGATGCTCGCATCGTTTGTGGCGCGGTTGAATGCACTCCACGTCGACTGGATGCAGTAGAAAATGCAATTCGTGGACAACAGCGTTCAGAGCAACTTGCCGAGCAAGTTGCATCGATTGCTACGGACGGGGCACGACCATTGAACTACAATCAATTCAAAGTGCCTTTAATGCAAAACCTGGTAAAGAGAGCGATCCGAGGATAAACCCCGGATCATCTCGATTTAACTCAATAATAAATAGAACAAACTAAGAGGGAACTAAAGTGGGAGAAATTGTCCGCTATAAACGCGATGTTTGGGGCGAGGAAGTAATACTCGGTGTTTCTTGGGATTTACTCTGGGTTATTGCTGTTGCTGTATTAGTCCTCCTTGCAGCCAATGCGATTATCATGGCTGCTCTAGCCAACAAAAAAATGGACAAGCCTTCAGCAGAAGGTCGGCGTGTTCTAAGGCACGAGACGATTGATCGATTGTTTCACTGGGTGATGGCAGCAAGTGTTCTTGCTCTGATCGCCACGGGAATAGCGCCGATTCTTGGGCTACGAATAGCCTGGTTGAATCTTCACTGGATGGCAGGATTGCTGCTAACGTTTGTGGTTGTGTTTCACATAATCCGTTCGTTTTTTTGGCAGGACTTCAAGTCTATGATTTTAGGCCCGAAAGATTTCGGCGAGCCTTTCGATTCAGCGAAGAAGCCCGGTAAATATTCCTTTGAACAGAAAGGAATGCATTGGGCGGTGACTGTAGTAGTGCTTGCAGTTATCGCAACCGGAGTCACCTTATTCCTGCAGATTGACTCTCCATTCTGGGATCGCACAAACAGTATGGCAGAAGATACATTGGGACTGATGTTCCTGTTGCATGGTTTGTCTACCCTTGCTTTGATAGCGCTGGTGGCAACGCACATTTATTTTGCTATACGGCCCGAGAAACTTTTTTACACACGTTCTATGCTATCTGGTTGGATTTCAGAGGATGAAATGACTGCTAACCACGACACAAGTCGTTGGTCTCCAAAAGAAGCAGATTAATTAACCAGTAGAATACGAGAAAAACGCTGTGATAGAAGATGATATAGAAACCGTCGAGTCCGGTTATGAATTCCTGTTGGCATTCGCTGCTCAGGGGAGACCGGCACAAAAGGAAACGGGGCCAGGTCCGCACGCCAGGCCTACCATAGAAGGAATGGCAGTAGCGATGAAGAACATCGCGTCTGCCTTGTCAGGCAGTAGCGATGACTTCGAGAAGCTTATCGCTAATGACTGCCGCAATGCCGGTGCAGCACTGGGCTTCATTCTGGGGCAGGACAAGGTCGGCTCGGAGATGGTGGATAATTTGAATGCTTCCATACATCTGCGAGCGGTGCTTACTGATTTGTTTCTGTATAGTGAAGTGCTGAAGCCTTTAGACCTTGGCGAAGGTGCGGCGGCCGGTGGCGTTGAAACTTATGACGCAAGCAAGAAGAAAAACTAGAAACGAAATTAGAAATACCAGAGAGATTTGGAGTCCATAGAGTCTTCTCGGGTTTAGTGGTAGAAACATCAGTAGTAATGATGAAACGGAATCGGAGTGATGCTCTTGTTCCGTTTTTTATTTCTAAGGAAATTATGCCCAACATAATTATTTTCAACATGACTAGTTCCAACAGCGCGAAATTCTAAAATGATTGAATGGCCGCCCAGACTTAAGCTCGCGCAATTACCAACCCCAATCACCAAGCTGGAGAAATTCTCCCAGCGTCTCGATGGCGTGAATATCTGGGTAAAGCGAGACGAACTTACCGGTACCGAGGTATCGGGCAACAAGATTCGTAAATTGGAATTTTCCATCGCCGAAGCCCTGCAACAATCCTGCGACACATTGATTACCTGCGGCGGTGTTCAGTCTAATCACTGTCGAGCCACCGCCGTGCTCGGTGTACGCCTGGGGCTTAAAGTGCACCTGATTCTGCGTGGTGAGAGGCCGCAGACCCTTGAAGGTAATCTATTGATGGACTATCTAAGTGGCGCAGAAATAAGCTATTTGCCACAATCTGAATGGCGCAGGCATGAAGAACTGGCCGCGGAATTACAGAATCAGTATCTGGCAGATGGTAATAAGGCCTTCTTTATTCCAATCGGCGCCAGCGACGAAGTCGGACTCTGGGGCTATATCGCCGCCTGCGAGGAGCTAAAGCAGGATTTCGAGCGACTGGAAATTGATCCAGAGTATATCGTTACGGCTACCGGCTCTGGTGGAACCCAGGGCGGCTTGATTGTTGGGGCTCAATTGTTCGAACTAGACTGCCAGATTGCTGCTTTTAATGTCAGCGATGACGCGGCCTACTTCGAGAACAAAATTAGAGCAGATGTGACACTCTGGAAACAACGCTACAAGCAGCAATTCGACGGCGAACAATTCAAGATCAATACTATTGAGGGCTATGTTGGTTCGGGGTATGGAATTGCCGGGGCGGAAATCTTTCAAACCATTAAGGAGCTTGCGGGCAGCGATGGCATTTTTCTGGACCCAGTCTATACAGGAAAAGCCTTTCATGGCATGGTAACTGAACTCCGTAAGGGGGAAGAGGGACGGTTGGCCGGCGCCCGTGACGTGGTGTTCATCCATACCGGAGGCTTGTTTGGTGTATTTCCTCAACAGCAGAATTTTAGCTTTGACTGAGCAATGATTGGCTTAAGCGAGGGCAGGGCACGGGTAAACTACTAATTGGATCCAAGACGATGAGAAATTCAAGCACAGCATTGTTTCTATTTGGCCTGATCGGGCTCACTGCCTGGGATCAGGGCGCTCCTCTTTATACGGTGTTGTCTGCGGCAGAGCCTCACTCAGACGGGACGGCGGGAGCCACTAGCAGCGCCCAGCCGGCGGCTATGGATAGCAGCGACAGCAATAACGAAGCGCTGTTGTTAACAGGCACGCATCGATTGGTTACCGATAGTCTTCGTTCCGGAGAAGGATATTTCAGTGCCGATGGCGAGCGCCTCATCTATCAGAGCGAAACCGATGGTGCTAATCCGTTCTATCAAATTTATGTCATGGATTTGGCCCGCGGAACCTCGCGTAAAGTATCGCCAGGAATTGGCTTGACCACCTGCTCCTGGATTCATCCAACTAAAGATCTGGTGATGTTCTCATCTACTCACGCTGACCCAAATGCCTTGGCCAAGCAGGCGGAAGAAATCGCTATCCGTGACAGCGGTATCGAACGACCCTATGGTTGGGACTATGACCGGCACTATGACATCTATCAGGCAGACAGTAACGGGGCGAATCTTGTTAACCTCACCAAGGCCGACGGCTACGATGCCGAGGGCTCCTATTCTACCGATGGCAGGCAGATTCTGTTCGCCTCGAATCGCGAGGCCTATTCACGCCGTTTAAGTCAGGCGGAACAAAAGTTGTTTGAGGATGACGCGGCGTACTTTATGGATCTGTATCTGATGGATGCGGATGGTTCCAACGTGCGTCAACTTACCCAATCTCCAGGCTATGACGGCGGGCCTTTTTTCAGCCCGGATAATCAAAAAGTCGTGTGGCGCCGCTTTAACCCGGACGGCAATAGCGCTGAAATATGGACCATGGACGTCGACGGCAGTAATCAGCGGCAACTCACGGCGGATGCAATGGTGTCCTGGGGACCCTATTTTCATCCGAGTGGCGATTACATTATCTATTCCAGTAATATCCTCGGGCATGCCAACTTTGAGTTGTTCATGATCGACCCTGAAGGCAGCGGGCCGGCGGTACGCGTTACCAATACCGACGGTACAGATATTCTTCCGGTATTTTCTCCCGACGGAAGCAAATTGGCCTGGAGCACTACGCGGACACCAGACGGCACTTCCCAGATTCACATGGGAGATTGGAACCATGAAAAAGCCCGGGAGTTACTGGGACTCTGATAGTCGGAACCCGCCTAATCAGGTCAAACTTATAGCAAGCCTGGGCGCATTAAGCCTTTGTGTTTCTCAGGCCGTGCGTGTCTCCTAAGCGGCTTATGTCTCCCAGGCCAAGAGCGACGTCAATTACAAAAATGCTTCGAAAAATTCTAACAGCAATATTTTTAACCAGCGCAGTCCAGCTTACAGGCGGATCGGTTCAGGCACAGCAAGCCGTATCGCTTGCCACTGAGCCGGAGTTGCTTCATCACAGCCTGAAGGTAATTCTCGATCCGCTGAAGCAACAGATTTCCGTACAAGACACGATCAGCTTGCCTCAATCCATGCAGGGCGCAGTGCTTACCTTTGCCCTGAACAGTAATCTCACTATCACTGATAATTCCGGAAACCTGCAAGCGCTGCCAGCTAATGCGGCTTCCAATTCCTCTTCCAATTCCTCTTCCAATTCCCCTGCCAGCGCTCAAGGCATCAATGGACTGGCAGCTGCATCGAGTAGTTACACATTAACTTTGCCGCGAAGAAATCCGGCGCAGTTGCAGCTTAGCTACAACGGCATGGTTTACGATAACGCGCAACAAAGCAGCCCAGAGTATGCGCAAAGTTTTTCTGAAACGTCCGGGATAATCAGTGAGCAGGGTGTTTATTTGCATAAGGGCAGTGCCTGGATTGCAGACTTTGGCAGCGACTTGCTGAGCTTCGATCTGGAAGTAGAGTTTGCCGAGACAGCGGGCAGTTGGATAGCGGTTAGCCAGGGAGATCGGGCGGCTAATAATAGTTGGCGTAGCGACCAGCCGATGGAAGAGGTGTATTTGATCGCTGCCGCTTTCACCGAATATTCACAGCAAGCCGAAGATGTTGAAGTGCTTGCCTATCTGCGTCAGGCAGATTCCAGCCTGGCGGCAAAATATATGGATGCCACCGCGCGTTACCTTGCGCTATATGAACCCTTGTTAGGCGAATACCCTTATAGCAAATTTGCTTTGGTGGAGAATTTTTGGGAAACCGGTTATGGCATGCCATCCTTTACCCTGCTGGGGGAACAGGTCATTCGTTTTCCGTTTATTCTCGAATCTTCCTACCCCCATGAGCTTCTTCACAACTGGTGGGGAAACGGGGTCTACCCCGACTATGCATCAGGCAACTGGAGCGAGGGCTTAACCGCTTATCTTGCCGATCATCTGTTTCAGGAAATGGAAGGCGCAGGACCTGCCTATCGCAAAGAGATGCTGGCCCGATACAAAAACTATGTAGCAGAGGGCACGGACTTTCCACTGCTAGAGTTTACCGCAAGAAATTCTGCCGCCTCTCAAGCCGTAGGCTACGGAAAAACCCTGATGCTTTGGCATATGCTGCGGGTGCAGTTGGGGGACGATTTATTCCTCGAAGGATTACGTACATTTTATCAGGACTACAAATTTCAGCGTGCGTCTTTTACCGATATCGCTCGACATTTCTCTAATTTAAGCGGTATCGATTTGAGCTTGTTCTTTACCCAGTGGGTTGATCGAACCGGTGCGCCCGAACTTTCCGTGTCTGTTGAAGAGGCGAATGGCAACCGGGCACGAATTATGTTCGCGCAGATTCAGTCCGGCGATCCCTATCGCTTGAAAGTACCCATTGCCCTTTATTATGCAGGCAGCGATGTTGCTGAAATTTTTGATATTGACCTGACACAAAAACTAGAAGGCGTGATGGCCGACGACTATGAGCACTTGCAGGCAATTTTGGTAGATCCCTATTTTGATGTATTTCGCACTTTGGATCGCGAAGAAACGCCGCCAACTATTGGAGAGCTGTTTGGCGCCAGTCAGATTGCCTTTGTGCTGCCACAGACAGATCGCCAATATTGGCTACAAATGGCGGAATCGTTTGCGCAAGGTGTCGATGCACAAATAGTTTTTGCAGACGAAATCGAGATTCTGCCCGAGGACCGCTCGGTCTGGATACTCGGACGCGACAATCCATTTGCTGCGACGGTGTTTGCGTCTGCCGAGGTGTATGCGGTGAGTTCGACAGATGCGGCCGTCACAGTCGACGGCAGCGAGCTGGCTTTTGAGGATCGCAGTAGCGTAATAGTCGCCAGACATCCTGCAAACCCGGAATTGGCCGTGGCCTGGATTCATATCGATAAGATGGTTGCCATGCCGGGAATGATCGAAAAATTGCCCCACTACGGTAAGTACTCCTATCTCAGTTTTGTTGGCGATGAGCCTACAAACGATGTGAAAGGGGTATGGTCAAGCCCCGAATCCCCTCTGCAATGGATCAAGCCCGAAACCACGGCGAGTATAAATTTTTCTCTGTTGCCGGCAGTAGAACCGTTAGCCGTTCTGCCTGCTAAATATATGCCCGAACAATTATTGCGTCATGTCAGTCAACTCAGCAGTGCGCGGTTGCAAGGACGGGGCTTGGGATCAGCAGGCCTGAACGAGGCGGCTCTGTATATAGCCGACCAATTTGCGGCGGCTGGATTGCAAACCCTCGGTGGCACCTTCATGCAGCAATGGACACAGATGCTGCCTGGTCGCGGAGCGACGGAGATGGCAAATGTGGTGGGTATGATTGCAGGTTCGAATCGAGAGCTAAGCGCAAAGCCGCTGGTAATTGCCGCTCACTTCGACCATCTGGGTATTGACGCCGAGACTGGTCAGCACTTCCCGGGCGCCGATGACAACGGGGCGGGAATTAGCGTTTTGATTGAAGTGGCGCGCAAGCTCTCCCGTGGCTTTACGCCGCAAAGACCCATCCTGTTTGTGGCCTTCTCCGGAGAGGAGTCCGGCCTGTTAGGTTCGCAATACTTTGTCAATAATCCCCCCGGTGGTTTCCAAACCAAAGACTTTTTGGCGATGATAAATCTTGATTCAGTGGGCAGACTCGAGGGGCGTAGTTTGCAGATTTTTGCCACCGACAGCGCCTATGAGTGGCCATTCATGGCACAGGGCATTGGTTTTACTCTTGGTATCGATTCTACTTTTCCAGCGACAACCATCGCCAGCAGTGACCATGTCAGTTTTCTCAATGCCGGTGTCCCCGCCATTCATCTGTTTAGTGGCGTGCACGCGGATTATCATCAAATCAGCGATACACCCGACAAGCTCGATCTGCGTGGACTGTCAGATATTGCCCTATGGCTCGAGGAGGCGGTGGTTTATCTTGCCGACCTCAGTACTCCCCTGAGATCGAATCTGGCGGGTGCCCAGGTGCCGGTGCAGAGTGCTATCGGTGAAAGAGAAGCAAGCCTGGGTACCGTACCGGATTTCGCCTATGTCGGCGAAGGTGTTCGAATATCCGGTGTGAGCCCGGGTAGCGCCGCAGACGAGGCAGGCTTGCAGGCAGGCGATGTGCTGCTGAGCTACGACCAGCAAGCGCTGAAAGATCTGCAAACCTATTCCAATCTTCTGCGCCAGTCTGCGCCTGGGGATAAGATACGACTTCAGGTTCAAAGAGCGCAGCAACGCCTTAGTGTTGAGGCTGTGTTAAAAGCGCGCTGAGAAAACCTAGCGCAGCGTACTGAACAACAAGCCTACAATAATAAAGACGACCGACAGCAGTATCAGCTTTCGGTTTATGCTGGATTTCGGTGCCGCCCAGTTGTAGCGTTCCTCTTCGACAAAAAGACAATTCTGCGACTTCTTAAACAATTTCACTGCAAACTCCGTAATGGTTATCTACGCAGTCTTGATTAAAACCCGGCAACCGGTCAAAGCCGGATCCAGAATAAGGCGAACTGAAGAGCAATTGTGATGAAAAATGGCAAATAAGCATCGAAATGGCCGATAAACTCGATGTCTGCCGCCTTGTTTTGGGGTGGGAGAGCGAATTGCAATTACTTGCTTGCCAGGTAGGAAATTTGTTGTCAGGTAGGAAATGATCAGTTTTTTACTATATAGTGCCGGTCATATTCGGCTTCAAGCAGATATCCCTGTTTAACAATTCTGGCAGTAATGCTGCCGCATAGAGTATGTTCATGACTAAAATCATTCCAAGTTTCTCTGCGTGCCTGCTGTTGTTTTTACTTTCACCCTCCTTATGGGCACAGCAGTCTATCCCTCAACTTACGCGTATTGATGAAGGCATAGCGAACATTCTTCTCGATGGCTTTGTTGATGAGGCTGTTTGGGAGGACATCCCGGTTGTTGACGGCATGAAGGTGATTAATCCCGATACTCTGGCGGATGCCCCCTATGAGACTCACGTCAGGATGTTTTATACCGAACGAGGAATCTATATCGGCGCCATCAATCATCAGCCGCCAGGTACGTTGGTAGCGCGCATGACATCCCGTGATACACAGTTAGATCGTGACGGATTCGTTGTTGGTATAGACGCCTCCGGCGACGGCCTCTACGGTTACTTCCTCAGAATTAATCTGGGTGACTCGATGACCGATGGCTCATTGCTGCCCGAGCGCACCATGAACCTGCAATGGGATGGATCCTGGAATGGTCGTACCCAGGCGTTGGAAGCCGGTTGGAGTGTTGAATACTTTATTCCCTGGTCGATGATGCCTCTGCCCCAGGTAGAAGGCACGCGACAGATCGGAATCTATCTGGAACGCCAGGTCGGCCATCTTGGCGGCGAAGCCTGGTCCAATCCTGCGCTGCCACGTACTGTGAATCAATATTTATCCGCCTTTGAAAAATACGAACTGCGAGACATCGAGCCTCGAAGACAGCTGACCTATTACCCGTTTGCCTCCACGGTAACCGATAATATTAAGGGCGAGACAGAGCTCAAAATCGGCTCGGAAATATTTTGGCGACCGACCACCAACACCTTGCTCTCTGCCACCTTGAATCCTGATTTTGGTAATGTGGAATCAGACGACGTGGTGGTTAATCTTACGGCTTTCGAAACCTTCTTCCCTGAGAAACGCTCGTTCTTTCTCGAGGGACAAGACATCTTCAACACCTCACCACGCACCTCAGGCCATGGTGGCCCCGGTGGCCCAATATCGCTGCTTAATACCCGGCGCATAGGCGGGCAAGGGCTGTTCACTGTGCCTACGGGCGTGAGTGTTATTCCTACTGACTTGAGTCGGCCAACAGATTTGCTCGGGGCCGTTAAGCTTGCTGGCCAAAATGGCAGTTGGCGTTATGGGGCCTTATTGGCCTCGGAAGACGACTCTGAAGTACGTGGCACGCTCAGCGATGGCACTCGGGTTACGTTAGAGGCGCAGGGTAGAGATTTCACCATCGGCAGACTGTTGTATGAAGACACCAGCGCCGGAGGACGTCGATCTATTGGCTGGATGGGAACCAATATCTCACATCCCGGAATTGATGCCAGTGTGAACGCCGTGGATATGCACTTTTTCTCAGCCGACAGCAAATGGATTATGGACGGCCAGTTAATGCACAGCGATGTGGATGGTGTAACGGGCTCGGGTTTGTTGGGAGATGTTAGCTATCGACCGGAGCGCGGAGTCCAGCACGGTATCAGTGCAACTTATATCGATGACAGCCTGGATATTAACGATCTGGGTTTTCTGTCGCGTAACGATCAGATGAACCTCGATTACCGCTACTCGAAAAATGAGTCTGACATTCCTGGTCTGCGTTCACGCAGCACCAGCGTGATGATTACTAATCGCTGGAATACCGCCGGTCAACCGGTAATAACCGGCGGCTTTATCGGTCGTGGTTATACCTCGCTCGCGAGTAATGACATAAATTTTCAGCTGCAGTATTTCCCCCCTCGAATTGATGATCGATTGGGCCGGGGTACGGGTGACTTTCGTATCGGCGAAAGATATGGCGCGAATGTCAATGTGAGCACCGACCGGGCGAAGTCTCTCGCTTATACGGCGCGGTTAAACCTCGGCCAGGATGAACTTGGGCCCTCACAGATAGGCGGTTCTGCGGGTGTGGTCTGGCGACCCGACGATCGATTTTCTGTAGACCTGA
The DNA here is from genome assembly GCA_013204155.1 of Pseudohongiella sp. GTDB lineage: Bacteria > Pseudomonadota > Gammaproteobacteria > Pseudomonadales > Pseudohongiellaceae > UBA9145. The sequence continues at coordinate 583 of JABMOK010000184.1, read as the reverse complement.
GTTTAAATTACACCGACCGGGAGGCGTTATTGGTGCACAAAGGCGGCGGCAACTACACCAGCTTTGAATCTCACCAGTGGGCACCGCGGCTGGAGATGAACTATTTCATTACCGCCAAGCAGCAGTTACGCTTCAGCGGGCAGTGGACAGCGCTGAAGGCATTCGAAGATCGCTTTTGGAAAGTTAACCCGAACAAGCGAGAGTTTTTACAGCCTGTCCCCAACCCGGATACAACACCCGACGATTTCGTCATTAGTCGGTTAACATTTCAAGCCCGTTATCGCTGGGAAATCGCGCCACTGTCAGATTTGTTCGTGGTTTACACGAGAGGCAGTAATCTGCCAAGCAATGGCTTTGAGACCTTCGCCGATCTCCTGGAACGGTCATGGAACGAGAAGATTGTCGATACCATCGCGGTGAAGTTGCGCTATCGATTTGGCTCATAACGGTCAGGCATAGCCCCAGCGGCGGTTACTGACTTTCTCAAACTCTTCCCTTCTATTGTGATTTAAACGACACTGGCTGCTGCTGGTGTCGATATTATAGATTGTAGTTATCGATTGTAGTTATCGATTGTAGTTAT
>JABMOK010000183.1 GCA_013204155.1 Pseudohongiella sp. | reverse complement strand
GAACAGATCTATCTCTTCACTCACAAGCTAAGTTAAATACTATTGCGAGAAACCTTAACGAGCGGCCGAGAAAAACGTTAGACTTCGATACGCCGGCGAACCGATTTAATCAATGTGTTGCGTCCACCGGTTGAATCCGCAACTTTAAGCTGTCATTGAATACCAGTGCTTCCGGGGCATCGGAGACGTCGCCTTTGGGTGTGCCACTGCGTGCCCAGGTGGATATTAACGCCAACTCTTCATCTGTCAGGGATGGATCGTCTTTGTAAGCCTGAATACCAATGTCTTTCTCCATATACCAGGGAGGCATAGCGCCTGCACGGTCACGTAGAGCAGTTTTGTATTCGATTAGTCCAGCGAAGGGCGCCACTTGATCGTAGCTGATCAGTGGCATTGGACCAGCACCACCTTCGCGGTGACAATTCTGGCAGCTACGCTGCAGAATAGGCTCAATATCCTTATGGAAAGTTACCTGGTCGGATTGGGCAGCAGCCGTACCAGAGATCATATAGGTGGCGGCCAGTGCAATACCGCTTAGCAGGGTTTTCGCGGAAATGATGCGCATATTTTGCTACTCCTCATAGCTTGTTTTGACTTGAATCAATTTTGACTTGAATCAATTGATACCGGATTAAACTTTGATATAGTTTCCGGTTGTTCCTTATTAACAGCCGAAGGGTAGCACCTATTGCTCTGACTTTGAACGCCTGCTCAGTGGAATAGGCCTGATAATCAGGGGTTTGGCGGGAGAAATCGGTGGCTGAAGCTTAAAACTTCCGGGTTTGAGCACAATGCATCAGTTTTTTGCCGCGCCACGCTTGGGACCCCTAAGCAAGAGCCAAAGATTGCTGCTGGCCAGCAGACTCGCAAACAAAGTTAACAATGCCAGGCCAAACCATTGAATTGCATAGGATAAATTTTGGTTAACATCGGCGCTTACCGCCGGCCAATGGCGCACTAGAACACCTTCTTGCTGCGCCGTTAAGCGAACTTCGAAAGGAAACAACGGTTCACCGAGGATATCGGATATTACGTCGATTTCCAGGCTCCTCATGCGCAATGGCCACAGGGAGGCATCGATCCGACTTGGAAGGATGCGGGCATTTGCTTCAGGTACGAAGATTTGCCCAGCTATTGTCACCGGCCCTGATACCGGGCGTAAATTCGGCGCTGTATCCGCTGGCAATAACCCTGTGGTCCATCCGCGGTGTACTAATACCAACTGCTTATTGCTCGCCAGACGGAAGGGAGTTACTACACCGTATCCAATCTGCCCGTCAAAAAACTCGGCCAACAACAGAATACTGCGCGCATTGATATATTCACCCTGCAAGGAAACATGTCTATTGTTGAGTTCAGGATTAGCGCGATTAAGGTGGCCGCTGGGTATGTCTTCCAGCGCGGCTGCATTTTCCCTGGATTCTACTTCCATCGCCTGCTGCGCTTGTATTTTTTCGGCAGCGCGATCCAGTTGCCATAGCCCTAAGCGAGCGAAGCTGGCAAAGGTCATTAGCACGCATGCCGCGAACAGCCAATTTAACCGAATGTGGAAACTGCCAAATATGTATTCGGAACGAAGTTCCATAGGACTTTTCCTTCAACTCCTGTGCGGGACATTAGCTGGCATAGACTGCGTTTGCGAGCGCAGTGAGACTAATTCAGATGCCAACGGAATTCAATAAGCCCGGATTGATTGTTTCATGGACTAACACCAGAAACACCATTGGTAGGGCGGTCTGTAATAGGTTATTAGCCGGCCGCTGATAATAACCGCGCACCAGCAAATTAATGATATTGCCGCCATCAGCTTGGCTCTGGCAGGGACATCTCCCATCGGCTTTGTGCTTTTAACCGCAGTAGCAGTGCTCGAGTAAAAAAATAGCATATTGATTCCGGCAAGCAACATAAAGAGAAATTTCGATTGCACTGCCGGGTTGTACAAATACTGATCTGGCGCCGTGGTAAAAAACAGAGTGCCCGTTATCACATTCAAGAGATATCCAGCTACACCCACGGGAACTAATTTGTGCAACTCGCCTAGTGAAACTCCTTTCGCCAGCCCGAGCATTCTCAGATCGAAGATGCCCACGGTGCCAATGAGCAGGCACAAGCCCAGAAAATGGACGGCTTCGGCAATAGGCCAACCCCAGGGAGAATTCATAATCGAATAAATGCCTGTGGCCTGGGAAAAATTTAGTAGTGATTCAATCATTCGTGGTTATAGGTGACCTTACTCAGTAGAAACGCGAAGCTAGCAAGACGCTGTTCGTGTAGGCGAGAAACCGGCCGGCGGTAACGGTAACTACCCATAAGAAGAGTGACAGATAGGCCAGCCGCCGGATGTTCTTATCCTGCTCAAAATCGTCGAAATCAACGGCCAATATTTTTTGCAATTTTCGACTAATAAGCAAGGCAATAAGTAGCGCGGCTAATTTTAGATAGAACACGGGGTTGGTAAGTGCTTTGGCGGGATAGGCCAGCAACAAGCTCAGTCCGGAAACGAGAATTAGCACAGCACAATACCAATGTAGAGGATAAAAGCGAACCAGGGGTGGGATAGAAAGCCGGGGAGCGAAACCAATGAGTCGAAGACCAATAGCGAAATTGATGCCGACAACGAATCCCATCGCTAGCGAGTGCAGTGTCAGGGAAGTAAAAAAGGCGACACCAGACTCGCGCAACCAAATACTAAGCGCGGTTTCTTCGAGTCTGGCGAGTGTTTCCAGGATTCAACTCCTTTGCTTGATTGAATTTGTCGCCGCTATAGGCCAAATCATAGCAACAAGGGGTCGATAAATCTTTCCATTTCCGCGCGTAAATTTGCATCCGGTAATCTGCCTCTGGCAGCCGCTACATTGTCTTCGGCATGATGCGCCTTGGTGGTGCCGGGAATCGGAATCGGGTTGGCAGGGTGAGACATAACATATTTCAAAAATACCTGAGCCCAGGAGGTAGCATCGATATCTGTCGCCCAATCGGGTAGTGGACGCTCGCCTACCGCATTAAACAGCCTGCCGCGCCCGAATGGCAGATTGGTTAGTACCGCGATGCCCTTGTCTTGCGCCATGGGCAAGATTCTTTCCGCCGCGCTACGGTTTCCCATGGAATAATCGATCTGCACAAAATCCAGTGTGTGCTTCTCCATCAAGGCGGCTAATTGATCATATTGACGATCGCTGGATGTGGTGACGCCGATATGGCGGAAGCGTCCCTGTTCCTTCCAGGATTTCATGGTTTCCAGTTGGGTGTCTGTTCCAATCAAGTTATGTACTTGCATCAATTCGAAATACTCCCCCCCCAGCAATTTGAAAGAGCGCTCCATTCTCGCGATACCATCCTCTCTATCCTCGCGATCAACTTTGCTAGCAACCCACAACGCATCACGAATTTTCAGTTCGCGCATTATGTTGCCAATCACTGTTTCTGAGTTGCCATAATTTGGAGAGGTATCGACCAGCTTGCCCCCCAGGCGATGATAGGCAGCAAATGTATCTCGAAACACCGCCAAGTCCGGGGAGTTTGCTTCGGCTCGATAGTTTCTACAGCCCATTCCTATGCGGGGAATCTGCTGACCTGAAGAGGGAATAGTTACCCTGTTGAGTGGGGCTTGAGCGAGCAGGGGCTTGCTTAAGCCGAGACCTGAAACGAGAGCCGCTGTAGCCTTTATCGCTTCACGACGGGTGAATTTCATATTACTGTCCTCGGCTGTCTATTGACTTGTAGATGGAGCGATATTGGGCTTGCCCTTGTCTTTATGTCAATACACAATCCGATGAGCTGTAGGTGAAATGCTATGCTAGACTCTTCAGTCCGGCAATCTGGATCGGCGTGCGGCTAATAATAATATAAATGGAGGCGAGCATGGCTATTTTTCGACAAAAATCAGTACAGTTTCTCTCAACCGGTTTCGTTCTTTTACTGCTACTCAGTAGTGGCCTGCAAGCGGCTGAAAACGTTAATATTCCGCGTACGGCCGATGGAAATCCTGATTTCAATGGTATCTGGCAGGCAATTGGCAGTGCCAACTGGGATATAGAGCCCCACGCCGCCGATTTCGGGCCACTGGTAGAACTTGGTGCAATCGGCGCGATTCCAGCAGGATTGGGAATAGTAGGGGGTGGTGAAATACCCTACACCGCTGCCGCCAGAACCCAGCAGCAACTCAACAAAGCCGATTGGTTGAGCTTGGACCCCGTGGTTAAGTGTTATATGCCGGGCGTTCCCCGCGCTAATTACATGCCTTTTCCTTTTCAGATAATTCAATCTCCTGAGCATGTGGTAATGGCCTATGAGTTTGCCAGTGCCAGCCGTATCGTCTATATGAATCGGCCCGATTTCGAAGCGCCAATTTTTAGCTGGATGGGTCATTCGAGAGGTCATTTTGAGGGCGATACCCTGGTGATTGATGTCACCGATCAGATGCCAGATACATGGCTGGATCATGCCGGTAATCACCATACCGATGCCCTGCGGGTTACCGAACGCTATACGCACATGGGACCTAATAGCGTAATGTATGAGGCGACACTAGAAGACCCCAATGTTTATACCAGGCCCTGGACTGTAAAATTTCCTCTCTATCGTCGGCTGGAAGAAAACATGCAGCTACTCGAATTTAAGTGCGTGGAATTTACCGAAGAGTTGATCTATGGTCACTTGCGCAAAGGTGCAGATAGCGAATAGAGTGAATAGAGATAGAGTTCTACCCGCTGCCTTTTTGTTCCGGTGATAATCGCATGTTCACAGAAAGATTTTCTCTCACGGTACAGAATAATCTTCGTTATGAATTTACTATCGTAGATGAAACAACCTGGAGCAAACCCCGGAGCGCTGTAATTAACTATAGTGAGAGCGCTGATCCTATCTTTGAGTATGCCTGCCACGAAGGAAACTATTGACTCTTCGGTATTCTTACCGGGCATAGAGCTGAAGAGAAGTCAGGCGAAGAAGATAGCGATTGAAATTTGGCTGGTTACCGTGCCGATTTTGATCCAGGTTATTGAACTGCGTCTCAAACCCGTCCTTTGGCGGGTTTTTGTATTGAGCTTTCTCAATTATTAATGCAATCTGTCAATTCAGGCAGTTAAAACTGAAGCGATTACCGAGAGACATTAACCATGAGTGCGCTAATTGATCTAAGCACAATTACCTGGGGGCTGGTTCTATTCATGCTCTTGCTAATTGTGTATTTCCATGGCCCCGGTTTTTCCTTGCAGACAGTTCGCAATGCTCCTTCTATCCTTACCAGTTTCGGCATCTTTGGTACTTTTCTGGGAATCGCTTTTGGATTAATGGGTTTCGATAGTGCAAATATTGAAGCCAGCGTTCCGGTCATGATTGATGGTTTGGGGGTTGCCGTCTGGTCATCTATTGTCGGGATACTTGGCGCCTTAAGTATTCGATTACGCCACGCAGTGCATAGCATACAAGTGGATTCGAATGGTTCGCAAAAACAAGCGAGCGTGACTGATTTAAATAATGCTATTGCTGCGTTAAATACCAATCTGAACCAACTACGAAGCGAAAGTAGAGCCGATGCCGAAGCCTTGCTGGAGTCCAGTCGTAGTTATCAAGGACAGATGGTAGAAGCCAATACGCAGGCCTTAACTACCGCGCTGGCCACCGTAATGACAGAGTTCAATAGTCGAATCGAAGTACAGTACGGTGAAAATTTTCAGAAATTTAACGAATCCTTAGGACAGTTGCTGCAATGGCAGCAGAGTTACTCCAGTCAGCTGAGTGAAATGTTGCAAGCGCAGCAGGCCAGCACCGATGTTATCAAACTCGCGAGCAAATCATATGAGCAAATGATTTCTCACTCTCAAGAGTTTAATCGCGTCGCCGCCTCGCTTGGGGAATTATTGAAAGGGCTTGAACAACAGACCAGTAATCTGGAGGGCTATCTGTCTGGACTATCCTCTCTGGTAGGTCAGGCCTCTGAAGGTTTGCCGGCACTAGGAGACTATGTGTCGCAACTAACCTTGAAACTCAGTAGCAGTATTGAACAAAATAATGAAAGTTTGACACAGGTACTTAGTAAGGCCGCCAGGGATATCTCCGACACTGTGGAGCAAGTAACGCACAGTCTTGCCGATTCTGTAAATCAGGCCCACGGCGGACTCGCCGAGCACGTGCAGGAGATGACTAATAAAACTGATCAACAAATGCGACTGCTTGATGAGGCCATGGAAAAAGAGTTAACACAAGCATTGCAGACCTTCGGTTATCAATTGACTGCTTTATCTGAAAAATTTGTAAATGACTATATCCCTCTCACGGATAGGTTGCGTGAGTTGTTGACGATAGCGGAGATGAAACCTGACAAACGCTCGCAAACGGTGAAGTAGAATGTTAAGCGGTGAATTTGAAGAGGAAAATGAAGAGCATTGGATTGCCGTCAGTGATTTGATGAGTGGGCTGATGATGTTGTTTCTGCTCATTGCCGTAATGTATCTGGTAATTGTTGAGCGTAAAAATGATGAGATAGAACGAATTGTTGTACTCTATGAAGACCTCCGCGAAGAATTGTATCAGGACTTGCTTGCCGAATTCGCAGATGATCTGCCGTTGTGGGGATCTGAGTTGGGCGAAGATTTGAAATTCAGATTTACCAATACAGAACTCTTGTTTGAAGAAGGTCAGTCCAGTTTAAAAGCAGAATTTTCCAGTATCCTCAGTGATTTTTTTCCGCGATATATGGCTATTCTTAACTCTGAGAAATATCGGGATGATATCCTCGAGGTTAGAATAGAGGGCCACACATCGAGTGCCTGGTCATTCGCCAATGATAGTGACGATGCTTATATGAGAAACATGGCGCTTTCCCAAGAGCGGACTCGAACCACGCTCGGTTTTATCTTCGGGCTTGAAAGTGTAGAGCATGAAAAGGATTGGTTGAGGGAGCGCTTGACTGCAAATGGACTTTCATCTTCGCAGTTGATAATGGCCGACAATGGTGAGGAAGACGCAGAACGCTCGCGACGGGTTGAGTTCGTGGTGGTTACCGATGCGGAAACGCGGTTGTCTACTATCTTGCAAGAAATCAAGTAGGGCTTCAGATGGAATTACTGGATTTCAAGCAGTTCGAGCCCTTTAATCGACTGCGAGAAAAGATGGGAACAGAAGAGTTCGGCTTTTTTGAACTGTTTGATCCTGCGCTGCATCTTATCGGCAGTGAGCGATCTGAATTGGAAAGTCCCGGTCTTTTGCGAAAACCAGAGGCAATCAAGATTCTGCCTGATAAAACACTCGCCATCAAAAACAGCCGGGTTCTGGCCTATATTCCAGACGAGAACTGGTATAGAACCCATCGCGAGTACCCGGCGTTTCATCTCGCTATGTGCTCTCGATTGGAAAGTCTGATTAGTGATCATCCAGCCCAGGAATTATTGCTTACAACAAAACTCAGTGATGACTACAATCTGCTGAAGATCAGATCCAATGGTGAAATTACCATGGTGGCCCATGGTTTTGTGGTCTGCAAACATTGTCTGCATACGCTGCGCTACAATGACTATGATGAATTTCGTAATCGCCGTCGTGGCCATAGTCAGAAAGTATTAAGCGACTTTAGTCTGCGGGAATTTTATCGTTTCTATCAACAATACCCTTTGAGCTTTGGTGGCAAGTACAGGCCTGAGTAAATCAATTCCGCAGGCTGGCATCTTCAGTCCTATCCTTCTGGCTGCCAAGTCCAAGGGCTATCTCAGGCAAACTTGTTTGCTACACGGGGAGTGATGGGATCAAACTCACTGGCTAAAACCAGTCAGCAGGCAGGATTACGGACTTCTCTCTTCCAGCAATGGGGGGCTGACTCCTTCGATACCAGCCATGCCAAGGGCTATCAACAAGGCGGTTTGCGGTCCTACATGCGAATTTTCCGGAGCAAACCATTCGTCGGGGGAATGCGCACCCCCACCGTTGCCGCCACCGGCAATGGTTACGGCAGGAATGCCAAGTGACATGGGTACGTTTGAATCTGTACTGGAAATACCAAGCTCCTGCATTTCGATACCAATTTTATTAAATGCTAAAGCGGTTACTTGTACGAGCGGACTGTCTGTCGGTGTCAGACCTACGGGTCGATCACCAATAAGTTTAAATTCCACGCTGATTTCATCGTTGTTCCATCGGGCATTTTCCTCAGCAACTGCCTCGCGTGCAGCCGCTTTTGCCTGTTCTTCGAGTTTCGCCAGTTGTTCGCGATCGTTAGAACGCATATCGAGTGCAAAAACAGCGTCAGCCGCAATGGAATTGACCGAGGTGCCGCCGTCTACCGTGCCGACGGTGAAAGTGGTCTTGGGATATTGCGGGGTTTCGAATTCGGCTATTTTGCTTATCGCCCTGCCCATGGCGTGAATAGCACTCGGCAAACCGAAGGCCCCGAAGGAATGTCCTCCAGGCCCCTTGAAGCGAAATTCGAATCGACGGCTGCCGGTGCCGCCTGTGGTTATTCTGCGCAGCTGCACGCCGTCAATCGAGACGAAGCCATCGATCTCGGGGTAGTCGCGAAATATAGCCTTGATGCCACGTAGATCTCCACGTCCTTCTTCGCCGACATTGGCTGCAAATATGATATCGGCGACAGTTTCGATGCCGCTTTCATTCAACGTCTCGATCAGAGAAAGCATGGCGGCGAGCCCGCGCGTATCATCACCTATGCCAGGCGCGTAGTAACGACCACCACGCAGTTCAACAGTGGTATCAATGCCCTCAGGAAATACCGTGTCCAAATGCGCGGCGACAAGAAAGGTCGGACCATTGCCACTGCCTTCTCGTAGAGTGATTACGTTACCTTCCTGATCTATATAGGCATTGCTCATGCCGAGTGCCAACAAGCGCTCGAGGTAGTAGGCGGCTCTTTGCTGTTCCTTGAATGGCGGCGCGGGAATTTCTGTTAAGCGGATTTGTTCTCGAACCGTAGCCGGTTCTCGATCCCGAATTTCTATTAAGGCCTTCAGCACACGCTGATCATTGACTGTGAGGTTAAAAGTCTGGCGTATGGAAGCATCGACAGGAACGATAGTCTGCGGCTCCTGCGCAAACGACGTAGTACCGAGGCAGACAGCCAGGAAAGGCGAGGCTAGGGTAAAGATTCTCAAGCAAAAATCCTCTGAATTAACTTATAACTTATAACTT
>JABMOK010000001.1 GCA_013204155.1 Pseudohongiella sp. | reverse complement strand
TCTACTTACGGACAGCCAACTCCACTCTACTTACGGACAGCCAACCCTACTGACCGCTAAGGACAAGTCGATTTTTGCCTCGCGCTGTAGTTTAATCCACCGCCATGACCCAACACCGCTCACTCTACGATCAGCCTGACTCTTTCGGCTGGATTACAATCGCCCTGCACTGGACAACGTCGATCGCGATCATCGTTCTATGGTTTGTCGGTCAAAGCATTTTATTGCAGCCTGCAGACGAAGTTGACGCTCGCCGCGCACTCCACATCACCCTGGGCCTTATTGCCTGGCTGCCACTGGCTGGACGCATAGTCTGGCGACTTCGGGTAGGCCACCCGCAGGTAACGGGACAGACCCGTTTGATACACGCAATTGCACGCGTTACACACTACCTGATGCTTGCCGCCCTGAGCGTAATGATCATCAGCGGACCGCTAATGGCCTGGGCATTACCCGAGCGCACCGACATCGCCCACTTCGCGCTGGCGTTTCACTCAAGCGCCGCCCTCGTCCTGCTTGCCTTGATCAGCCTGCATATTCTCGGCGCGCTGAAACATCTGATGTTTCATGAGGATGAAACTATCGCGCGCATCTTCGTACCACGACAGAAGTAAAGATAGCCTGCTCGTATTTCCCTGTTGGTACTTCCCTCATTCGTATTTCCTGATGCTTCTCGCGCTAGCCGGTGCCAACGTAAGGGATCAAACGTCCGCATAACAGCACGCCGGTCCATGTCAGCAACGACGCATAGGCAACGAACTTGGCTATCGGCGGAGAAACCGTATTCGCATCCCAGGTGTGCATAACAGGATTGATCTTCCAGTAGTAAAGGAGCGCGTTCAGCCCGGCGAAAAACACCAACACCATCTTGATCTGAAAACCAATATTCACCGCATAACGCATCGGGTCCCCGTAGAAAAACAGCACACCGGTGACGAGATTAATCCCGAAACCAATTAACACCAATGGCAGGAGCTTGTGTGTCGCCGCCGGATTCAGTGCCTTGAAGTGGCCCGCCATGCGCAAGTCGATAACAATCAATCCACCGAGCAAGAGTGACAGCCCCATGAAGTGAATTATCTCCAGCACCGGCCACAGCCAGTAAGTAGTTTGTATCCATTGATTCAGCGGGCCGTCAACTATGGATAATGCAAATGATTCCAACATGATTAACCCCGATTAGATGTAAGCCACTAAACGACCGGCGATGATCGCGGCTATCCAGAATAACAAGGAGATCAAGGCAATAAGCTTTGTCGATCCGCTAATTACCGCGTCGCCGCCACTTCCGGCCAGCTCACCGCGCAGCCGTGACTGAATAACCCCGGCCAAGGCCATGCCTGCCACGATAAAGCTGATTTTCAACAGAAACGGTGTGCTATTGACGAATGTCACGGCCTGGGAGGTAAACAGGGCCGTTCCGGAAACCCCATTGACGATGAAGCCGACCCAGGCCAACTTACTCAGCGGCAAAAACGCCGCAGGCTGAATTCCTGAAAACAGTCCCAGCAATCGCATATCCCGCATCGAAAAAATTCCGACCACGACAGCGAGCCCGACAGCGTGCAGGCTCAACATTACGGGATAACCCCACAGGGATTCAGCGACCCAGATAGCGACCGAGGTACTCTCCAGCCATTCGAACATGTTCTCCTCTCTCCTCTTCCCTATAATAATTGTTACGGCATCTGGCTAATCGATAAAATGCTCTCTGTGTCGGCTTCCGCCCAGGAGAGGTCATTGATTCGCTTGCTATGCGGCACGGAGCCTCTTAACTTTGATTTCCTCGCCGGAATTCATTGCATGCCAAAGGTCAAATTGCTGCTGCTGGTTTAGCCAACTCTCAGGGGATGTGTCGAAAGCCTTGGAAAGCCTGATGGCCATCTCTGGGCTGATCCCCGCACGCCCGTTTAAGATCGAAGATAGAGTTTTCCGACTTACACCTAAAGCCTCGGCAACTTCTGTTACGCTAAGCCCCATAGGTTTCAAACATAATTCGCGTAAAATTTCGCCCGGATGGGGAGGGTTGTGCATTTGAATAGACATGGCTAGTGATAATCCTCGTAATCCACATCGATGGCATCTGGGCCATCGAATTTGAATGTAACTCGCCAGTTTCCGCTTACACGAACGGACCAGCGTCCACGACTCTTTCCTTTCAATTGATGAAGATATAGTCCCGGAAGATCCATATCTTTGGGGCCTGTAGAGGCATTAAGCCGGCCTAATATAAGCCGGAGATGGCTAATATGTGTCGCTTCCAGCCAAGAGCAGGCACCGCAGTTCACACTTGGGGAATCGCAACGTTTTCCAGCAGTAACCGAACCTGAAGCTGGAGCTCTTCGAGTCGCTGAGGGTTCAGATTGATGCCGAGCAGCGCCAGGGTTGAACTTTCAAATTCCAGTTGCGTATCCGTGCGGGGCTGTGCGTAAAACGCCAGCGCGCTCTGTTCGGCTTGCGCCAGGAGCGACAGCGTCTTCTCATCCGCGGCGGCGGAAAGTATTCGCAGCAGGTCCTGGTAGTTGGCTTTGGCGCTGCTGGCGAGCGCCTGACTACGCAGGAAGTCAGCGATGATGAGTTCGTATTGCTCGGCTGTCTGCTGCCACTGAGCAGCCTGGGACAGCATAGCCTCGCGCTGCTCCGGCTCGAGGTTCGCCGGCGGAAACGAAAGTGCGCGCGCATGGCGCAGCATTTCAATGTGCTCATATTGCAGGAAATCGTAGTGCGCCACCGCCCCGGAGCGGATGCGCTGCATCTCTTCGGCGATTCGCATCGGTGCTTCGGCTGCGCGATTCAGCGCTGCGCTGTATTCTTCCTGGTGCCGCCGAGCCAACACTGCCGGATCAGGCAGAGCAACTCGAGCCGCAGCATCTTGCTTAGCGCCCTTGGCTCTGGGGTTGACGCTGCAGTCCATGGCGATTGTGTAGCTACCACTCGCGGAGCAGTCTCCTAGCATGCCGAGGCTGTCGCCCAGTGCGCGAAGGAAGGCGACGATGTCATCGATATCATTGTTTTCCAAATACCGGCCCAACTGGTGGCGCGCCATCTGGTCCACCGCCTGCGCCAGGGAAGTGATGCTGCCATCATGCAGCCAGGGCCCGGTGAGGGCCACGTTGTGCAATGTTGGAACCTTGAACATATGCTGGTCCTGCTCACGGCCGGTGCGCCCGAACAGGCCATCATCCGCTTCGCTTGCCGGTCGATCGATACCGTACCAGGGTTCTGCTGCGCCAAGTTGCTGGTAGGAATTACCGCCCAGATTGACGCCGTTATGACAACTGGCGCAACCGACTTCCACGAAGCGTTGCTGACCACGGAGGGCCTGGCGGCTCAACGGTTCCTGCTGCTGCTGAAACTGACGCAGAAAAGCCGATTCCAAGCCGGTAAAGGTCATGGTTTCGTAGTAGGCGATGGCATCACTCAGGTTTGCAGTAGTCGCACCGTCGGGGTAAAGCCTGTCGAAGGCGCTTACATAGTCGGGAATGCTCTTCAGCACTGCCACGACGCTGTCGAGATCATGGCCAAACTCCGCCGGGTTCTCGATCGGACCCAGGGCCTGTTCCTGCAATGTAAGCGCGCGGCCGTCCCAAAACTGGCGGAAGTTTAATGCGGCATTGAAGACGGTAGGTGCGTTCAAGGTGCCCTGGGCACCATCTATTCCGAAAGATACCGGCCGGCGGTCGACGCCTCCCATCATGTCGATATGGCAGGAGGTACAGGCCACGGATCCATCTCTGGACAATCGCCGCTCGCGAAACAGAGCAGAGCCCAGCTGCAGTTTTTCCTCATCCAGAGAATCCGCGCTGACATCGGGTATGATGCGGAAAACGTCATTTGCCGACGGATGCTCCACATCTCCCAGAATCAGCGAAGCTTCACCCTTGGCGTTGGCGAACGCCAGCCAGGCGCTTTCGAGCTCCACCTGCGAAGCCGAATTGGAATCGCCCAGAGCAGGCTGAATAGCCCCCGAAAGAAGTACTACGAGGAAAATCTTTTTCATCATTACGCTCCGTAATCTGAATCATACTCATGATAACTTAATGAGAAAAGGAGTCGGTGACAATTGAGAATTACTAACACTTCGATTTGTCACCGACCCCTATATTCATTCTTCAGCTATCCTTCTTATTCAGCGTATAAGAGACTAAACCTGTATTCCTGTGCTCGCGTTGCCGCCAGGACTCCCGCCGCCGCGAAGCGACTATTGGGTATCGCACCGGCAACAAGCTCGGCATAGACATCATCGGCGGAAGCACCCGTCGCTGACGCCAGGCTCTTGGAAAAGGATCGGGTTGCTCTGTTACAGATGACAAACTTCACGCCCTGTTCTCCCAGGGACGCAAGCGTATTTTGTCCATTGGAAAAACTGGCGGTGTTCATGGGATTACTTGTAGGCGCGGGATCCGCATTGCGATTGAACATTGCCCCATACTTTTCCCAGACGGCATCGTTAAACGCCAAAGGCGTTGAGCCGTGTCGAAAACATACTATCAGTGCATAATCCGACGCATCGCCTGCATAATCTTCTTCGTGAGCGCTGATTATATTGTTCGCGTAGCGCATCGCGTTGGCTCCGCCTGGAATGGTGGCAGAGTCAATGAAAACCCGATGGCTCCCCTCCAATTCCCCCATCCAGGAATCCTTGCTGTGGCGTGCCGGCTCATAACCGGCAGGTCGCCCCTGAGCTTGCGCTGATACCGAACTGGTGCTGACCGCGAGGCCAGCAACAGCGGCAACGCCCATATTGGTTAGCAGGGTACGGCGCCCCACTACCTTATTGTCTTTGTCTTTCATTCTTGCTCTCCTGCTTTAGTCACTAGACTTTTGTCCAGTGATAGTTCCAAAGGCTATCTGGCTAATTGTAAGATCACCCTAGCCTAAAGTGAAATGAGTTCAATATCACTGCTTATACCCAATTTTTTCAGGAAGCGCCGTTGCTGGTCATTAATCAACAGTGTCAGCTTGGCCCCCTGAGCGGCCATGTTGCTGGATTCGCGGATAAAGAAATCTACCGCCGATTGATCTATATGCGTGGTGTATTGAAGATCTACAGTGAGGTTTTCCCCAAAGTGGCTCTGAAATTTTTCTGTGAGGTGGGCCACGGAGGCGTAGAACAAGGCGCCTTTAACTTTAAGTAAAGTGCCTGAATCTTTATTCTCTACACTTAGTTCGAGCTGGCTAATGCGCAGCAGGAACACACTAACGGACAAGAATACCGCAATGACAATGCCGGTAGCCAGACCAAAAAATATGATGCTGATGAAAGTGGCGAGGTAAATAACCAGCTCAGAGCGCACCTGAGCGTAGTGTTTGACATCGCTCCATTTGATCATATCGGCACCCACGATAAACAGCGTGCCCGCCATGGCCGCCATAGGCATATAGGTCAGTACTGGACCCAGAAAGGTGATGAGAATGAGTACAAAACCCGCTGCGGCGATGCCGGAAAAAGGAGTAGTGGCACCCAGACTCCGATTTGCCTTGGTTCGGTTGAAACTGCCAGACCCGACAAAACTGGAAAAGAAAGGCGCGAGAAAATTGGCAAGGCCCTGAGCATAAACTTCTTTATCCAGGTCGATGTCCTGATCGGTTTCCATTTTGAGTTCTCTCACGATCACCAGCGATTGGGCGAGACCAATGAAGGCGATAGTAAAGGCGTAGGGAACCAACTTTATGCTGGTCATCAGGTATTCAATATTTACGCTGGGGATACTAAAGGGTAACCACTGCAAGGGCATACGCCCCAGATATTCCAGTTCGGTTAAGGGTTGTGGCCAGATAAAAGCCACCAACAAACCACAGAGATAACCGGTGCAAACGGCAATGATAATGTAATAGCGGGCAGAATAACGTCGCCCGATATAACCTCCCAAAATGGTAGAGATACCGATAACCAGGCTGTAGGGGTTCACCAGATCTGTTGCATCACTAATGATGACGTAGAGTTTTTCATAAAAGAAAGTGGTTCTAAAAGTAGACAGATCAAGAATGCTGTCCAGTGATGCCATGATAATCAGAAAGCCGGCGCCGGCGGAAATTCCCGAGATAGCGGCCGGAGAAAGATATTGAAAAATACGCGCCCCGCGTAACAGCCAGAACAACAACTGAATCAAACCTACCATCATGCAAAGCAAGAACACGAAATCGATATACACCGGGCTGCCACGTCCGGCCAGAGGGAGAACTGCCACCCCGATGAGAATAGCCACGGCGGTGTTGGGCCCGCTCATCATCGAAGAGGTTCCCAGAATACTGGAAAACAGGGTGACGAAGATCGCGCAGTACAAACCGTATTCAGGTTGGAGTCCGGCAAGGTAGGCATAAGTAATGCCCTGGGGAATTACCAGTATGGCACCGACAAAACCGGCAAACACCTCCGTACGCCAATCCCCCATCTTGTCTTTCCAGGCAAATGAAGGTGTCGCCTCTTTAAGCAGCTTGCGGATCAATTGAACAGATCTTCCAATAGCTTGAGGAATTTGCTGTCTCTGGGGTCTGCGGGACGGTACTGCAAGTTCAGGTAAGCCGATACGTCCAGTGCTTGTTGCTGGCTCAGGGATTTGCCGTTTCCAAAAGGCATATTGGCCCAGATAAAACCGGCGGCTTCACGAATACCATTCATGCCAGCGCCTTTGTTGTAGGAATCTAAACCCCAAACAGCGGGCATTTCCTCTATCCCTTCACCCTGCTCGCCATGGCAACTGGAACATTGCTCCAGATAAACCGAACGCCCATTAGCCGGATTGGGGTCGTAGCCGGTTGCAGGCAGTGTAGGCACCCCGCGACCCTCAGGTTCAGCACCCATCACCTCGCCCTGGGATAAGTAGGTTATATACGCGGCGATGGCCAACACTTCGGGGGCATCTTCCGGCGGCATGATCCCGTCCAGGCTGTAGAGAAAACACTCCCGGATTCGCAATCCAATGCCGTTGCGTTTGCCATTTTTGGCTCGCCACTTGGGGTACATCCCTGCCACGTTTAGAGGTAAGGCTTCCTTTTGTGTCCCTGCCTGCAGATGGCAATTGCTGCAGTCAAGACTATTACCCACATACCGGCTGGCATGCTTCTGGGTATCTGTGATTATCTCGTAGCCATACACCACGTTGGAGTAATAGTCATCGAGGAAAGGCTCTACCAGTAATTGCTCAATACTGGGTTGGTTCTGTTGCGCATGACTCAGCGTTGGAGCCAGTAGCAGCAGCAACGAGCCGCAAATTAGGAGATGATTGATTTTCATTGTTTGAAATTCTGTAGCAAAGGTCGAAAGTTAGGGTGCTGAAAAGTTAAAGGCCATTCTGCGGCAATTCACGCCATGACTAAAGCAAAAATATGCAAGCATCAGCGTTTTCCATCTGAAATTATTCAATATGCCCCATGGCTCTACCATTGATTCAAACTCAGCCATCGATTCGAACTCAGCCAGCGAGATATCGAAGATTTATTTAATCGCGCCCGTCAATCAGCTTGTCAATTATACTTTGCACAGAAGCTTCTGCATTTATTCTCGCTTCCTCTTCGCTGTCAAAGTGTTCCAATGCGCCGTGTATATCACAGACATCCTGGGAATGGTGATCAGAAATTGCCCCAAGTCCGTCTATGGTATAAGCGCATTCGGCTGAAAATTTACCACTGTCATTTTGTACAATCTTAACCTCGTATTCGGCACCTCGGTAAATTGACATCGAAACCTCCTATGCAATGTGCAGTTGATTGGTCTGGTTCAATTGATGGTTTGCCTGCTCTCGGCCAATAGCAAACATGCAAAACTACTGCAGTTTTACTCTGACTCCGTTATTCAAGTCAATCGACTGGCACAAATATCGAGAGCCTGTCCTCATCACCAATCGCCCGTGAGATATGACCCTGTCCGGTGGTATCCTCGGCTAACAAAATATGTCCCGGATAGAGCCGAACCTTGGTTCCATCACCGAATTCAATTTCACTCTCTCCGCTCAAGGTAATCACATACTGGCGACGCGGCGCATTGTGCCAATCAATAAAATACTCTGGCGAATTGCGCCGGAATTGAATGCTCTGGGCCGTTTGAATCTCTGACAAGTCCGTACCCGAACCATTGTTTTGGGCTGACAATGGCATTTCATAATCTTCCACATGGGTCTGACCGTCAGCGCCAGTGTAAATGCGAGAAATCATGATCGGTTTTCGCGCCGCGGCCGCATGAACCGCAGGCGGTTGAGTTATCGCGTAGGCGACGAACCCGAGCGTGGGAATCCAGCCGAGTAATAATAGCCACTTGCCTGTAGATTGAAGAATTTTCATTGGCTTGCTCTCGCTCTTAAATAGGTACGGAAAAATGGAAACCGATTACCCCCCCCTTGCTGCATGGGCCGGGTTTATTCTATCTGCACGAGGCGTACTTTCGGCCAGCAGCGGACAGTTGAGCCCGAACTTTTTCTTGGAGAAGAAGCCTTGTCAAAGTGCGGGGTCGTCGAAGAGCTCTTTCTCGAGCCGTATCTGCGCCGCTCTGGCGCATCCCTCCATGACTTGAAAATAGCGCTGCACCCATTCTTCTCCGACTTCGTACGGGTGTGGCCCGTCCCCACGACCAGCTAGCATTTTGTTCCTGTTGACTGCATTGTCGAACTCAGAGTGATTGGAAAGAATCACAGACGCATTGACGGCATCTGCTTGCTCAGCCATGTGCTGTTGAGCATCGATATATATCTGGAAATTTTCGATTCCCGGATCGGGAGTGTTGTTCACAAAGTTGAAAGCAGTGCCACCTGAATACGCCACACTCACTGGTCTCCCGTTATCGAAAACGGTAAACGTATATGACAGCGTACCCGGCGTGTGACCTGGAGTTTCCCAGAGTGAGACAATGGTGTCACCGAGTATAAGTTGCATGCCATCACTTGCCACTATCTCACGTTTTGGAGCCATGGATGCATAGCGGTTTGGATATGTTTCGACGAGGTCCCAATCTGCAGCGCCCATGACAACTTGAGCGCCGTAACGCTCCTGTAGGATCTGAGCGCCCCCAATGTGATCACCATGCGCGTGGGAAATGACGACGTATTTAATGTCCGCCGGATTGAGGCCGAGCTTCTGCAATCCGCCAATGATCAATTCCTCGGAGTTATAAGGGTAGATTGTATCGATGATAATAATGCCATCGCTTGTGGTTAGCGCCCAAGAGGAGTGCACTTTGCCGCCGATGAAGTAAAGATTGTCATAAACTTTGGTGGGCTCCGCGTACCAAAGCTCGCGAGCTGGGATAGTACTCGGGTCTCTCACATATCTTGGCAGGTTGTCGCTGGTGTTTAAACCACCACTCGCAGGCAGCAGGCAAATCCGATTGAGTGTACCAAGAAACTCAAAACCCGCCGCTCTCTTGGCTGATCGCAAGGCGGCTTCAATCTCAGCATCGAAATCCCTCGCTGCAATAGCGTTCTGAGCAAAACTGTGAGTGAGAGTCGATCCGGCTATGATCGAGAGGAATGCAAATAGCTGTAGTGTGCGAAAATTCACAATGTTTCTCCCATCTTATTCTTATTCAATTGAAGCATTATGTGGTCGCAAAATCATAAGCGCAATCTAATGTCTCTTTGAGTCGACTACAGCCATTCAGAAACGCTCAAACTTGGGTATAAAAAGGGTCAGCTACGGCCAGCAGCGGACGGCTGGAATCGCGTTATCGCAAGCCTGTTGATTTGTTTATTCTGTTGCTTCGGCTCTTCGTATTTGCCCATCCGAAAATTTTTTCTATTGCCCAGAGATCAACCAGCAAAAATTATTTCATCCTGGTTTATGCTATATAATTACTGCAAAAATAATTACTGCAAAACCAATTATTGCAAAAACAATTACTGCAAAACTAATTACTGCAAAACTAATTATTGCAAAAACAATTACTGCAAAAACAATGACTGCAAAAATAATTATTGCAAAAACAATTACTGAAAAACAGCTACTGAAAAACAGCTACTGCAATAATAATGATTGCCCGGCGCTCACCACATCATTACGCACAGGATTTTCCGAGACACTGTATCCGCCTACTCGCTGGTATCTGATCTCGGCGCTGCCAGCACTATTGGCACAAGTTGAAATGGGCGTTTGTTCTGTTGTGGTTACCCGGATACGGAAATGGCTCTGTCTGCAAACCTTATCGTATACATTTAAGCTCATAGTGTTCCCTGTTCCATTGGAAATATACCAATCAACCATGCCAAATTCAGGTGCTATGCCTGTTTGACAAGCAACTAACAGGAAGCCGGCTAAAAGCATGGCTGGGGTTTTTATCTTTGAAAAAGTAATCATATTTAACATCGTTTCCTGGACTTTTATTAGTCAATGGCTGTAGTCGATTGAGAATAAACATTAATAAAAATATAACGGCCTTAACCATAGGCTCACTGTCTGTTATCGGCCAAGAGCGAAACTCACACCCGATTCCGCGAATCAAAATTAACGCGCGAGATACTTGTCAAAAAACAGAGCCATCTCTTCGAACGCCTCTTTTGACTCGGGGATATCACGAAGATAGTAGGCATGGGCCTGGGCTTCATATACGTGCAGGTCCGCCTCCACGCCGGCTCTTCGAAGATTGCGATGTACACGAACGGTATCGCTCAACAGCAGGTCACGTGTACCGGTGGTGAGTAGGGTCGGCGGAAAACCGCTCATGTCTCCATAGACTGGCGACAGCATCGGATCGCTCAGATCGTGCCCGCCGGCATAGACCTCGGCCATTGCCTGACACCGGCCCTCGGTTCCTAGCAAGACGTTGTCCACCAAACGATTGGTGTAGAAAGAGTCGCTGCTCTTGGTCAAGTCAGACATCGGTGTGCCTGGAGCGATGGCGGCCGGTAATGGCAGTCCTTCCTGCTTGAGCCTAAGTACCGTCGAGAGAGTCAGTGCGCCTCCCGCGGACGCACCAAAGATACCCATCTTGTTTGGATCCGCCATCTCCAACGCGCCCTTCCACGCCGACACCGCATCATCGAGTGCCGCGGGATAGAGGAATGTGGGCGGTCGGCGATAGTCGATGGAGAGTACCCTGAACTGGCCGTATCCTGCCATTCTGGCACCTTCTGTGATTGCCGCTTCGCCACCAAACATCATGTAGCAGCCGCCATGAATATGCATGAGCAGCCGGTCGCGATTTTCCACAGGAATGTTATCCGGTGTCAGCATATAGGCCTTGACTCCGTTCACGACCATCGGCTGCGCCGTGACACCGAATCGCTCGAGCACAGACTGGGCGCCGCTGGGAGCCTCGTCCATCCTGGCCGCGATTGGCATCCACTCCTCACGGGTGCGTGGCGGCTTGTCCCAATTTTCAGGGATCGGTGCCGCAAGCAGTTGTTGCATCTGAGAACTCACGTTACTCGATACCGGCAACGTGCGTTGCGGAATCTCGCGTGGCTCGGGCAACTGACCTTCGGCCGCTGGCAAGGCGAACAACACAGCGAGCAAGCCAACAAGGCGCAGCATCGACTTACCCTTCCTTTCTGGCCCAGCCAGGGCAAGCAATCGACCGTATATCTTCATCTGTATAATCCTTCCATAAATAATATTTTTCCAAACCTCTCGAAAAAATGCAGGATAGTCGATCTCTTGATAATTCTTAGGGCGCTCTGGGCCGAGAGCGGACTGCTCAATTTTATCGATTTTTATTCAATTGGCGGCCGCAGTCTATCAGTCCTCTTCCCCCCGAGCAGCGCGTGCTTCCTCGACTCGAGTGCCACGAAGCGCGCCGACCATGCTGTAATTCCCTTCGTGACAGGTAAATTCGTAGATGTGCCCACCCTCATCACGGATGAATGAGAATTCACCGCGCCAAGGCTCTGTGTAATATTTTGGATCATCCACCGTATACTGATAATTCAGCTCGGTTTCCGAGGTTCGTGTAAAGCGTTCGGTCACACGGGCTTCACTACTGATTAACATCGGCCGACTGAGAGTGGCACGTTCTGGATTAACATCGCTGTAATGCGTGGTTTCAACTACCAGCGTGTCACCTTCCCAGTGACCGACAGAGTGCCCTTCGAAGCTTCTGATGGCATCTGGCCGCAAATGCCCGTCCATGTGAATCACACGCAGCATTACGGCTTCTTCACTTACGATTGCGATCGTATCGGCGGTCTGCACAAAGCCATGAAACAATTGATAATTAAACGCACGCATAGGCGGGGAACCCCAGGCCTCGGTGCAGCGCTCCGTACCAGGTCTCTGCTCAGGGCCATCGTAGCCAACGCCTTCGAAGTAACCGTGGGCAGCCCGTTGAGTGCCAAGCTCGTTATAGGGCAGCACACCATTTTCCGGGTAAACAATGACGGAACTGCGGAGTTCTCCATTGACTATGGCCAGAACCGGCGAGCCGAGTCGGTCGATATCAGGATCGGTATTACCCCTAAAGCCTGCAGCAACTGCCTGCGCAAATCCAGCCGCCTGTTCAGGTGACAGAGCCAGGGGCAGGCCTTCGGGGCGTTCAAGCATAGTATAGAATCGAGTACTCCAGACCGCTTGAAAGTCAGGCTGACCGAACTCTGTTTTCGGCACCTGGTAGGTATCTGATGATTGGGCGAAGCCCCCTGCACTAAAGATACAAGCGGTTAAGGCAATAGCAAACGTACGGGAATACATGATGAGATCCTCTGTTTAGCTTGTGGGTGTCGAAGAAAAACGCGTCCTTATTGCTTCGATTCTGGCGGTCTAAAAGTGGATATTGCCAGTTTCCCTTAAGGTACAGTAATTATATTCAATATTCATCTCGCTGACCGGTTGAACTCATAGCCAATAGCGGACCTTTAGAGAGGGTCGGCTTACGACTCATAAGCGGCATTACTCTATCGGCGAAGATGAAAGTATTGAAAAAATACGCCTCAACAGTCAGCCAGCGAGCAGGTCTACTCTAATCTCTTCAATCAAAGTGGCTACAGCAGGATTATCTTGAATTTTTCCAATACCGGTACCCGCATACATAACGGCCGCTTCTATCTCGCCGGTCATGCCTTGTGCGGGTGGTGATATAAAGTAACGCGGTATTGATTGGCCATTCGCCGTGTGCAAGATTACATCACCCTCGCCGGGTCGATTTGGCGGTGCAGGGCTACCGGCTTTCTCCCAGGTAGTGAATGTAGAATTGCGCAGCACTCTGTGCGGGGCATTCGGCCATGCCCCATCGAAACATTCCGTTCTTACTGTCGTGTCTTCAAGCGCGTTAACAATCGCTGCTTTGTAATCCCTGTGTGCGCTCGATTCCGTGGTGGCGACGAATCGTGTGCCAAACACGGCGGCGCGTGCACCCAGAGCAAATACCTGTTTGATATCCTCGGCCGTAGCAAGCCCCCCTGCAGCGGCGACCGGCACATCACCCGCGATAGAGCAAACAGCAGGAATCAATTCCTGCAAGCGGGTCGTGCCCAGTACATGTCCACCCGCTTCGACCCCCTGTGCAATTAATGCGCAGGCACCGGCATCCAACGCGGCTTTAGCCGAGGCTTCATCCCATACAGTCGCAATCATTTTTATGCCGTTCGGGATAGCCTGAGAAGAGGCCGCAGGATTTCCCCAAAATAGGTGAATAATGGAGATACCCTGATCCACCGCGGCATGGATATGCTCATGCTGTACCAGATCGGCGCGGATATTTACCGCAAATGCTTTGCTGGTAAGCGCTTTCGTTTCAGCAATTTTCTCGATCGCGGCCGCTACCGACATCGACCAGATAGGGAGAACCGCCAAAGCACCAGCTTGTGCAACGGCAGCAACCAGATTGGGGCCCGATATGCCACCCATAGGTCCTTGCATAAGAGGCAGGCGAAGAGCAAATTGTTCGGTAAATCTATTGCGTAGAAGCAAGTTATCCAATTAAATTATCTCACGCTAGTACGAGTCAGACGGTGGCGAATTTTTCCTGCATAAGACTCTGCCAAAATACGCTCTTGATAAAATACAGTCTTAATAAAATACGCTCTTAATAAAATACGATCGTAATAAAACAGGACCCTGATAAAATATTTACGCTCAGAATAAAACACTGCCAAGATCCAGCACCAACGAGGTTGCCAAAACGCCAGCCACCACAAAAGACCATACGCCATAAATAAACGAGAAGGCTTGTTTCGATTTGATTTCCTCTACAAATACGGCGTGCTGAGTTAACAGATAAATCAACACGGGAGTCCAGAGCAACAGGTGAACCACGGTGCCTATATCGCCGCTGTGTATTTCAGGAAAGAATGTTTTTACGCCGATGATTAGAACGGCCGTTGACAAGGCCATTGCCAGCACAAAGCGCGCTTCTTTTTTCCAAATTACAAAGACAGCGGCGGAAAGGTAGAGGCTGCGCATAAACGTCATCCAGATTTGTACGCCTTGAGGCAAGGCGTCTACTTCTGCCAGACGCAAATCAATCGCGTATCTAACAGCCTCAATAAAAGATGTGCTTTCCACGTGGCTGAATCCTTTTGCGCATAGATCAACTAAAGGTATAGGGTTCTATCACGAGTATCAATACCAAGCCAAGAAGGGGCGCATGCCGCCTTATTCGTGTAGGCTTTGTAGGTAGAAATAACAATGCTTGTCATAGGGTTTTACAGGCCAGGAATATCGTCTTGAATGAGTCTGTAGTACTTGCTTTGCTGTCGCTGCTATGTTTAGATTTTTTACGCGCTAGTATGGCGCTAATTACCTGAATTTTAGCCAAAAATAGCTTCGGGCTATAAAAAGAAGCAGGAGCGAAAAACGTGAAAAAACTCAAATTATCTTTGGCCGCCGCCTCCCTATTGACTGCCGGTTTATACGCGGTTGCCGTGAATGCTGACCACGCGTGGGGAAAGTATCACTGGGATATCTCCAGCGCAGAAGCCGTAGCGTCCCCGCTTGAACTGGACGACAACTTAACTTCTGTCTCTTTACCTTATGACTGGACATTAAGCCTCGTAAACGCATCGTCAGCCTGGAACAATGCAATACTGTTAACTGGGAATTCAGACCCGGTACTGAGCAATGTCATTGTGGTCGGTGGAAGTAATGCCAGCTGCAGCCCCAGCGCGGGTCTGGTAGAAGTTTGCAATGGTTACTATGGAGATACCGGCTGGCTGGGTATCGCTTCTATTTGGGCCACACGAGGCAAGGAAAATCATATTACCCAGGGAGCTGTGAAGCTAAATGACACCTACTTCAACAAAGACCCTATTGACTCCGGCTATAACACGGACGCGTGGAGAGATTTTGTCATGTGCCAGGAAGTGGGCCACACATTCGGCCTCGGTCACCAGGATGAAATCTTCGGGAATCTCAATCTAGGCACATGCATGGATTACACAGACAATCCTGAGGGTGGTGAAATCCGTGGGGGTGTGGCCAATGAGCCCAATCTCATTCCCAATGAACATGACTATCAGTTGCTGAGAGATATTTATGCGCACCTGAATTCAACCAGCACCGGTGGTGGTGGTGGTGGTGGTGGTGGTGGTGGCAAGGGTGGCGGTAAAAAACCGAATCAATCGCCCGCCGCTGATGGTATAAACCCCAACGATTCTTCTGAATGGGGACAGGCAGTCAGACAGGATTCATTGGGCCGAAACTCAGTGTTTGAGCGCATTCTGTCAAACGGTCAGATTCTCATAACTCATGTACTCTGGACCTTGGAAGAAGAAGCACACTAGCGCTGTTTGCTGTGATTACTGACAGCAACTCGCAAATTTAAAGTCAGAGGGATTAGTTTTTAATCAATTGTTACAACTGATTATTATTTATCCCTCTGACCACTTCCGTTTTATCTCCCTGGCTCTATCTCGCCAAAAACGCTTCTATCTATCCAGCCAGGCCTACTTCCAGGCACTCGCCGGCTCGTCCGGATCTGACTTGAGAAAGCGCACCAGGTCAGCATGAAACTGATCGGGAATTTCTATTTGTGGTGCGTGGCCGACACCCGGATAAAGCAGGATGGTCGAGTTCTGCAACTCACTGTTAACATGTCGGACCAGCGCCGGAAAATTCTCTGCCAATCCATCTTCCTCGCCCGCCAGGATAAGCGCCTTGCTGCTAATGTGCTGCCAGTCATAAACCACCGGATCGTTGTACATCATGTCGCCCTGTAGCCTGCGAACCATGGCCAGTCTTGGCCATTCGCCACTCATGGTTTGTCCAAACTGACGGCGCACAAATTCCAGATGTGCCGGCGGCCACGCATCGGGAAAATAACGTCGATGGCCGCGCAGAATTGATTGGTAGGTGGATACACCCAATTCACCTACATAAGGATCACTCCATGGTCGGCTCTGACGCTGATCGGTCAGCCCGATCTGATTCACAAACACCACATGGCTAGTAATGTCGGGATACAGCATGGCAAAGCGACTCACCACCATGCCACCCATCGAATGCCCTACTATCGCCACTTCATCGATATTTAACTCATCCAGCAGCGCCTTCGTGTTGGCGGCAACGAAACTGAAGTTGTAAGGGATTTCAGGCTTGGATGATTTGCCGAAACCGATGCGGTCAAGTGCCAACACGCGAAAACCTTCGGCGGCCAGGGCATTGATGGTAGTGGTGTAGGCTTCGGAATAAAAGTTCATGCCGTGTTGAATCAGCACCGTCTGGCCGTTGGCGCGTGTAG
This sequence comes from Pseudohongiella sp., assembly GCA_013204155.1. GTDB lineage: Bacteria > Pseudomonadota > Gammaproteobacteria > Pseudomonadales > Pseudohongiellaceae > UBA9145. The sequence goes on along the minus strand of JABMOK010000001.1, from coordinate 11,410 downwards.
CTGGAGGAACATCCATATACGCCATTCTCATATCCTGGCCGAAGCGATTCAGCTCCAGAAAATGCACCGGATAAGGATAGGGGATTTCTTCAAAATTGGCGGAAACCGGCCCCCAATGAGCAGGCGCCTCGGCGGGAGGTGTAGCGGGCCACTCCTCGGCGAAGACCGCAACACCCCAAGCACACACCATGAAACTGGCGAGTGCGGATCTAATCCATTGTTTACTACAAGACATAAGCTACTTCCCTAGGTTTTATGCAGATCGAAAGTTCTGCGCTAATCAAACAAAGGGGCTGATTCTACACATCGGGACGGAGGCGGGAAGCGAAAATGACAAAAAATCGGGGAAACCAATCAGACGCGGGATAGATCGCAGTCCTTTTAAAAAACCCACTCTTGGCAAGGCGGTCTGGCCCAATAATTTGACCAACACAGGCAAGCTCAAATAACAGCCTGAGATTTCAGTCGGTAATCATAAGCCTGCTCTACAAACCTATGCATCCTCTGGATGCTGGAGCATTGCCTGGTTTAATCGGCGAGCAGCGGCGGGATTGGACAGTCGATGGTCGCGGCGATTGCGCGCAACAGCTCAACCTCTATAGGCAGCACATTCTTATCGGCACTAATGCAGGCCACACAGGCCTTTAGCAGCGCCGGCTTTTGCAGAGGCTTCAGCTGAGCCAACTGATCCAGCGCCGCGTTCAGGTCCTCGAAGCTGATAGACTCCACGGCCTTTAACTGCATGGGAAAATTCAGCGTTTCGGCTCCGGCCAGAAATGCCTGCTGCTTTGAGATGCCCTTCTGAGAACTGGAGTGAACGAGTATGGAAAGCAACAGCGCGCAGGATTCCCCAGACGACTGCAAATTTTTCTTGCCGAAATGCCCCGCTCTGTGTTTTTCGAAGACCGCATCCAGATGATGGAATACAATTTTTTGCAACGCCCACTCCAGCAGGCTGATCTTATTATCCAGCGCAATCAGTCGTTGGAAATTTTCCTTAAAAAGTTGGTACTGGGAAGCCGATAGCTGGCGCAGGCTAGCCAGTGCAATGGTAATCAGCGGCAGTCTCTGTACCGCCTCGACGCTGTCGATTTCGGCAGTCAATTTTTGCAACTCCGCGTACACACCCTGGTCGGCACTGCTGGCCAGAAAATCAAGCTGTTGCTGCCGTGGGGCCGGGTTTTGATGCAATACCAACAGGTAGATGACGGCGCGTGCGGCAGAAGGTTCACGAGCCGCGTCGAGCAAAATAGTCGGCGTCTGCTGGAGCAAGGCATCGGCATACTCAAGGTGCCGCTGCTCGGGCTTGCCCACCTGATTGATCAGCGCATCGGCGATCAGTACACCGCTTGCCCCGGTTAAAATTGCCGTGGCTTTCTCTCTATTGCTACTGACTGCCCGCCGAGGTTCGGACTCGGCCGCTGACCATACCTTGGCGATGGCGTAGTCACCATCCCAGTCTGGCAACACCGCTCTGATCCGCTCTTCCAATGGCGGATGGGTGGCATACAGACCACTCAGCGCCGAGTGCCGTCCCTCTTCAAACAGGGCATGGCTGATTTCCATACTGTTGGGGTTCTGTAAGTAGGAGTGGTTCTTGTGCAGGGCAATCTGCATCAGTGCACCGCCAATACCGGCCGGGTTTCGGGTAAATTGCACCGCCGAGGCATCGGCCAGATATTCTCGCTGCCGGCTCACGGCGGCTTTAATCAGATTGCCGAAAAAGGTGCCAACAAATCCGACAATAATCAGACCCAGGCCGAGAAACACAATACCCTGGGAATTTTTTGATCGACGACTATAAGCGCCGCCTCTTAATAAATGGTAGCCGATGATGCCCAATATCATGATGCCATGCAGCACGCCGATCAGCCGGATATTAATTCGCATATCGCCATGCAGGATATGACTGAATTCGTGGGCGATAACGCCCTGCAATTGCTCACGACTCAGGGTCTCAATGGCGCCACGAGAGATGCCAATAATCGCGTCGCTGGGGGAATAGCCTGCGGCAAATGCATTAATGCCGGACTCTTCCAGAAGATACACCGGAGGCACCGGGGTGCCAGAGGCGATGGCCATTTCCTCAACCACATTAAGCACCCTCCTCTCGGACAAGGCTTGCACGCCGGGCACCAGTAACTTGCCATCCATCATTTCCGCGATGCGGGCACCCCCGCCCGACAAGGCACTAATCTTGTACAAACTGCCGAGCAGAACTACGCCACTAACGGCCGCGCTTACCAGCAAGAATGAAGTCCAGTCAAATTGAAAAGAGGGCGTGGCCGCGCCGCCTGTCATTCCAGTTTCGGCGAAACCAAAAATCAACATGAGCAGAATATTAGTCACCACAATCAGTGACAGCACCGCCAACACAAACAGAAAGATCAGCTTTGATGTGTTGCGTTTGGCCGTATCCTGCGATTCAAAAAAATTCATTGCATGTGCTTCAAGAAAAGATGAATGTTAAACCCGTTTGTGAATTCAATGCCGCACTTCTAAAAAGAGACTTTTGGCGCTTCCTGAATGGCCTCGCTGTCGGCAAATTCCAACAAGCTGGCATCGCTTGCATGACCAAAAATTCCGGCGACTGCCACGGTCGGGAACGATTGCCGGTAAGTGTTATAGGCCATTACCTGATCGTTAAATGCCTGACGGGAAAAGGCCACCTTGTTCTCGGTTGCGGTTAATTCTTCACTAAGCTGCATCATATTCTGATTGGCCTTCAAATCAGGATAGGCTTCCATCACCACATTGAATTTATTCAAGGCCCCGGCTAACGCCCCCTCCTGCCCTATCAATTCCTTCATACTGACGGCATTCCCCGGATCTGCGGCGGCGGCAGCCAGACCGGCGGCGGCACCATTACGCGCGGCAATTACCGCTTCCAGCGTCTCTCTCTCGTGTGCCATATAGCCTTTGGCGGTTTCTATAAGATTTGGAATGAGGTCGTAGCGTCGCTTCAGTTGCACCTCGATCTGGGCAAATGCATTCTTGTATCTGTTTTTCAGGCTGACTAACTGGTTGTAAATCCCTACGATGTAGAAAAATACGGCGGCGATTATGACCAGCAACACAATTGTTGTGACATCCATAGTCTGACTCCTTTACAGTTCATTGGCGGCTGGCAATTATTGCGACATCCAATTATTGCGACAATCATTTTGCGACAATCATTGCGACAACCGAACTCATTATTCCACTTATCTCAGCGCTTGTCCCCTCGCCTGCCCGCAATTCGAAGCTACACAGCCTGTACAGGGGCCTCTTCGTGGTTAAGATGGAGCCCGGGAAATGCGTTTCTCAGGACCAATATTATCTGCTAAGCTGCCTCTTATCGCTGTTTAGCTCACCATCAAAAAAGAATAAAAATTATGAGCACCGAAACACTCGCATTCCTCTCCTTATTACCGATAATCTCCGTTGCCCTGTTTCTGGTTATATTGCGCTGGCCCGCCAGCCGCGCCATGCCAATAGCCTATATTGTCGCGGCCGGCCTCGCCCTCTTCGTCTGGCAGGTGCCGGTGAATAAGGTGCTGGCGGCCAGTGCCAATGGGCTGTGGGTTGCCGGCACATTAATCTACATCATCTTCGGGGCTATCCTGTTGCTCAACACGCTGCAACAGAGCGGCGCCATCCGGGCGATTCGCCGGGGGTTTTCTGACATTACACCCGATCGGCGCATTCAGGTGATCATCATCGCCTGGCTATTTGGTTCCTTCATCGAAGGCTCTGCAGGATTCGGTACGCCGGCGGCGGTGGCCGTACCGCTGATGGTTGGCCTCGGCTTTCCCGCCATGGCTGCCGTGGTAGCGGGCATGATAATTCAAAGTACGCCGGTTTCTTTCGGCGCCATGGGCACACCGATTATGGTTGGGGTGAATACCGGTCTTTCCGCCGATCCGGCAATCGCGGCCTATGCCGTGCAGTTAGGTTACGCCGAATGGGATCAATTCCTGGCCTTCATCGCCACCCGAATTGCACTGATTCACGCTATCGCCGGAACCTTTATTCCATTATTGGTGGTTGGCATCATGACCCGCTTCTTCGGCAAAAATCGAACCTTTGCCGAAGGCTTCAAGGTGTGGAAATTTGCCTTATTTGCGGCCTTCGCCATGACTATTCCCTATCTCCTGGTGGCGACCTACTTCCGCCCGGAATTTCCCTCATTAATAGGCGGACTGGTTGGACTGGCCATTGTAGTCAGTGCGGCCAAGGCCGGATTCCTGCTCCCGGCAGCAGATGACATCTGGGATTTTGATGACAAGGAAAATTGGGACGAAGAATGGACCGGTGTGCTGAAGCTCGAGGCTGAAGATGAAGACGCGCCGATAATGGGCATTGTTAAGGCCTGGTCTCCTTACTTATTTGTCGCTGGACTGCTGGTTATTACCCGACTGCCTTATTTTGGTCTGGAGTCTTATCTGCGCAGTTCCAATGCCTTCATTACCTGGGGTTGGCAATCAATTTTCGGCAGCGATATCACCGCCACCTTTCAACCGCTGTGGTCGCCGGGTACTATTTTCATCATCGTGTCCCTTATCACCATCTTGCTACATGGGCTAAAGTTTTCTCAGTATAAGATTGGCTTAAGCCAGTCGGTTAAGACCCTGGTGCCGGCTTCGATGGCCCTGGTGTTCACCGTGCCCATGGTACAGGTGTTTATCAGTTCCAGCGGCGGCGCTGCCGGTTACGAGCAAATGCCACTGGTGTTAGCGGAAGGCGTAGCCAATTTGGTCGGTTCCGCCTGGCCGTTTTTCTCCACCTTCATCGGCGGCCTGGGTGCCTTTGTCGCCGGCAGCAACACGGTCAGTAATATGATGTTCTCGCTGTTCCAGTTCGGTGTGGGAGAGAGAATCATGGTCGACCCAATCTGGATCGTCGCCCTGCAGGCGGTTGGTGGTGCCTCGGGTAATATTATTTGCGTGCACAATGTTGTTGCCGCTTCGGCGGTTGCGGGCTTGATTGGCAAGGAAGGCGCGGTAATACGCAAGACCCTTCTGCCTTTTTGCTACTACGCGCTGTTTACTGGCGCCATCGGTTACGGCATCGTAAATATGAGTACCGGCATTATCAATGCCGGCTTCATAGTCGCCGCACTGATTGTCGCGACCATGATTTACTTCATAGTCCGCTTCAATCGCGATGAAGCGCCCACGCAGGCAAGTGTGACCCCCTGATAATCTCTGTTTAGCGGGGGATGCTTGTAGTGAGTTCCCCCCGCTAACTTTTAAGCTAAGCTTGCAACTGGTTTTCCAGCAAACATCTCGGTAAACCCAGCATTATTCCCAGTGACCATACATGTCCCCAATAAGCCCAGATAATTCCCCGATGAACACACGTTCACTAATCATCGCCACGGCGGGTCATGTCGATCACGGCAAGACCTCATTGGTCAGGCACATCACCGGCACCGATACGGACAGCCTGGCGGAGGAAAAATCACGCGGCCTAACCATTGTCCCCGGTTATGCCTATCAGCATTTTTCATCAGAAGACGATGGCGTCACTTACAATAATACGCTGGGGTTTGTTGACGTCCCTGGCCACATCGATTTCATCAACAATATGCTGGCGGGCGTGGGCGCCGTCGATGGCGCGATGTTGGTGGTCGCGGCGGACGATGGCATCATGCCGCAAACCCTGGAACATTTGGCAATTCTGGATTTGCTCGCCGTGCCACGCGGAATAGTTGCATTAACCAAGATTGATCGTTGCGAACCGGAGCGGGTTAAAACCGTGACCGCCCAAATTCAGCAATTGCTAAAAACCACAAGCCTGCAAGACGCGCCTGTGTTTCCTGTTTCAAATGCCAGCGGCGCCGGCATACCGGCACTGGTGGATTATCTGCATTCGCTGTTTAGCGAAAATTTTACCCAAAAGGCTACAGAACAGGGCCGATTCTTTCGCTATCTGATTGATCGAAGCTTTACCGCAAAAGGCATAGGCACCGTATTAACGGGGAGTGTTCGAGCCGGTTCGGCCAAGCTGGGAGACACGCTAAAACATACCGGCAGCGGTGAATTAACCAAGTTAAAAGCCGCGCGACTCGACAAGACCGATCTCACCGAAATTCACCAGGGACAGCGAGCCTCGGCGAGCGTTAGTCTAAATCACAAACTGGTGAACCGGGGCGACTGGCTGGTCGATGAGGCGCTGTATTGTCCGCTTAGCCGATTTGATGCGCACGTCAGTTTTATTGACGACACAATCAAGCTTCGCAGTAATGCCCTGTATCATCTGTACATTGGCGCATCCCATCATGTTGTCACGATTCGCCAACTGGGCAGTAATCAGGATCCCTATTTTCAAATAAAATCTACCGATGCGCTAATCGCTCACTATGGGGATCGATTTATTCTGCGCGATCCGGCCTCGCAAAATACCATTGGCGGCGGCAAAGTCATCGACATCTTTGTTCCACGCCGCAAGCGCAGCAGTGAATCTCGCCTGGCCGTTCTTGCGGCACTGGATCACGACTCATTTGAAGCGATCAAGCAACTATTGGAATTGCTCGCCGATGGCATCAAGCTGCAGCAGTTTTCTCAGTGCAGGAATCATACAGAGTCCGCCATCCAGTCGTTTTGCCAAAGGCTGCAAGCGGAAAACCTGCCGTTTGTTTCTTTACAACTAGAGAAGCAGACTCTACCGATTCTGTTACACGAAAAATATTATGCGAAATATTGCCAACATATCCTCACTCATATCAGCGGGTTTCATCAGCAGCATGGAAATCAACAGGGCATCAGTGAACCTGCCCTAAGTCATGGAGTGGATTTCGCCGGCTCACATGTTTTGTTTCACGGAATTCTGCAGCGCTTGCTGAAAGACGGCGCTATCAAACGCACCGGGACTCTGTTGCACCTGCCTGCCCATCAAACCGTCTTGAGCCAGGAAGAACAGGATTTTCTTGCCAAAATTCATCCTATCCTGCTGAAGGCTGGTAATGTTCCGCCGCGCACCAGAGAATTGGTCGATTTAACCAATATTCCTCTAAAGGCTCTGGAGGGCATATTACGCCAATCAACGAAGGCGGGAACACTGGTAAAAGTCGCGGAGAATCGCCATTACCTGCCAGAAACGATTATGGCTCTGGCTGGATTTATCGAACAACTGGCGCAGACCAGTGAGGATGATGATGGTTTTTCCGTTATCCAATTTCGCGACGCCTCGGAAATTGGCCGCAACCTGTGTATAGAAATACTCGAATATTTTGATCGCGTAGGATTTACCCGCCGCGAGGGTAATAGTCGTTTCATACGCACCGACAAAGAGAATGTATTCGGAAAATAATTGCTTCCCAATTGCATGCTTTTCTTTTGCTTGGGAAAACAAAGCTGCTACTCTAAACATTCGTAGCCTGCTGATTCATTAAGGCGGATTTATGGGTCTGGACATAGAAAAAACAGATTTTACTGCAGACGACTTTAGTCACTTCAGTTCTCGCTTGCGAACCAATCTACAAGCTCTCGAGAGTGTGCTTGCAAGACCCGGGTTTGGCGACGGAGATTTATCCTTCGGCGCCGAACTCGAATTGTATATTGTCGACCAGCAATGCCGCCCACTGCATATCAATCAAGAAATAATCAAACAGCTTAACGATCCGCAATTAACCCTGGAATTGAATCGCTATAATCTGGAGTACAATTTCAGCCCGGTGCTGCTCAAAGATAATTGTTTCGCTGCAACGCAAAATGAAGCACTGCTGGCCATGGAGAAAATAAATTCCTGTGCGGCACAGTGGGGAGGCAATGTTGTTCCCGTCGGCATTCTACCGACATTGGAACAATCGGATACCGGCTACCATGCGATGACCAAACTGCCAAGATTCGAAGCCTTAACTAAAGAGCTGACAGAACTTCGTGGCGGGCCTTTCACCATCGCCATCGAAGGCGAAGACAAATTGCAGTTGGCAATAGATGATGTGACGCTGGAGGGCGCGAATACTTCCTTTCAAATTCATCTTCGGGTGCCGGCCAATGAATTTGCCGATTTCTATAACGCGGTGCAACTGGTAACACCTCTGGTTGTGGCGATGGCAGCAAATTCACCCACCCTGTTCGGCCATCGACTTTGGCAGGAGACCCGCATTCCCTTGTTTAAACAGTCTATCGACTGTCGACCCGATGACCCTCTGCACCCGGTTCCAGCCAGAGTCAATTTTGGCAATAACTGGATCAGGGAGAGTGCTTTCGAACTTTTTGCCGAAGCGGCCTTGCTGTATCGCCCACTGTTGCCGGTTTGCTCAGCGGAAGACCCAATGGCCGTAGTGAGGAGCGGCGGGACGCCGCAATTGCAGGAGTTACGCCTGCATCAAGGCTCGATCTGGCTTTGGAACCGGCCTGTTTATGATCCAGTTAACGGCGGCCACCTGCGCATAGAAATGCGCGCCCTACCCGCCGGACCGAGCATCGTCGATATGATGGCGAATGCCGCGCTGGCAATCGGCCTGGCAAAACTGCTGCAAGCCAATATTAAGCAGTTGCTCCCCGCCATTCCATTTACTTACTGCACCGCGAATTTTTATCGGGCGGCGCAGAAGGGTCTGGCGGCCGAATTATTCTGGCCTTCTCCTCAACAGAGCCAACCCGAATACAAGTCTGTAGCGGAGATATTGCGAAATTTATTACCGGAAGTTCCTGCGCAACTCGCCGCAATGGGTTTTATGGAAACCGATTTTCAACCCTTGCTACAGGTAATCGAAGAACGACTTTCCACCGGTCAAAATGGTGCACAATGGCAATTACGAAAACTGGCCGAACTGAGAAAGGATATGCACAAGCGTGAAGCCTTGATCGCCATGTTTCAGCAATATCAAAAAAACAGCGCGGCCAACCTGCCGGTCGCAAAATGGAAGTAAAATAGAAATAGAAATAGAAATAGAAAAAGGCAAGCCATAAAATGGAGCAACCCGCAAAACCCAAACATAATGAATTTCACTACTGGAAAAATCCAGACTCCGAAGCGATAGGTGAATCGGTAGTTGAATTTTTACATCTATTGCCCGGCCCAACTCATATTCACATCACCGGTGAAGATGCCTCACGCTGTCGGGCGGCCGTCACGCTACTGCATGGCAACGAGCCCTCAGGCCTGTATGCCGTGTATCACACACTAAAGCAAAAAATTCAGCCCGCTGTCGATATTCACTTCTTTATCGCCAGCGTCGATGCCGCACGCCAGGCCCCTGGCTTCATCTACAGGATGCTGCCTAATCACAAAGATCTGAACCGTTGCTTCAAACCTCCCTATGGGGATACAGATCAGGACTTTCTCGCACAAGACCTGATCGCAAAGCTGCAGAAGTTAGATCCAGAATGCGTCATCGATATTCATAATACCTCTGGCTCCAGCCCATCATTTGGCGTAACCACCTTTATGGATGCGCGCCATGACGCACTGATCTCACTATTTACTCACCGCACGATTATTAGCGATCTCTCTCTGGGTTCGCTGATGGAGATAAGCGAAAACATGATGCCAACCGTCACCATAGAATGTGGCGGCGCTCAGGACAATGAATCACACTTGTTGGCGTGCGAAGGACTATTCCGCTACGTAAGCTCTGAGGATGTATTAACTGTCGGACACACGGATATGACACTGGAGTTCTTTCACAGTCCCTTGCGTCTGGAATTAGTCGAGGGAAGCGATATTGCCTATGGCGATCATTGTCTAATGAGCGATGGCGTGACTCTGCTACCCGACCTGGAAAATTTCAATTTCGGCCTGGTAAGCCCGGAAAACAAGCTTGGTTTTGTTTCCGGAGAACTAGCCAACAACCTGACGGCAAAGGATACAAAAAACCAGGAACGCTTATTGGATTATTTCGAATTGAGAGAGGGAGAATTATATCCTGCTCAAACCTTAAAACTGTTTATGGTGACCAGCAATCCGGAAATTGCCCGCAAGGATTGCCTGTTCTATTTCGTCGTACCCGATTAGTCATCCTGTTTTTTCGATCGCGTCAGCGGTCATCAATTCTTCGCCGCCGCCCAGTGGAATTTCTTCACCGCGTTTTACCGCGACCCCTGGTTCTTCCACTGCAAATCCGGAAAACTAATTCAATGGATGAAGCACTACCGGCAGCCTGGCGTAACCGTTAACGAAACTGGAGTACAGCCGCTCTGGCGCGGCAACCACTTCAACCGTATCAAAGCGCTGCATGATTTCTTCCCATACAATTCGAAGCTGCATTTCTGCCAGGCGATTGCCCATGCATCTGTGCAGACCAAAGCCAAAGGACAAATGCTGGCGCGCATTAGGTCGGTCAATCCAGAAATCGTTGGCCCGCTCGATCACCTCTTCGTCACGGTTGCCGGAGGCATACCACATGACCACCTTGTCACCCGCAGAGATTTGTTTGCCGCCAAGTTCCGTATCCACTTTCGCGGTGCGGCGCATATGGGCCAATGGCGTCTGCCAACGAATAATTTCAGACACCATGTTTTTTATCAGCCCGTGATCATTCCGCAGCTTGGCATATTCTGCCGGATTTTCGTTCAGGGCCAGCACGCCACCAGATATTGAATTTCGTGTAGTGTCATTACCGCCAACGATGAGCAAGATAATATTGCCGAGATATTCCATGGGCGGCATATTCCTCGTCGCTTCACCGTGAGCCAACATGGATACCAGGTCGCTACCCGCCGTCGTGTTGACTCGCTGATTCCACAGATCGGTGAAACAGGCCAGGCAGTCCTGCATTGCCTGTTCGCGCTCGGCATAATCTTTCACCACGCCGCGGCCGGGGATAGCGGTCGCCACGTCTGACCAGTAGGTTAATTTACGCCGATCCTCGAAGGGAAAATCGAAAAGTGTGGCCAACATCTGGGTGGTTAACTCTATGGAAACACGCTGCACCCAATCGAATTCCTCTCCCACAGGCAAGCTATCCAATATCGTGCAGACCCGCGATCGAATCAACGGTTCGAGATTCTTCAGATTCGCGGGTGCGACCACGTCCTGCACCACACGCCGCTGCTCATCATGCTTGGGCGGGTCCATGGAGATGAATGCCGGCAGGGTAAACTCCTCAAAGGTATCGACGATGCCAATGGTTGGCTCAGAGGAAAAAATATGCGGCGAAGTATCCACCTGCATAATGTCCTTGTACTTCATTACCGACCAGTAAGGACCGACAGCGGATTGCTTGCAGTAATGAACCGGGTCTTCCTCTCTGAGGCGCTGCATAAAAGCCAGCTGTTGGTTCGCCTGCCAAATTCCAGGATGAGATAAATCAATTTCGTCGATAGGCATGGCATAGGGATCTTTCCCTACCAGACTCCATTTGCTCTGTTCACTCTTCTTAAAGTGCTGACTGTCCAAACTGTCACTCATGATTCCCCCCTTATCCTTATCCTTATCCTTATCCTTATCCTTATCCTTATCCTTATCCTTATCCTTATCC